>NZ_CP041335.1:926991-1235988 GCF_008033135.1 Chitinolyticbacter meiyuanensis
TCGCGGCACAAGCCGCGCATGAACGTGGCACTACCAAACAACAGGATGGAGCCTATGAAACGAATCACGATCACCGCCGCGTTGCTCGCTTGCGCCAGCGGCGCGATGGCCAGCGAATCGCTGATCGAAGCTGCCGTGGCCAAGCGCGACTACACGCTGGCCTTCGCCACCGCCAAGGCCGACCTCGCCGACGGCAGCGCCACCGAATACACCCGCATGGTGATGGCGCAGCTTTACCTGCAGGGCCTCGGTACCGATCGCAATCCGCGCGCGGCCGAGCAGGTGCTGCGGCCGGTGGCCGAGCGCGGCGTGGCCGAGGCGCAGTTCCTGCTTGCCGGCGCATTGATGGGCCTGTCGGCCGAGCAATTGAAGGACCAGGACAGCCAGCTCGACCGCGCCAAGCTGGCGGCCCAGGCGGCCAAGCCCGCCAAGGATCGCCCGCTGGAGCGTGAAGCGGCCGAATGGAACTACAAGGCGGCGCAGCAGGGGCTCGACCGTGCGGTGCATATCGTCGTCACCGAGCTGGGCAATTTGGTGTCGGGTGTACCCAGCGCCGAGCGTGCCGCCTGGTTCGAGCAAGGCAGCAAGCCCGAATGGGCGGCCGCGGTGAGGCTGGGCGAAAGCGTCGCCTCGCTGCGCCAGCGGCGCGAGGCGCTGCAGCACCCGGATATCGAGGCCGAGATACAGCGCCAGCAGCTTGCCGCCGATTGCCCGGACGAGAACGCCAAGATCGTCGCCACCCGGCTCGACGGCCCGGTGGAAGGCGCCGATTACCTGGTGCTGCAAGCGGACAAGCCAGTGAACTACACGCTGCTGGCCGGTCATTGGCGCGAGGTGTGGACCTTCGGCGCCTGTGGCAAGCAGTTCCCGGTGACCGTGGCCTTCCAGGCAGACGGGCTCGGCGGTGCGAAGGCCAGCCTGGCAAAGCCAATCGCCAAACAGTGACGGGGCAACTGGTTTTGCAGCGCAACGCAAACTGGTTTCAGTACTTTCCCCAACGCTGAAAGCCCCGATTCGTAGTGGATTTCGGTGGGACTACATTGGTGTTGCGATGCAACATGAAGGAGTCCTGCCATGCCCCTCGTCAGTCTGCGCCAGGTGCTCGATCACGCCGCCGAAAACGGCTATGGCGTGCCGGCATTCAACGTCAACAACCTCGAACAGGTCCACGCCATCCTGCAGGCGGCCGATGTCACCGACAGCCCGGTCATCCTGCAGGCCAGCGCCGGTGCGCGAAAGTACGCCGGTGAAGCGTTCATCAAGCATTTGATCCAGGCCGCGGTGGAAAGCTATCCACAGCTGGCCATCGTGATGCATCAGGACCACGGCACCAGCCCCGCGGTCTGCGCCAGCGCCATCGAGCTCGGCTTCACCAGCGTGATGATGGATGGCTCGCTGAAAAGCGATGGCAAGACGCCGGCAGATATCGACTACAACGTGGCCGTTACCCGCGAGGTGGTTCAGCTGGCGCATGAGCGTGGTGTGTCGGTCGAGGGGGAACTCGGTTGCCTCGGTAGCCTGGAAACCGGTCATGGCGAAGCGGAAGACGGCGTCGGCGCTGATCGGGGATTGAGCCGCGATGAATTGCTCACCGATCCCGACGAAGCGCGGCGTTTCGTCGAGGCCACTGGTGTCGACGCGCTGGCCATTGCCATCGGCACCAGCCACGGCGCCTACAAGTTCACCCGCCCACCCAGTGGCGAAGTGCTGGCGATCGACCGGGTCCGCGAGATCCACGAGGCCATTCCGCATACCCACCTGGTGCTGCACGGCAGTTCCAGCGTGCCGCAAGGTCTGCTCGACGAAGTGCGGCGCTTTGGTGGCGATCTCAAGCCGACCTGGGGCGTACCGGTAGAGGATATCCAGCGGGCGATCCGCTATGGCGTACGCAAGATCAATATCGATACCGATCTGCGGCTGGCCATGACCGGGGCGATCCGCCGCCATTTCGCCGAACAGCCGGCCGATTTCGATCCACGGCAGTACCTGAAGGACGGCATCGCCGCGATGCGGGCCGTCTGCGTGGGGCGATTTGAAGCGTTTGGCGCGGCGGGGCAGGGCAGCCGCATCTGGCCTGAGCCGCTGTGGCGAGTGGCGCGGCGCTACCGCCGGGGCGAACGGGCAGTGGCCTGAGACGGCGGGCAAGTCGCAGCAAAACAAAACCCGCGCAAGGCGCGGGTTTTCAGCGAAGAGCCCACCCGGCACCGCAATCAGGGGGCGGGGTACGGTGCCGGGTTATTGCGGGCTCGTGCGCTTGCAGTGTCTGGGCGAGACAGGGTGGGCGCGCCGGACACTGCAGGCTAGGCCGGATTACTCGGCCTTCTGTTGCTCAGCCTTCGGCGTGCTGGCTTCATCGGCCTTCGGAGCATCAGCGGCGTGGGCGGCGCCGATGGTGAAGGCGGAGAGGGCGGCAACAGCGGCGAATTTGGCGATCAGGTTGCGGATTTGCATTGTGTAAAGCTCCGTGTTTGCAGATGTGCGTGGCACCGAACCGGGCCACGGCAAGGGTATTAACAACTTCCGTGCCAGCTTATTGAAAGTGACCATTAATCAATGGCTTGATGCCAAAACCGCGCTTTTGGCGCGCGAGCGGTGCCAGCCGCGGACTTCAATTTGTCGCCGCATGGCGACAGGTTGTGCCGACTTTCTGGCAACTGACTGAAATTGCTCAGGTTTTGTTGTCGTGATCTGCCGACGAGCGGTTGGGCACCACTGCGGCGCAAAAAAGCCGCCCAAGTGGGCGGCCAACGAGGGTGGATGCACACGGGCCTGAATCAGGCGAACAGTGTGTCGAGCAAGCTGCTGGTGCTGTCGTCGCTGCTGCCGTAGCGGGTACCAAGCTGGGCGATCAGTTTCTGGATCAGCGCCTCGGCATCGGCTTGCTGGGTTGGTGGCGCGGGGGCCTGCTCGTCGGCCTGGGCGACTTCGTCGCTACTCAGTACGCCGTCGCCATCGGCATCGAGGGCATTGAAAAAAGCTTCGGACTGGGTGCTGTCCGCATCCTTGGGGCCACCGGCCTGGAATTCGCTCAAGCTGATGGCACCATCGTCATCCTCGTCGAGCCCCGACAGCATTTCGGACAGGCTGGGCGGCTGGCTGCGGAACTGCAGCGCGGCCTGCTGGAACTGGCTTTCCATCTGCTTGATGGCTGCGTCGTTTTCATCGCTGTCGATCACGCCGTCGCCGTTGGCGTCGAGCTGCTCGAACAGCGCCGCCCTCTGCTCGGTGGACACGTCGTCCGGCTTGCCGACCGAGAATTCGTCCAGCGTGAGGCCGCCATCCGCGTCGGCATCCAGCGCCTTGAAGCGATCCTGCGGCGAAGGTCGGGTCATGCCGCTGTATGCAGCGGTACTCCAGCTGCTGCTCGATGAGATGCCACTGATCATGATGATCTGCTCCGGGCTGGGCCTGTCCATGGCGTCGGGCCGACAGGCGAGTGGGCGCACGAGGCGCTACGGTGCTCATTGCAGCACGCGGTGCGCAGGGCTGCGTTTGCCAGGCTGGCCGGTTTGTCACGATTTGGTCATCGAGCCCTGCCGCCATTTACAAGCGAGTTACACAGCCACGTGTTCCGCCGTGGGGCGCGGCGTTACCATGGCCCGATGGACAAGGAACATCTGCTGGTCGTTGACGACGACAGCGAAATCCGCGCATTGCTGGGCGACTACCTGGCAGCCAATGGCTACGCCGTGAGCGTGGCGGCCAATGGCACCGAGATGCGCCGCGTGCTGGCGGCGGCACCGATCCGGCTGGTGGTGCTCGATGTGATGCTGCCGGGCGAAGATGGCCTGGCGCTGTGTCGCCAGCTACGCGCCGAGGGGGAGTTGCCGGTGCTGCTGCTCACTGCGCTTGGCAGCGAGACCGACCGCGTGGTCGGGCTGGAGCTGGGGGCCGACGATTATGTGACCAAGCCATTCAGCCCGCGCGAGCTGCTGGCGCGGATCCGGGTCATCCTGCGCCGCGCGCGGCAAGCCGCGCCGACGGCGGAACCGCGCATCAGCCATTTCTCGGGCTGGCAGCTGCAGCACGCGGGACGGCAGCTGATCTCGCCAGCCGGCATTGCCATTGCGCTGAGCCTGGCCGAGTACCGGCTGCTGCGGGTACTGCTCGATCACGCCAACCAGGTGCTCAGCCGCGATCAGCTGCTCGATCTGACCCGCGGGCGAGAGGCCGCGCCGTTCGATCGCAGCGTGGACATGCTGATCAGCCGGCTGCGCCAACGCCTGGCCGACGATGCGCGCGGCCCCGGCCTGATCCGCACCGTGCGCAACGAGGGTTACATGCTATGCAGCAACGTGCAGCTCGAACGCTGATCGAGCGCCTTTTGCCGCGCTCGCTGTTCGCGCGGGTGGCGCTGGTGATGTTCGTCGGCTTCATCGTGATGCAGCTGGTCGGCCTGTCCATCTTCGGCCAGCTGCGCGAGCGCGATGAAGGCCATATGGTCGACCGCAGGGTGGTCGAGCGCAGCCTCGACGTGCTGGCGCTGTTGCAGCAGCAGGATCTGAGCAAGCTCGATCCGGAACTGCTGGCTGCGCGCAAGCTGGCGGTCTTGTCGTCTGCCACCACTGTGCCGAACGATGCGCGGTTGCATGCCGCGCTGCTGGCTGCGGCGCCGGCGGGCTCGCGCTTTGCGCTGTGGGTGGCGCGCAGCCACATCGCCGCCGACCATCAGCCACGGGAAACGCGGGTGACGCTGCAATTGCCCACCCGGGCAGTGGTAACGTTCGCCGTGCCACGCAGCCCCGGATTCGGGCCACCGCCGCCAGCGCCTGGTGGTACCGCTGACGAGCCGCCAGGTCCGCCGCACTGGCTGGGTCTGCCCTGGCCCATCGTGGTCGACCTGTTGATACGTGGTGCCATCCTGCTGGGGTTGTCGCTGCTGGTGGTGCGCTGGTTTTCCCGGCCGCTGACGGCGCTGTCGGATGCAGCGGAGCGTATTGGCAACAACCTGCAGACGCCGCCGCTGGCCGAAATCGGTCCCATCGAGGTGCGCCGCGCCGCCCATGCCTTCAACCGCATGCAGGCGCGATTGCAGCGGGTGATGGAGGAGCAGACCCGCATCCTCGCAGCGGTCTCGCATGACCTGAAAACCCCGCTGACCCGGCTGCGCCTGCGCGCCGAGAGCGTGGAGGGCGAGGTGTTGCGCGGCAAGATCCACCGCGATCTCGACGAGATGGATGCGCTGCTGAACGCGGCACTCGATTTCCTGCGCGGCGAATCGTGGCGCGAGGCCAGCGTGCCGGTCGACATCAATGCGCTGCTGGCCGCGCTGGCGGACGATGCGGTCGCGGGTGGTGGCACCGTCACGCTGCACAGCCTGGCGCGCCAGCCCTATCCGGCGCAGCCCTTGGCACTGAAGCGCTGCCTCGACAATCTGCTGCAGAACGGCCTGAAGTATGGTGGTGGCCGGGTCGACATCGATGTATCCGACCAGCCGGATCGGCTGGTCATCACCTTGCGCGACCAAGGGCCAGGCATTCCCGAGGCGCTGTTCGAGCAGGTGTTCGAACCGTTCTATCGCGTCGAGGGCTCGCGCAGCCGGGAGACCGGTGGCACCGGGCTCGGGCTGGCGATTGCCCGCAGCATTGCCCGCGCGCACGGCGGCGACATCCAGCTCGCCAATCGGGCGGGGGGCGGCCTAGCGGCAACACTCTCGCTGCCGCGGCGCTGAGGGGTGGAGGCCGGCTCAGCCGGCGCGGTGCAGTTCCTCGATCAGCCCGGCGATGCTGCCGACGCCGAGCTTGGCGTAGATCGCCTGGATGTGGTTGCGCACTGTTGCCGGCGAGCGATCCAGCATCTTGGCGATCTCCTTGTATGAGCTGCCTTTGGCTACCAGCTGCGCGATGGTGTGCTCGCGTGCGGTCAGTTCATCCACCCGGCAACGTGTGCGACAGCTGAGGAACAGCAGGCCGTGCTCGGCGCGGTGGGTGATCACGATGTGGCTGCCAAGAAAACGCCCGCGCCCGCTGTGAAAGGCCTGTATCACCCGTGTTGGCAACGGGCCGCCGCGCCAGCCTTCCCATTCGCGCTGCAGCAGTGCGTCGAACAGCGTGTCGCGGTGGTAGACCACGCCGCGCAGATCGGCGATGGCGGCGCCCATGCTTGGCGCGCTGGCCGACAGGCGCTGCAGGTGGATCACCCGGTTCATGGCCAGCGCCTGCATCAGGTGCGGTGCCAAGAGGTCGAGCAGCCGCTCCTCCTCCGGCCGGCAATGGGCATCCGGGTCGGCGCGAAACAGCGAGATCCAGTGCATGAATCGGGTTGGCGCATCGTGCCGCGTGGTGATGAAGATGTTGTTCTGCTCGTAGCGCTGCAGGTAGTCGAGGAATTCGCGCTCGTGTGGTGCGCCGAACCAACTGGCCGAATTGAAGCCCCGAGTGGCCTGCGGCACGGCGTACAGGCTGGCGGCGGCAGTGTCGAAATGCTTCATCGGCGTGTAGTCGAGCATCATCTGCGGCGACTTCTGGTGCAGATGCAGCGTATGCACGTCGATGCCTTCAGGCGCAGTCGTTGCCGTGCCCCACATCGACGCATCGAAAGGCAACACCTGCTTCACCAGCGTGAGCGCAGCATCCTGGAAAGATTCGATGGGGAGTTCGTTGCTCAAACCATACAGTGCGAGCAACAGCTTACTGAAGTCGGCGGCGGTGCTGTTTGCCTGATCCATCATCCCTCGGGCCGAATCTGCAAGAACGGCGAGCTTGCCACCCTATCTGCAGTGATGCATATGCACTATACCAAGCGGAGAAGTTTGTTTACTAATATTGCCAGAGCATAGTTGTGTGCTCTGCAAGTCACACGGATAAACAATTCATATCAGCGGGGATAAGAGATGCATAAGGTTGTGAAGGCAGCGTTGCTCGCGATGAGCACAGGTTTGTTGTTGAACGCTTGTGGCGGCGGTGGTGGTGGTGGCGACGATCCGGTGCCGACCCCTGCGCCGACCCCGGCTCCCAGCCCTTCCATCAGCGGCGTGGCCGCGGCCGGTGCGCCGCTGTCCGGCACGGTAACCGTGAAGGACGCCAATGGCGTGACCCGCAGCGTGCCCATTGGTGCCGATGGCGGCTATCGCGTCGACGTCGCTGGTCTGACCGCACCGTTCGTGTTCCGCGCCGAAGGCGTGGTCGGCGGCCGGCTTTACGTGGTCCATTCGGCGGCGACAGCTGCCGACGTTGGCGGCACCATCAACGTCACTCCGCTGACCGATCTCATCATCGCCAATATCGCGGGTGACCTGGCGAGCAATTTCTTCGACAACCCCAACTTTGCCAGCCTGACCGCGACCGAGCTCGCCGAGCAGTCGAACGCGCTCAAGGCACGGCTGCAGGACGTGCTGACGGGTCTGGGCATCGAGAGCACCATCGATCTGTTGCGCACCAGCTTTGCCACCGATCACTCCGGCCTTGATGCCGCGCTCGACGTGCTGCGCGTCACTGTCGATCCGGCCACGCAGCAGGCGACCATCACCAACCTGTTGACCAATACCGCGATCACCGACGACCTCAAGTCCAAGGCTGATGCCACCAAGCTGCCCGATCCGGGCGATATCAAGGCAGTGGTCACCGATCTGCAGGGCATCGAGGCGGCGCTCAAGGCCTTTACGGGCAAGTTCGCCAACGGCCTGCCGACGATTGCCGAAGTGGAACCGCTGCTGGATGCGGATTTCCGCCAGGAAGACCAGAACCGTGCCAATTTCCTTGCCGATGTCACGTCCGATCCCAACAACGTCGGCATCCAGTTCACCGGCGTGACGCTGGAAAGCCCCGCCCAGGAAACGCAGGACGGCACCATTGCCCGCGTTGGCTTTACCGTCCTGAACAAGGACGGCAAGCTCGACAATATCGAGACCGGTTGGCGCGTGAAGAAAGTCACCGACGGTGGCAGCACCCGCTGGCTGCTGATGGGCAACCGCGCCCGTTTTGTGGCAGAAGCCTATCCGCTGGCGCTGCGCAATTATCACAACGGTGAGGTCACCTACAGCACCGGTATGGAGTTCTGGATCGAGGACGAGAATGCTGGCAACAACAATGGCGTAGTCAGCTATGCCTTGGTGAAGGGGCCGGGCCTGCCCGATACCGGCGTGCGCTACAACGTGCCGCAGCTTGGCGGCCACTTCTGCCTGGCTGGCGGCCCGCAGGGTTATTGCAACACGCAATACGTGCTGAATGATGTGGCGATCAACAGCATTCCGGACAACAGCAGTTACGACTTCGAGTTCTACACCGCTGCTGATCAGAAGCTGAACATCACCACCACCAGCACCAAGCAGACGCGTGTGATCCTGCGTCGGCCGCATACCAATGGCGAACTGGCCAACCTCACCTTCCCGGTGCTGGTGAAGCCGGCGCCGACCGAGGCCGGCCTCTACAACGGTGGTCCGATTGCGATTCAGGCAACCTTCCCCACCGGCTATGCCTTCGGGGTGACCGCCAGCTACGCAACTACCGGCGGATACTCGGAATACGTCGACATCTGGCAGTACGATTCGCCGGCCACGTTCTCTGAAACCTTCGACCTCGCTGCCGTGCCGTCTGGCCAGACCGTCAACTGGGCGCAGATCAAGCTCGACTACTCCGACGAGAAGCTGCGCAACATCCTGTCTGTGTTCACGGTGACCAAGAACATTCAGTAAATCTCAGCGGTTGCTGTTCTCGCGTTGCTGACCGGCCCTTCGGGGCCGGTTTTTTCATGTGCGCTGGAACAGTGCAAGCGCCAGCTGGCGCTGCACCGCGTGATCGACGATGGGCTCGGGGTAGTCGCGACCCAGCACGATGCCCGCCGCAGCGAGATCGATCGGCTTGGCGCGCCACGGCGCGTGCGCGAGCTTGGCCGGCAGCGCGGCCAGTTCCGGGCAGTAGCGCTTGATGAAGCGCGCTTCGGTGTCGAACCGTTCGGACTGGGTGACCGGGTTGAAGATGCGGAAATAGGGCTGGGCATCACAACCGGTGCTGGCGGCCCATTGCCAGCCGCCATTGTTGGCGGCGAGATCGAAGTCGAGTAGTTGCGTTGCGAAGTAGCGCTCGCCCCAGCGCCAGTCGATCAGCAGGTCCTTCACCAGGAAGGAGGCGGCGATCATGCGCAGCCGGTTGTGCATGTAGCCGGTCTGGTTGAGCTGCCGCATCGCGGCATCAATGATGGGATAGCCGGTGCGCCCCTCGCACCAGGCGGTAAACCAGTCTTTGCGATTGGGGAAGGGTAGCGTGTCGTACTCGGGCTTGAAGGCGTGCGCTACCACGTCCGGCCGGTGATGCAGGATCTGGTGATAGAAATCGCGCCAGCACAATTCGGATAGCCAGGTTTCCGCACCCGCGCCGCCCTGTTGCCATGCAAAGCGCGCCAACTCCCGGATCGACACGGTGCCAAAGCGCAGGTGGGTGGAGAGATAGGACGGCCCCTTCACCGCCGGATAGTCGCGTGCCTCGTGGTAGCGGTCCATGCGTTGCTGGAAGTCGGCGAACAGCGTCTCGCCACCGGCCATGCCGGTTGGCAGCTTGAGCGTGGCGAGATTGTTGCGGGTGAAGCCCAGCGTTTCCAGCGTTGGCATCGTTTGCGCCGGTAGCTGTGCGTAATGCGCTTCATACCTCGCGACCGGGTAACTCTTCAGATAGAACGCATCGAGCTTGGCGAGCCAAGCGCGTTTGTACGGCGTGAACACGCTGTACATGCTGCCGGCCTGGGTGAGCACTTCGTCGCGCTCGAAGATCACTTGGTCCTTGAAGGTGTGAAGCGTGACGCCCTGTGCCGCGAGGCTGCCGGCGACGGCGTCGTCGCGCTCGCGCGCGAACGGATCGTCGTCGTGATTGGCGTAGACGGCGACAACATCGAACTCGGCCGAGAGCTGCGGCAGCAGCATGCGGGCACTGCCGTTGCGCACCACCAGGTCCGATCCGCGTTGTTGCAAGGTGCGCTTGAGCTCGGTGACGCTTTCCCAGATGAACTCGACCCGGCGATCGCTACGTGGCAAGGCATCGAGGATATCGGTGTCGAACACGAACACTGGCACCACCCGCTCGTGGCGGCGCAGCGCATGATAAAGCGCGGCGTGATCAAACAGGCGCAGGTCGCGCCGCAGCCAGACGAGGGCGGTATCGCTCATGATCATCCGTTCGGAGAAGGGGGGCTCATGATAGCGGCTCGCTGCGACCGGCCGAGCGTGAGGTTGCACGGCGCTGTTGCCGCGCTGTCACCGACGCTGGCAAAGCCATGTGCGATAATGCCGCCATGGACCTCAATCTCTCCCGCCATTTCCTGATTGCCATGCCCAATCTGGTCGATCCCATCTTCGCCCGGACGCTGGCCTACGTCTGCGATCACAACGAGCGTGGCGCGATGGGCATCATCGTGAACCGGCCGCTGGGCATGACACTGACCACGCTGTTCGAGCAGATCGATGTCGAATTGCATCGGCCCGACGTGGCCGAGCTGCAGGTGTGCTTTGGCGGCCCGGTGCAGACCGACCGTGGCTTCGTGCTGCACAAGCCGCTGGGCGACTGGCAATCGACGCTGCCGGTGTCGGACGATATCGGCCTCACCACGTCCAAGGACATCCTGCTGGCGGTGGGCGAGGGCACGGGACCGGAGCAGATCTTCGTCACCCTCGGCTATTCGGGCTGGGAAGCCGGGCAACTGGAGAACGAGCTGGCGCAGAACGCCTGGATCTCGGTCGAGGCTGATCCCGAGGTGATCTTCTCGCTGCCGGCGACCGAGCGCTACGAGGCGGCGCTGAAGCTGCTCGGCATCGATATGGCGATGCTGTCAGAAGATGCCGGCCACGCCTGAACTGTGCCGTATCGCCGGGCTGCACCGCGCCATGCTGGTGTTTTGTGCTGCCCACACGGCATGCAGCGACACTGCTGCGAAACCAGCGATGACAAGCGCGAAAGCCTGCATCCGCCGTACTATTTCGTGGTTTGAGTGCTTTCGGGGTTTTTGCTGCAAACCCGGCTTGCCGCAGTGAAATCAGCTTTCTATTTCACTTACGAACGCGACTGGCGAGCTGCACCTGCAGCATTCTGGGTACACAAACCTGTTTTTGGGGTCCAAGACGCTTACGAGCCACCTGCTCCGATGGCGATACCGCGTTTCGGCTATGCAATCCTGCATGTGGTCTTTGGAGCTCATGAGCTTCAATTCAGCGCGTTGGCGCAACTGGAGCACGTCATTGACGTTTTGTCGCGCAAGCCGCTTCCAACTTCACGGCAGCTTTCATGTGGCCGAGGCGTGTCGGTGGGGCCGAACGGTCACTGGTTGAGTCGTTTTCCCCGGGAACTTAAATCCCCGCGCAAGCGTGAGAAGCTGGTACGGATGCTCAGTGCGATCCACGTGGATATCGCTGGCAGGTGGTCTAAATAACTGTTTCACTCGGTCAAACGCCGTCTGTAGCGGATGAACTAAACGCTTACTTTGCCCATGCCCTCCATTCTTGCATTCGATTTCGGTGAAGCCCGCATCGGTGTGGCCGTTGGCAGCTCCGAGCTGGGCATACCGCATCCGGTCGAGACCATTGCTGCCGAAGGCAATGATGCGCGCTTTGCCCGCATCGCCGCGCTGATCGCCGAGTGGCAGCCGGAACGGCTGGTAGTAGGGTTGCCGTTGTCGCCGGTCGGCGAGGAGCACGAGTTGACGCGGCTGGCGCGCAAGTTTGCCAATCGGCTGAATGGCCGCTTCGGTTTGCCGGTCGATCTGGTTGATGAGCGCTATTCCTCGGCTGCCGCAAGTCAGGCGCTGAACGAGACGGGCGTGCGTGGCCGCAAGCAGAAGCCGGCGCTTGATCAGGTGGCGGCGATGCAGATCCTGCAGGCCTGGTTCGACGGCACGCGCGCCCCATGATTCGCACCGCCGCAACGACGCTGGTGCGCTAAGCTCAAACTCGGTTACCGGGGATGCATGATGTGGCGCTGTTGGGCATGGCTGCTGTTGTGCTGGGTAGGCTGGGCCAATGCCGCGCCGCAGCCAGTGCCGCTCTATGTCTATCACGATTTTCCGCCCTATATCGTGGGTGGCCAGCCGGATCTGTCGCATGCGCTAGCCGATCAGCTCAGCCGTCGCTCCGCCGGCCGTTATCGCTTCAAGGTGGTGGTGCTGCCACGCAAGCGCGTTGATGTGCTGATCGCCACGCCCGGCTGGCGCGGCGTCGTCGCCTGGGTGAATCCGCGCTGGATCGGCGACAACGCGGCACACTTGGCCTGGACCGCACCGCTGCTTGACGAGACCGAATGGTGGGTGGTGCGCCGCGCCGCGCCACAAAGCCTGCAACAGATTGCGCAGGCCGATGGCTACCGCTTCGGTGGCCTGATCGGCCACCATTACGCCGAGCTCGATGCCGCAGTGCGCGCCGGGCGCATCTTCCGCTTCGACACTGCCAGCATGCAATCGCTGGTCAGCATGTTGCTGGCGGGCCGGGTCGATGTGATCACCATGCCGAGTGCCACCGAGCTATGGTTCCACGGTGCCTGGCCGCGCTGGCGCGAGCGCGTGCTGCTGTTGCCGCGTGGTGCCGCCTATCAGCGCTACCTGGTCAGTGATCGCGGCGATCCGGCGCTGGTGCGCTTCCTGGCCGACAGTGTGGTTGCATTGCGCAACGATCCGGGCTGGCAACCGCTTCCCGCGCCGCTGCCGCCACCGTAAAGCGCCGCCGTGTCGCTACCCGGGGCTGGTCAGCGCCGGCCGGATCACCGAAAATCACGCCATCGCAACCAGCCGCCGGCAAGATAGGGCGGCGTTCCTGCCGAGATTCCCATGTACAACCCCCAACTGAACGCCCAGGGCGAGCTGGTGCACCTGCTCACCACCGAAGGGCTGCCGCGCCGCATCCTGACCCAGATCCTCGATCGTGCCGGCGAATTCATGGCCGAGGTGGACGCCGGCAATAAGAAATTCCCTACGCTCGCCGGCCGCTCGGTGTTCAACCTGTTCTTCGAGAACAGCACCCGCACCCGTACCACCTTCGAGATCGCCGCTAAGCGGTTGTCCGCCGACGTCACCAGCCTCAACATCCAGGCTTCCAGCACGGCCAAGGGCGAGACGTTGCTCGATACCATCCACAACCTGGAAGCGATGGGCGCCGATCTGTTCGTGGTACGCCACGCGCAATCGGGCGCAGCGCACCTGATCGCCGAGCATGTGAAGCCCGGCATCGCCGTGGTGAACGCAGGTGATGGCCGTCACGCGCATCCGACCCAGGCGTTGCTGGACATGTACACCATCCGCCACTACAAGGGCGACTTCACCAATCTGCGCGTTGCCATCGTCGGCGACATCCTGCACTCGCGCGTTGCGCGCTCGCAGATCCACGCGCTCTCCACGCTGGGCTGCCCCGAAATCCGCGTGATTGCACCGAAGACGCTGCTGCCCACCGGCATCGAGAGCCTGGGCGTGCACGTTTACCACGATATGGCCGAAGGCCTGCGTGACGTGGACGTGGTGGCGATGCTGCGGCTGCAGAACGAGCGGATGAGCGGCGCCTACCTGCCGTCCACGCAGGAATTCTTCAAGCACTACGGCCTGACCGAGGAAAAGCTCGCCTACGCCAAGCCCGATGCCATCGTGATGCACCCTGGGCCGATGAACCGCGGCGTCGAGATCGATTCGGCGGTGGCCGACGGCGAGCGCGCCGTGATCCTGCCGCAGGTGACCTTCGGCATCGTCGTGCGCATGGCGGTGATGGAAATCGTGGCGAACAACCAGCAGCAGGCCCGCTAATGAACAAGACCAAGATCACCCGCACCATGAAACAGATCGTCATCCGCAACGGCCGTCTGATCGATCCGCTGCACGGTACCGACACCGTCGCCGACCTTTTCATCGCCGAGGGCAAGATCGCCGGCATCGGCGCGGCACCGGCCGGTTTCGTGGCCGAGGATGCGATCGATGCAACCGGCCTCGTGGTGACCACCGGCCTGGTCGATCTCGCGGCGCGGCTGCGCGAGCCGGGCTTCGAATACAAGGCCACGCTGGAATCGGAGATGGCTGCTGCGGTGGCTGGCGGTGTCACCAGCATCTGCTGCCCGCCCGATACCGATCCGCCGCTCGACGAGCCGGGCCTCGTCACCATGCTGCGCCAGCGTGCCAAGAACCATGACCTGGCGCGGCTCTACCCGGTGGGTGCGCTCACCGTAGGCCTGAAGGGCCGCCAGATCACCGAGATGGCGCAATTGCGCGAGGCCGGCTGCGTGGCGTTCTCGCAAGGTGATGTGCCGATTGCCGACCTGCAAGTGCTGTACCGCGCAATGCAGTACGCCGCCAATTTCGGCTTCGCGCTGCGGCTGCGCCCGGAAGAGGCCAGCCTGGTGAATGATGGCGTCGCACACGATGGCGAATACGCATCGCGGCTGGGCCTCACTGGCATCCCGGTGGTGGCCGAGACCATTGCCATTGCCCAGATCACCCAGCTGATGCGCGCCACCGGCTGCCGTGTGCACCTGGCGCGGGTGTCCAGCGGCGCCGGCGTGGCCATGGTGCGTGAGGCCAAGCAACATGGCCTGCCGCTGACTTGCGATGTCGACATCAACCATGTGCATCTGGCGGACGTCGACATCGGGTACTTCAATAGTCAGTACCGGTTCGATCCGCCGCTGCGTGGCGTGCGCGACCGTGATGCCATCGTCGCCGGCCTGCTCGACGGCACCATCGATGTAATCTGCTCCGATCACAGCCCGGTCGACGACGACGGCAAGTTGTTGCCGTTTGCCGAAGCCGAGCGCGGCGCCACTGGCCTTGAATTGCTGTTGCCGCTGACACTGGCCTGGGCCGAGCGGGCCGGCGTGAGCCTGCCACAGGCGCTGGCCAAGGTGAGCAGCACGCCTGCGGCCATGGTTGGCTTCGAGGCCAGCCTGTCGGTCGGTGCACGTGCCGACCTCACGGTGTTCGATCCGGGCGCCAGCTGGCAGGTGACGACCGACGCGCTGAAAAGCCAGGGCAAGAACACGCCCTTCCTTGGCTACGAGCTCAAGGGCAAGGTGCGGCACACGTTGGTCAAGGGCAAGCGGGTGTTCGACGCCTGAACCGGCAAGACGGAATGCGGTCGTAGCAAGGGCGGGCAGATGCCCGCCTTGTCATTGGGAGGCCGCATGACGCCATTGCTGAATATCGATGTACCCGATCTCGACGCTGCGATCGCGTTCTACACGGATGGCTTGGGCTTTGCACTGAGCCGGCGTTTCGACGACGAGTTCGCCGAGTTGCAGGCCGGCGATCTGCTGGTCTACCTGCTGCAAAAGCCTGTTGGAAGCGAGCCCGCACCCGGCGCTGCGCCGCGCGACTACACGCGGCATTGGACGCCAGTACACCTGGATGTGCGGGTGGACGATGTGACGGCAGCAACCGAGCGCGCCGTTGCAGCAGGCGCCACGCTGGAATCGCCGCCTGCCGCCAAGCCCTACGGCGAGCTCGCGATGCTGGCCGATCCGTTCGGCCATGGCTTCTGCCTGATCCACCTCAATGCTGCCGGTTACGATGTATTCGAACGCCGCAGCTGAGCGTATTGCATCCGGGTTTCCCTCTTTTGCCGAGCGGTGAGCCAGCGCTATACTGGTGCAGTTATCAAACACACGTTTGAAATTTATTGGAGCGCATTACATGTCCGATCTCGCCGCCCGTTTCAAGACTGCCCAGGAAGAAGTCGTCCAGCTCAACGATGCGCCGGACGTGCAGACCAAGCTCAAGCTCTATGCGCTGTTCAAGCAGGCCAGCGAAGGCGACGTCAGCGGCGATCGCCCGTCGGCCATCAATTTTGTTGCACAGGCCAAGTACGATGCCTGGGCCAAGCTCAAGGGGCTGACCAACGAACAGGCGATGCAGCAGTACGTGGCGCTGGTCGAGGAACTGAAGGCCAACGACGACTGAGCGTGCCGCTTCCCAGCAAACAAAACGCCCCGGATTGGGGCGTTTATGTTTTGGTGTATCCGCATTCAGCCACGGGCTAGCAAGGTCTCGACTTCGTCGCGTGTGGCGGCATAGGCGCCATGCTGGGTGCAGGCGATCGCTGCGGTAGCGGCGGCAAAGGCCAGGTGATCGGCCGGTGTGGCATCGGGGCGGGTGAGCACGCTGGTCATCCAGCCGCCCATGCTGGCATCGCCGGCGCCGACGGTGTCCAGCACTTCGACCTTGAACACCGGTCGCTCGACCGCACCGGTGGGACTGAACAGCGTTATGCCATTGCCACCACAGGTATAGAGAATGTCGGCCGTCGGCGCCCACCCGCGCAGCGTGGAGAGTGCCTGTTGTTCGGTCTGGCCGGGGAACAGCTTGCCCAAGTCCTCGTCGGAGATCTTGATGTAGTCGGCGAGGCCCGCCATCGTGCGCAGCGTGGCCTGGTAGCTGTCATCCATCAGGTTGCGATGGTTGGGGTCGAAGCAGATGCGCTTGCCCGCGGCCTTGACCTGCCGTGCTATCCCGATCAGGCGGCTGGCGAGCGGCTCGCGCACCAGGCTGATCGAACCGAAGTGCACGATCTCGGCGGCGTCGAGCCAATCTTGTGGCAGGTGCGCCGGATCGAAGTGCAGGTCAGCCGAGTCGTCGCCGACGAAGAAATAGCTGGGGGGCGATTTGGCGGCAACGATGGCGAGGAATGGCGAGCGATCATATTGCTGCGTATAGCGCGCATCGAGCCCGGCTGCGGCGGTCAGCCTTGCCAGTTCTTCGCCGAACACGTCCCGGCTGTAGGCGCCGGCAAAACCGGTGGGCACGCCGAGCCGCGCACCGACGCGGGCGACATTCCAGCACGAGCCGCCGGCCACGGCACGCCAGTACGCGCCTTCTTCGCGGATCAGGTCGGTGAGTGCTTCACCGAACACGACAAAACGGGCAAGTGGCATTGCAGGGCTCCCAGACGATGCTGCATCTTGCCCTGCCGGGCTTGGCAGCGGCATCCGGTGTAAGCCCTAGCCCACGCGCGGCGCGGTGATTTCCTGCAGCGCAAGGCCAGGATGCTGCTGCAGGAAGTTGCTGAACTCCCGGCTGGGCAGTGGGCGGCTGAAGTAGAAACCCTGGATCGAATCGGTGCCGGCGCCGTGCAGGAAGCCCAGTTGCTCGCGGGTTTCCACGCCCTCGGCGAGCACGGCCATGCCGAGTGTTTTGCCCAGGCCAATGATGGCCAGCACGATGGCGGCATCGTTGGGGTCGGTGGAGATGTCGCGCACGAAGCTCTGGTCGACCTTGAGCTTGTCGAAGGCGAAGCGCTTCAGGTACGACAGGCTGGAATAGCCGGTACCGAAGTCGTCGATCGACAGTTTCACGCCCATGCGCTTCAAGCCATGCAGCATGGACATCACATGTTCCACCTCCTGCATCACCACCGATTCGGTCACCTCGAGCTCAAGGTACTGCGGTTCCAGCCCCGACTCGGCGAGCGCCTCGGCGACGATTTCCAGCAGGTTGGCCTGGTGCAGCTGCAGCGGCGAGAGGTTGACCGCGATGGTGAGCTGCGGCATGCCGCTCTGCTGCCATGCCGCGGCCTGGCGGCAGGCTTCGCGCAGCACCCAGTTGCCGATCGGTACGATCATCCGCGACTCTTCCGCCACCGGGATGAACTTGCCCGGCGGGATCAGGCCCTGTTCCGGGTGGCGCCAGCGGATCAGCGCTTCGGCGCCGATCACGCTGCCGTCGTCCAGGCTCACCTGCGGCTGGTAGTGCAGCTCGAATTCCTCGTTGGCCAGTGCCTGGCGCATGCTGGTTTCCAGCACCAGCCGCTCGGAGGCGCGTACGTTGAGGTCATTGGTGAAGAACTGGTAGTTGCTGCGGCCGTTGGCCTTGGCCTGGTACATGGCGACGTCGGCGTTGCGGATCAGCGTGTCGGTGTCGGCGCCATCCTCCGGATAGACCGCGATGCCGATCGAGGTGGAGCTGGCAAAGCCGCCCGCTTCCAGCTCGAATGGCTCGGCGAACGAGGCCAGCACCTGTTCGGCCACACTGCTGGCGGTCATCGCGTCCTGGATCTCGGTCAGCACCACCACGAATTCGTCGCCGCCCTGGCGCGCCAGGATGTCGGACTTGCCGATGATGCGACGCAGGCGCTCAGCGACCTGAGTCAGCACCTGATCACCGGCTGCGTGGCCGAGCGAATCGTTGATGGTCTTGAAGCGGTCCAGATCGAGGAACAGCACGGCGAGCTTGCGGTTGAAGCGCTCGGCCGCCGCCACGGCAAGCCGCAGCTCGTCGCGCAAGAGGTTGCGGTTGGCAAGGCCGGTGACCGTGTCGAAGTTGGCGAGCTCGGTGATGCGATCCTGCGCTTCCTTGCGCTCGGTGATGTCGGTGACGGTACCGATCAGCCGGGTGGGGCGACTGCGGCTGTCGAATTCGATGAAACGGCCGCGGCATTGAAACCAGTGGTACTCGCCGCTCTTGAGGCGGCGGCGGAACTCGATCACCAGCTGGGTGGCCGCGCCGTTGTAGTAGTCGCGCACTGCGTTGATCACCCGGTCGCGGTCGGACGGGTGCAGCTGGCTCTTCCACTTTTCGAAGGTTTCCAGTAATTCGCCCGGCTCGTAGCCGAGCAGGCGGTCGTATTCCGGGCTGGTGGCGGCGGTGCGGCGGCCTTCCAGCGGCATGTCGAAGAGGCCGGTGTTCGATGCTTCCAGCGCCAGACGCAACTGCTGCTCGCTCTTGACGATGGCCTCCTCGGCGATGCGGCGCTCCGAGATGTCGCGCACCACCGCGCAATTGAACTCGCGGCCCTTGAACACGATGTAGTTCGAGTAGATCTCGATCGGGAACTCGACGCCGTCGCGTGTTTTGAAGCTGACCTCGTCCAGCAGGTGCTTGTGCTCACGCAGCTTCTGCCAGAAGCGTGGCCACTGCTCGGACTTGAAGCCGGGGTTGATGTCCTTCAGCCGCATCGACAGCAGCTCGCGCTCGCTGTAGCCGAGCCGGTGGCAGGCGGTGGCGTTCACGTAGCTGATGCGGCCATCGCTGTCGAGCCAGACCGCGAGGTCGGCGCCGCGCTCGATCGCCACCTTGGTCAGGTAGAGATCGGCCTCGGTCTGCTCCAGCCGGCGCAGCTGGTACAGCACGTAGAACAGCAGGCCGGCGGCGGCGGCCAGCATCATTGCGGTGATGGCGAGGTTGATCAGGTTCTCGCGCTGCCAGCTGGCGAACACCTCGGCGCGGCTCAGGCCCACCGTCACGCCCAGCGGCCAGCCCTGCACGCGGCGCCAGCCGTAGATGCGCTGGATATTGTCCTGGGCGTCGTGGTAGATGCCGGCCGGATCGCGCATGAAGGCATCGGCAAAGAAGGCGCGGCCGGCGATGTTGCGCCCGGCTTCGTCCGGGTCGGCCGGGAAATAGAACAGCGTCGAGCCATCGTCGCGGAACAGCCGCAGTGTCATGCCGCGGCCGGTGTCGATCGATTGGGCGAAATCGGTGAAATAGTCGGGTGCAAGCCCGGCGACCAGCACGCCGGCGAATTCGCCGGCCGGGCCGCCCAGACCGGTGGCGACCGGGATCACCCGGGTGTCGCTGCCGAGATCGGTTTCCACCTCGGCAATGTAGCTGGGGGTGCCCGGCTGGGCCTGGATCGCGCGGAAGTAGCGCTTCTGCGCGAAATTGACGCGCGGTGCTGGATACAGCCGGGTGGTGGCGAGGAGCTGGCCGTCGGCGCCGACCACGGCGAGCGAGCCGAGCTGCGGGTTGCGCAGCGTGACGCGGCGCAGGTAGGCGTGCAGGCAGGCGCCGTCCTGCGCAGCGAAACAGCTGCGGAACAACTGGTCCTGCTGGATGGAGAACAGCGCGGTGGCCGATGCTTCCATGGTACGACCGACATGTTCGTCGGCGGTGCGCGCCAGCAGCAACAGTTGCTGTTCGGCCCGGCTCAGCGTGTCCTGGTAGGAGCGCCAAGCCGACCAGCCGAGTGCGCCGACCGCGAACAACGCCACGGCGACCGACAACACCACCAGCAGCACGCGGAGGCGCGCGAACGAGCGGTCGTCGTCGTGCTCGCTGACGGGCGGGGGGGTCAAGGCACTCCTCTCCTGATTCGTGGGCGGGCAGGCGCGCTGGACGTCATCGTGTTGTCAGGCGCTGCGCCGCCTAGGCGTTTTCCCCATTCTTGGGGCAAAGCCGCGCGGCTGGCAAGCGGGCCGGCGTTCAGTGTGCAATGACGGCACCGAGGTCGTGGCTGCGTTCGATCTGGCGTGCCGCGGCCTCGGCACTGCCGCGGTCAGCGTACGGGCCGAGCCGCACCCGATGCAGGTTGCCGCTGGACTGGATCGTCAGCGATGCGCCCGGCTGCAGCTCGCCAGCCAGGCGTTCGCGGAAGGCTTCGGCATTGCTCAGGCTGGAGAAGGCTCCCAGCTGCACATAGAGTTGACTGCCTTCACGCGCGACCGGCGCGGGTGCGGCTGGTGTCGGCGGCTCACGCTCGACCACCGCCGGCGTGGCCGGTGCACGGCCGTCGGCGGCCAGGCTTTCGACGATGACTTCGCTGCTGCCCTGCATTGCATAGCCCAGGCGGCAGGCGGCGACGAAGGAGAGGTCGATCACCCGGCCCTTGTGGAACGGGCCGCGGTCGTTGACGCGCACGATGACGCTGCGGCCGTTCTTCACGTTGGTGACGCGCGCGTAGCTCGGCACCGGTAGTACCGGCGAGGCAGCGGTCATCGCGAACATGTCGTAGGTTTCGCCGATCGAGGTCTTCTGGCCGTGGAACTTGCGGCCATACCACGAGCCGACGCCCTGCGCCTTGTATTGGCCCACTTCGGCGAGGGGAGTGAAGCTTTGCCCGAGCACCGTGTAGGGGCGGTTGGCGAAGCGGTGCAACGGCTCGGCACGTGGCGTAGGCTCGGGTACCAGGTCGATCCACGGCGGCAGATCGAGCGGACCGTCGTCCTTGTAGAAGCCGCCATTGGCCGCGCGCACGTAGGTACAAGGGTAGTTGGCCGGCTTGTCGGCGAGTGGGGCCGTCGGTGCCGGGGCGGCAGGTGGCTGCTGTGGCGAGGCCGGCGCCGGAGTGCGCGGCGGGCTGCCGCAAGCAGACAGCAACACTGCCAACAGCAAGGGAATACGGGGTAGGGGGCTGCGGATCAAACGTCTGTCCTCATCGCTCGGAGCGGGCGCTGGGCTCGCATCACACCTTCATCAGCTTGCGGTCGCGCTGCACGCTCATCAAGAGGCCAAAGCCCGCCAGGATGGACACCATGGAGGTACCGCCATAGGAAATCAGTGGCAACGGGACACCGACCACGGGCAGAATGCCGGACACCATGCCCATGTTGACGAAGGCGTAGGTGAAGAAGTTGAGCGCGATCGAGCCTGCCAGTAGGCGGCCGAACACGGTCGAGGCATTGTACGAGATCATCAGCCCGCGGCCGATCACGCACAGGTAGAGCAGCAGCAGCAGCGCATTGCCGATGAGGCCGAATTCCTCGCCGAACACGGCGAAGATGAAGTCGGTGGTGCGCTCGGGAATGAAGTCGAGGTGGGTCTGCGTGCCAGCCAGCCAGCCCTTGCCCAGCCAGCCGCCCGAGCCGATGGCGATGGTGCCCTGGATGATGTGGTAGCCGGCGCCGAGCGGGTCGCTGGTGGGGTCGAGCATGGTGGCCACGCGACGGCACTGGTACTCGTGCAGGATGTTGATGCACAGGTCCCAGTGGGTGACCACATAGGCGAGGCCGCCGAAGGCGAGGACCATCAGCGCGATGAAACGCCACGACAGTCCGGCGAAGAACAGTACGTAGAAGCCGCCCGAGGTGATCAGCAGTGCCGTGCCGAGGTCCGGCTGCTTGAGGATGAGCGCGACCGGAATCACGATGATGATGGCGGCGACGATGAAGTGCCGCCAGTTCACCTGCGTCTCGAAATGGTGGAAGTACCACGCCAGCATCAAGGGCAGCGCGATCCGCATCAGCTCGGAAGGCTGGATGCGGGTGATGCCGATGTTGAGCCAGCGTGTGGCGCCGTGGCTGGTGATGCCGAAGAGTTCCACGGCGATCAGCAGCACCACGCCGACGATGTAGGCGGGCAGCGCCAGCCGCATCAGCGTCTGCTGGCGGATATTGGCCACGCACCACATCAGCACCAGCGCGATGCTCATGAAGGTGAGCTTGTCAGACACCCGATCCCAATCCTGGTTGGATGCCGAATACAGCAGCACTGACGACACCAGAAATACCAGCAGGGTGAACAGCAGCAGCCAGGGATCGACCGGCTGTTTGATGCGTTGCCAGAGACGCAGGAACACGGATCAGTCTCCCAGCAGTTGCGGGGCGGCAACCGCCGATGCGGCCGAAGCGGCCTGCGGCGCAGGCTGGTCGGGCTTCTTGCCGGTCAGGTAGTAGTCGAGCACCTTGCGCGCGATCGGCGCAGCGGCCTGGGCGCCGAAGCCGCCATTCTCGACGATGACAGCGAGTGCGATCTTCGGGTGCTCGGCCGGAGCGAAGGCGATGAACCAGGAGTGGTCGCGCAGGCGTTCGTTGATCGCCCGCGCGTTGTACTTGGCGCCCTTCAGCGAGAACACCTGCGCCGTGCCGGTCTTGCCGCCGGAGGTGTACTGCGCGCCGCGGAACACGGTGGCACCGGTGCCGTTGGTCATCACGCTGACCATGCCATGCAGTACGCGATCGATGTTCTCGCGCTGCCACGGCAGTGTACGCACCGGTTTCGGTTCCACCGGCACCCGGATGTTGCTCACCGGGTCGACGATGGAGGCCACGATGTGCGGCTTGTAGACCACGCCGTAGTTGGCGAGCGTGGCGGTGGCGTGGGCCATCTGCAATGGGGTATAGCTGTTGTAACCTTGGCCGATGCCGATGGACACGGTCTCGCCGGCATACCATTTCTGTTGCGCCGGCGTGCGAAAGCGCTGCTTCTTCCATTCCGGGCTCGGCAACACCCCAGGGCGCTCGCCGGGCAGGTCGATGCCGGTGCGGCGACCGAAATCGAGGCCGCTCATGAAGTCTGCGATGTAGTCGATGCCCATTTGCACCGCGAGCTGGTAGTAGTAGGTATCGCTCGACACCGTCAGCGAGCGATCGAAGTTCATGCTGCCGTAGCCACCCACCTTGGAATCGCGGAAGCGGTTGCCGCCGAAGATGTAGTAGCCCGGATCGGGGATGGTCTGGTGCACCAGCGGGAAATTGCCTTCCAGTGCGGCCATCGCCATGAAGGGTTTGAAGGTGGAGCCCGGCGGGTATTCGCCGCGCAACGCGCGGTTGAGCAGCGGGTGGTCCGGTGATTCGTTCAGCTCCTTCCAGGTCTGCGGATCGATGCCGTCGACGAACAGGTTGGGGTCGAACGTGGGCTTGGACACCAGCGCCAGCACGCCACCGGTGGCCGGTTCGATCGCGACCAGCGAGCCGCGACGGCCATCGAACAGTTGCTCGACCACCTGCTGCAGGCCGATGTCGACCGACAGCTGTAGATCCTGGCCGGACTTCGGTGGCATGCGTTTCAAGGTGCGCACGGCACGGCCGCCCGAATCGATCTCCACCTGCTCGAAGCCGGTCACGCCGTGCAGGTAGTTCTCGTAGCTGGCCTCGATGCCGACCTTGCCGATGTGCTCGGTGCCGCGGTAGTTGGCGCGCACGCCGGCCTCGTCGAGCTCGACCAGATCCTTGTCGTTGATGCGGCCGATGTAGCCGATCAGGTGCGAGGCGATTTCGCCGAGCGGATAGTGGCGGAACAATCGCGCCTTGATCTCGATGCCGGGAAACCGGTAGCTCTGCGCGGCAAAGCGTGCTACTTCCTCGTCGCTGAGCCGGGTCTTGATCGGCAGCGACTCGAAATCCTTGCTCTCTTCCTGCAGCTTCTTGAAGCGGCGCCGATCCTTGGGCGTGATCTCTACCACGCCCTTCAGCGCAGCGATGGTGGCATCGAGATCACCAATGCGCGACGGCGTGATTTCCAGCGTGTACGCCGAATAATTGTGCGCCAGGATCACGCCGTTGCGATCGCGGATCACCCCGCGCGACGGTGCCACCGGCACCAGCGCCACGCGATTGGCTTCGGCCAGCGTCATGTAGCGATCATGCTGCAGCACCTGCAACCAGAAGAAGCGCGCCAGCAGCACGCTGAACAGCGCCAGCACGAACAGGATCGCTGCAGCGAAGCGCAGCTCGTAGGCGGTACGCTCGATCCGGTCGTTCTTCAGCTGGTTGCCGCCGCCTCGGCGGGTCCTGCCACGGGCAGGGACGCCGAACAGCGGGCGCCGGTTGGTCGGCCTCATAGCGATTCGGGGATGGGCTTGCGCTGGTAGGCCAGCAACAGGTTGGAGACCGGCACCCACAGGAAGGCGGTGAGCAGCGGGCCGAGGAAATAGCTGAAGCCGGGCAGCTCGGCACCAGCGACGAGGCGCACTGTGGTCATCAGCACCTGGGCCAGCAGCATCAGGCCCAGTACGGCCAGCGCCTGCTGCCAGAACGGGAAGATGTTGAGCTGGCGCTGCCGCGACAGCACAAGGTAGGTGATCACCGAGTAGGCCAGCGCGTGCTGGCCCAGCATGTTGCCGTCGGCCACGTCCATGCAGATGCCCAGCACGAAGGCCCAGCCGACGCCGACCCGGCGTGGCTGATTCAGCGTCCAGTAGAGCAGCATCAGCGCGACGAAGTCAGGGGCGAAATGGTTGCCGATCAGCTGCCAGGGCAACAGGTTGAGCAGCAGCGCGATGATCAGCGTCAGGATGATCTGGCCGGGGCGCACCGGGCGCAGCAGATGACTGGTGACCGGCATCAGGAGGCACTCGCGGCAGCGGTCTCGGGCGCCGGATAGGCCGGGCGCGCGGGCGGGGGGTCGAGGATCAGCAGGAAGCGGTGGTCGTCGATGCCGGCTGCCGGGCGACAGAGGATGCGCGGGAACGGCGAGCCGGATGGGCGCTCGACGCTGACCACCGTGGCCACCGGCAGGCCGGCAGGGTAGGTGCCGTCAAGGCCGGAGGTGACCAGCAAATCGCCGGGCTTGATGTCGGCATTGGGCGCGAGGAAGCGCACTTCCAGCTGCTGGCCTGCACCGCGGCCGTACACCACAGTGCGCAGCTGGCTGCGCTGGTTCATCACCGGCACCGTGTGATTGCGGTCGGTGATCAGGCGGATTTCCGAGGTCATGGCCTGGGTACGCACCACCTGGCCGACCACACCCTGGGTATCGATGGCGATCTGCCCGGCCTTCACCGCCTGGTTCTCGCCGCGGTCGACGATCAGCCGTGCGGAGAATGGGTCACGGCCGCTGTAGAGGATTTCGGCGAGCTGCGACGGCGCTTGGCTGCGGCGGAAGTCGAGCGCACGCAGCTGGGCGTTCTCGGCGGCGAGCCCGTCCAGCCGCAGCGCCTTGGCTTGCGCCACCAGCAACTGGTCGTTGAGCTTGCGGTTCTCCGCGATCAGCTCGGTCTGGCGGGTGAGGAAGTCGCGTGCCGAGTGCAACGCCGCAAACGGCGCCGTGGCGAGCCACTGCAGCGGGTAGAGCACGATGGCGACCTGTTCGCGCACGCGGCCCAGCATCTGCAACTGGGCGTCGCCGATCATCAGCGCGATCGACAGCGTGGAAAAGATCAAAAGCCGCGTCAGCGGCTTAGGGCCTTGCTTGAAAAAGGCAGGTTGGGTCGCTTGCATGGGGTACGGTGCTGGCGAATCAAACAGGCGGGGCCGGGCCCCACCTCACGGTACAAGCGAATCGATCAGTCGTTGATGAAGATCGCGACGCCGCCCTTGTCCAGCTTCTCGAGCGCCCGGCCAGAGCCGCGCACCACGCAGGTCAGCGGATCGTCGGCGACGATGACCGGCAGACCGGTCTCTTCCATCAGCAGGCGGTCGAGGTCGCGCAGCAGTGCACCGCCACCGGTCAGCACCATGCCCTTCTCGGCGATGTCGGCACCCAGTTCCGGCGGGGTCTTTTCCAGCGATTGCTTCACTGCCGAGACGATCTGGTTCAGCGGCTCGGTCAGCGCTTCGAGGATTTCGTTCGACGAGATGGTGAACGAGCGCGGAATGCCTTCGGCAAGGTTGCGGCCCTTCACTTCCATCTCGCGCACTTCGGCACCCGGGAAGGCCGAGCCGATGCGCTTCTTGATGTCTTCGGCGGTGGTGTCGCCGATCAGCATGCCGTAGTTGCGGCGGATGTAATTGATGATGGCTTCGTCGAACTTGTCACCGCCGACGCGCACGCTGGAGGCGTGTACCACGCCGCCCAGCGAGATCACGCCGACCTCGGTGGTGCCGCCGCCGATGTCGACCACCATGGAGCCGGTGGCTTCCTCGACCGGCAGGCCGGCGCCGATCGCGGCGGCCATCGGTTCCTCGATCAGCTCCACCTTGCGTGCGCCGGCGCCCAGTGCCGATTCGCGGATCGCACGCTTTTCCACCTGGGTGGAGCCATAGGGCACGCAGATCACGATGCGCGGGGGCGAGCTGAACAGGCGGCTCGGGTTCACCTTCTTGATGAAGTGCTTGAGCATCTGCTCGGTGATGGTGAAGTCAGCGATCACGCCATCCTTCATCGGGCGGATGGCATTGATGCTGCCTGGGGTGCGGCCGAGCATCTTCTTGGCTTCGGCGCCAACGGCGAGGATCGTCTTCTTGCCCGAGGGGCCGCCTTCCTGTTGGATGGCGACGACGGAAGGCTCGTCGAGCACGATGCCCTTGCCTTGGGTGTAGATCAGGGTGTTGGCGGTGCCGAGGTCAATGGCGATATCGTTGGCGAAATAGCCGGAGAGCATGCCTAGCATTGGGTTCTCGCAGTTCGAATTCGTGGGGGCTGGGCAGCGTGCGGCAGCGCGCCGCCTGGTGTTCGGTTGGCTCTTGCGCCAGCCCCGGGCTGCCATCGCGAAACGGCGCCACGCGGGGCCTCGCAGGGGCCCTCCGCCCGGTTTGGGCGAATCAAGCCCGGTATGATACCCTAAGGCGCCAGAAATCGGGCCGCTTTGTTGCAGCGCATTGCGTGCTTTTTTGGCCCCGATGCGAAAGGAATAACACCCCATGTCGCTCTCCCTCGATGACGTCAAACGCATCGCCAAGCTGGCCCGGATCGCCGTCACCGACGACGAACTCGCGGCCTCGCAGAACCAGCTCAACCGCATCCTCACGCTGATCGATGAAATGCGCGCGGTCGACACCACCGGTATCGAGCCGATGTCGCATGCGCAGGACGTGCAACTGCGGTTGCGCGACGACGCAGTGACCGCGGCCAACCGCCGCGAAGCCTTCCAGGCCGTGGCGCCCGCAGTCGAAAACGGCCTCTATCTCGTGCCCAAGGTGATCGAATGAGTCTTGCCGACGTCCGTGCCCATTTCGACGAGGCCGCCGCGCTGCTGGAGCGTGTGCGTGCCGACGATGGTTTCTTCGCCGCCATTGATGCCGCCGCCAAGGTGCTGGTCCATGCCTTCCAGCACGATGGCAAGGCGATTTCCTGCGGCAATGGGGGCTCGCACTGCGATGCCATGCATTTCGCCGAGGAGCTGTCCGGTCGCTACCGGGGCGATCGCCCGGCGCTTGCCGCGATGGCGGTGTCCGATCCCAGCCATATCACCTGCGTCGGCAACGACTACGGCTTCAACGAGATCTTCTCGCGCCAGGTGGCGGCGTTCGGCCGGCCGGGCGACGTGCTGCTCGGCATCACCACCAGTGGCAATTCGGCCAATGTGATCCGCGCGGTTGAAGAGGCGCGGGCCCGTGGCATGCAGGTCATCCTGCTGATGGGCAAGGATGGCGGCAAGCTCAAGGGCGCGGCCGATGTCGAGATCATCGTGCCGCACTTCGGCTACGCCGATCGCATCCAGGAAATCCACATCAAGGTCATCCACACGCTGATCGATCTGGTCGAGCGTGGCATGGGCTACGTGCCCACCAACTGATATCCCACATGATCGAATCCTCGCTCAAGCAACTGGCCGCCGCACTGGCGGCCAAACAGGTTTCCGCCGTCGAACTCGCCACCGAGTTCCTCCGCCGCGCCGAGCAGTACAACGGCACGCTCAATGCCTACATCACGCTCGATCAGCAAAAGACGCTGGCCGAAGCCCTGGCAGTGGACCAGGCGCGTGCCAATGGCCCGGTCGGGCCGCTCGCCGGTATCCCGGTGGCGCACAAGGACATCTTCTGCCAGGAAGGCTGGCGTACCACCTGCGGCTCGAAGATGCTCGGCAACTTCGTCTCGCCGTACTCGGCGCACGTGGTCGAGCAATGCCAGGCAGCCGGCCTTGTCACGCTGGGCCGCACCAATATGGACGAGTTCGCCATGGGCTCGTCCAACGAGAACAGCTACTTTGGCGCGGTGCAGAATCCGTGGGATGGCGCTGCCGTGCCCGGTGGCAGCTCGGGCGGCTCGGCTGCTGCGGTTGCGGCGCGACTGGCGCCGATCGCCACCGGCACCGACACCGGAGGCTCGATCCGTCAGCCAGCGAGCTTCTGCGGCATCACTGGCATCAAGCCGACCTATGGCGTGGTGTCGCGCTTCGGCATGATCGCCTATGCCAGCTCGCTCGATCAGGGCGGCCCGATGGCCAAGAGCGCCGAGGATTGCGCGCTGCTCTTGAACGTGATGGCGGGCTTTGATGAGCGTGATGCGACGAGCCTCGAGCGCGAACGCGAGGACTACGCCCGCGATCTGGATCGACCGCTGGCCGGCCTGCGCATTGGCCTGCCCAAGGAATACTTTGCCGAAGGCCTGGCGCAGGATGTGGCCGGTGTCATCGATGCGGCGATTGCCGAGTATAAAAAACTCGGCGCCGAGGTGGTCGAGATCAGCCTGCCCAATACCAAGCTGGCGATCCCGTCCTACTACGTGATCGCGCCGGCCGAGGCGTCCTCCAACCTCAGCCGTTTCGACGGCGTGCGCTACGGCCATCGCGCTGCTGCTTTCGACGGCCTCAATGGCATGTACGAACAGAGCCGCGCCGAGGGCTTTGGCTGGGAAGTGAAGCGCCGCATCCTTACCGGTGCGTATGTGCTGAGTCACGGCTACTACGACGCCTACTACCTGCAGGCGCAGAAGATCCGCCGCCTGATCGCCAACGATTTCCAGGCCGCATTCACGCATTGCGACGTGATCGCCGGTCCGGTGGCGCCGACCACGGCGTGGAATCTGGGCGAGAAGAGCAACGACCCGGTGGCGATGTACCTCGCCGACATCTACACGCTGGGCGTGAACCTCGCCGGCTTGCCGGCGATGAGCGTGCCGGCCGGCTTTGGCAGCAACGGCCGTCCGGTGGGTTTGCAGCTGATCGGCAACTATTTCAGCGAAGCGCGGCTGTTGAACACGGCGCATCAGTTCCAGCTGGCGACGGACTGGCACACCAAGGCGCCGGCGCTGTAAGGGGCTGCTGGTGGCTGAAACGCGGATCGCCCTGCTGGAAGCGCTGACGATGTCGGCGTGGCCGGCGCTTAGCACCGAGGTTTTCGATGGCTGGGCGCTGCGCTTCGCCGATGGCTACACCAAGCGCGCCAATTCGGTGGTGCCGCTGTATGACGGCGCGCTGCCGGACGATGCCAAGCGGGCTTATGTCGAGCGCCGTTATCGCGCCGCCGGGTTACCTGCCGTCTTCAAGCTGACGGTGGAGAATGCTGCGCTGGACGAGCAACTGGCGGCACTTGGCTACCAGCAGGTCGATGTGTCCAGCGTTCAGACCCTGGCGTTGGAACAGCGCTACGAGCAGGACCCGGAGGTGACCCTCTGGCGTAAGCCAGACCCGGCTTGGTTTGACGCATTTGCTGCAATGGGCGTGTTGACACCGGGCCAGCGGATAACGGCCCAGCGCATGTTGGCGGGCTATGCCTGCGAAACCGCATTCGCCGCGTTGCATCATGAAGGACGAGCGGTGGCTTGCGGTTTTGCGGTACGGCAGTGGGATAGCGTGGTGCTGTTCGACATTGTCACCGAGCCCGCCTCGCGTCGCAGCGGTTATGGCCGCCGTTTGGTGCACAGCTTGCTGGCCTGGGGCCAGGAGACGGGCGCCACACAGGGATTGCTGCAAGTGGTGGCGGACAACGCCCCCGCTGTGGCGCTATATGCCAGCCTCGGCTTTGCCGAGCAGTATCGATATTGGTATCGCCGTCAGCCCGCCTGACGACGACAGAACGAATCAAAGAGAGCAGACACCATGAAATGGGAAGTCGTCATCGGGCTGGAAGTGCATACCCAGCTCACCACCCAGTCCAAGATCTTCTCGGGCGCCAGCACCGCCTTCGGCGCCGAGTCGAACACGCAGACCGCCGTGGTTGATATTGCCTTGCCCGGCGCGCTGCCGGTGATGAACAAGATGGCTGTCGAGAAGGCCATCCAGTTTGGCCTCGCCATCGGCGCCAAGGTGAACCGCCGCTCGGTGTTCGCCCGCAAGAATTACTTCTACCCCGATCTGCCCAAGGGCTACCAGATCAGCCAGTTCGAGCTGCCGGTGGTCGAGGGCGGCAGCATCACCATCAATGTCGACGGCGTCGACAAGGTGATCAACCTGACCCGCGCCCACCTGGAAGAGGACGCAGGCAAATCGGTGCATGAGGATTTCCACGGCGCATCGGGCATCGATCTGAACCGTGCGGGCACGCCGCTGTTGGAAATCGTGTCCGAGCCGGAAATGCGCTCGGCCGCCGAGGCGGTGGCGTATGCCAAGGCGCTGTACTCCTTGGTGACCTGGATCGGCATCTGCGACGGCAATATGCAGGAAGGCTCGTTCCGCTGCGATGTGAACGTCTCGGTGCGCCCTGAAGGCCAGGCCGAGTTCGGCACCCGCCGCGAGATCAAGAACCTCAACAGCTTCAAGTTCATCGAGCAGGCCATCGCCGCCGAGGTGCGCTATCAGATCGAGCTGATCGAGGACGGCGGCAAGGTGCAGCAGGCCACCGTGCTGTTCAACCCGGATACCGGCGAAACGCGCGCCATGCGCAGCAAGGAAGACGCGCACGACTACCGCTATTTCCCCGACCCGGACCTGCCGCCGCTGGTGATAGCCGAGGAGTGGATAGCGCGCGTACAAAGCGAACTGCCCGAGCTGCCGGCCACGATGCAGGCGCGTTTCACGCAGCAATACGGCATTCCGGCCTACGATGCGGTGACCCTGACGGCATCCAAGGCGCTGGCCGCCTATTACGAAGCCACGGTGGCTGCCGGCGCCGATGCCAAGCTCGCCAGCAACTGGATCATGGGCGACATCAGCGCCACGCTGAACCGCGAGGAAAAGGAGATCACGCAAAGCCCGGTCTCGGCGCAAGCACTGGCCGCGCTGATCCGTCGCGTGATGGACAACACCATCAACAACAAGACCGCCAAGGATGTGCTCAAAAAGATGTGGGAAAGCGGTGATTCCGCCGACACCATCATCGAGCGTGACGGCCTGAAGCAGGAAACCGATACCGGCGCGATCGAAGCGATTGTCGATGCGGTGCTGGCCGCCAACCCCAAGGCGATCGAGGAATATCGCAGCGGGAAGGAGAAGGCGCTGAATGCACTGGTGGGGCAGGTGATGAAGGGATCGAGCGGCAAGGCCAACCCGGCGATGGCGCTGGAGTTGTTGAAGAAGAAGGTGGGGTAAAAACAAAGCCGGCTTTGTTTTTTCGGCGCTAAGGGAGGGACGTTGCTTTGATGGGTTCCTTCCACTGAGCATCGTGCCTATCTTCCATTTACCTCTCTATTTCCCATACGCAATGATGCTGCTGCGTGGTTGGTTGAAGGACGTTCCATAGCGATCATGGTGTCTGATCACTGCTAAAACTCGGAAATAGGTAAGGAAAAGACGCAAAATCAGCCGCTGCCGCACTTGAGCGAGAAATGAAATGCGGGCGTGCAAGGTTTTGGACAGCACCGGCTTCTGCGAACAGGTTTTTCAGCAGCCTGTTGATGCAGGCAGATAGGAAAAGGCAGTGGAGCTGATCATTTTTGTCGGCCCGCAGGGTGCGGGCAAAAGTACGTTTTATCAAACCACGTTTGCTGATACTCATATCCGTATCAATCGCGACATGCTTAAGACCCGCCACCGCGAGCGGCTGCTGTTTCAGGCTTGCCTGGAGATGAAACAGCCTTGTGTGCTCGATCGCACCAATCCGACGCTTGAGGAGCGCGCGCCCTTCATTCAGGCGGCTCGGGCGCAGCATTTTCGGGTGCAGGCCTACCATTTCGTCACCAGTTATGAGGATGCCTTACAGCGCAACAACCAGCGCGAAGGCAAGGCGCGGATTCCCGAGGTAGGACTGAAAGCCGTATTCAAGCAATTGTGCCCGCCGACGCGCGGGGAAGGCTTTGATGCCGTGTTTGAGGTGCGTTGCTTGCCTGCAGGGCAATTTGATGTGAAGGAAGTCGACAATGCGATTTGACGAACTCGATAGCCGGATGCGGGTATATGAAACAACCCACGATCACTATGTGATGCCTGGCATCTATATGGTGGTGCGCCTTGATGGTAGAGGTTTTACTCGTAATACCAAGGATGTCTGGCAGTTTGAGGCACCGTTCGATGAGCGATTTCGCGATCTCATGCTGGAGACGACCAGCCATTTGATGAATTGTGGCTTCAACGTCGTCTACGGCTATACCGAAAGCGACGAAATTTCATTGTTGCTGCGCCAGGATGAGGACACTTTCAATCGCAAGACCCGTAAGCTCATCTCGATTCTGGCGGGTAAGGCCAGCGCGCGTTTTTCGCTTAGCCTTGGGCAGATGGCCTGCTTCGACGCCCGGATGTGCGAGTTGCCCAACCGCAATCTGGTGCTGGATTACTTCCGCTGGCGACATGAGGATGCGCACCGTAATGCGCTCAATGCGCATTGCTATTGGCTTCTGCGCAAGCAGGGCGAGGAGCCGAATGTGGCAAGTGGTCGGATCTCTGGCATTTCCACCGCGGACAAAAACGAGCTGCTGTTCCAGAACGGCATCAACTTCAATAATCTGCCGGCTTGGCAAAAGCGGGGGATGGGTGTGTACTGGGAAACCTATCAAAAGCCGGCCGTGAACCCACAGACGGGCGAGGCGACACTCAGCGGGCCGCGCCGACGCTTGACTACTAATCTGACCTTGCCGCTGGGCGATGCCTATGCCGATTTCGTCAAAGGTATGATCGAGGCGGCAACGGCGGTGTAAGCTCGTAAGCAGTGCCGCGTGGTCAAATCTTGGACGGCTACAACCTCGCTCACCGCTGCGGCAGCAAATGCCGGCGCAGCATCGGCGCCAGTGCGTTGCGGCGTTGCAGCGCGGCGATGCCGGCGTCGAGTTCGGCGAGCAGTTCGGCGGCTCGCGGGTGCTTGCGGCTGACCATGAAGTGGATGGGCACCGGCGTGGCGCCGGGCAGGGCGATCACGCTGAATTGTCCGCGCGCGAAGCCGTGCCGCTGCAGGTGAATCAGCGCCTGCCCGACTTCCACCTGGTCGAGCACGGCGTCGCAACGGCCGCGCCGCAGCTTCTGAACCACCGATACATAGTCGTTCGATAGCGTATCGATGCGTTCGGGGGCAATGCCGGACCAGCTGTAGTTGAAGGCGTTGATACCGCAAACACGCTCGTGTTGCAGCGCGGCAGCGGGCTTGGGGTCGTCGGCGCGGCGCGGGCCGAAGCGCACATAGCCCGGATGCAGCAGATAGTAGGGGCGGCTGTAGTAAAAGTCGCGCGCGCGTTCCTCGCTGTAGAAGGCGCTCATCGCAATGTCGATATCGGCCTGGCGTACCGCCTGCAGGCAGCGTGCCCACGGCAGCAGCGTGATTGCCACGCCGTGCTCGCGTGCCAGCAGCGCGGCGCGCAGCACGTCGATCGAGTAACCGACGGTTTCGGTCTCGCCATTCGCGCCGGTGACAAAGTACGAGGCTGGCGGCCATTCGTTGGCGCCCCCGCAGGCACGCAGGCCGTCGTGGGCCTGGGCGGCACAGGCCAGCAGCACACTGGCCCAGTACAGTTGGCGCAGGCGGGTCATCATGCTCGGGAGCGGTGGAATGGGGCTTGAAAAGGGGCGGAATCAACCCACATAGTGGGCGCCCTCCTTGTTCCGTGCAATTTTTCTCATGGCTAACGCAAATCCTCGTGGAGTTTCCCCGCCGCCGCATGGCTCCCGCATCGGCATGGTGATTTTCTGGAGCCGCTGGCTGCAGCTGCCCATTTACCTTGGATTGATCGTCGTTCAGGGCGTGTATGCCTACAAGTTCCTCGCCTCGCTGTGGACGCTGCTGAGCAATCTCACCACGCTGACCGAAACCGAGATCATGCTGGCGGTGCTGGGCTTGATCGATGTGGTGATGATCGCCAACCTGCTGCTGATGGTGACGGTGGGCGGTTACGAAACCTTTGTGTCGCGGTTGCGCATCGATGCGCACCCGGATCAGCCCGAATGGCTGAGCCATGTGAATGCTTCCGTGCTGAAGGTGAAGCTGTCGTTGGCCATCATCAGCATCTCGTCGATCCACCTGCTGCAGACCTTCATCAATGCGCCCAAGCTGCCGGGCGAGACCATGATGTGGCAACTGTTGCTGCATCTCGGCTTCCTTGTCTCCGCGCTGGCAATCGCTTACACGGATCGTATCGTCCATATGACGCAGGCGGGTAAATAAGTCACTTTCCCCGCAGGCGGACCCTGGTTTGCAATGGGTGTTTTGCAAGCCGGAGCGGGCAATGAAGTGGCTGATCCTGGTGCTGTTCATCGTCAGCGCGGTCTACGTGCACTACCGCGGTCGGGTGCGGCACGGGTTCTGGCGGCAGCTGACCGATCACTCGACCTTCATGGCGCCGATCAACTGCTTCATGTACCTGTTCTCGCGGGTGCCGACCACACCCTATGTGCCGGTGGCGGCGTTTCCCGATCTGGAGCAACTGCGCGCCGCCTGGCCGGCCATGCGGGCCGAGGCCGAAGCGCTGTTCTCGGAAGGGCATATCAAGGCCTCGGCCAAGCGCGACGACGCGGGCTTCAATTCCTTCTTCAAAAGCGGCTGGAAGCGTTTCTATCTCAAGTGGTACGGCACGCCGCATCCGTCGGCGCAGCAGTTGTGCCCCGAGACATCCCGCCTGTTGGCGGCGATGCCGGGGGTGAAGGCGGCGATGTTCGCGGCACTGCCGCCGGGTAGCCGACTGGTGCGCCACCGCGATCCGTATGCCGGTTCGCTGCGCTATCACCTGGGCCTCATCACGCCGAACGATGACGACTGCTTCATCGAGGTGGATGGTCAGCGCTACAGCTGGCGAGATGGCGACGCAGTGGTCTTCGACGAGACCTACATCCACTACGCCGACAACCAGACCGACACCAACCGCATCATCCTGTTCTGCGATCTGGAGCGCCCGATGCGCTACCGCTGGGCGCAATGGGTAAATCGCGCCGTGGGCCGCGTGTTGTTGGCCGCCGCGGCGGCGCCGAATCAGGAAGGTGACAAGACCGGTGCGCTCAACAAGGCCTTCGGCACGCTGTATGCCATCCGTCAGGTCGGCAAGGCGATCAAGCAGCGCAGCAAGCCGCTCTACTACCTGATCAAGTGGGCGTTGATCCTGGGCATCCTGGCCCTGATCTTCTGGTAACACAGCGGCCTCGGGATTGCGCTACGCTGCAGGGCTATCCCATCCCGTCGGAGGTCTGACATGCGATTGTTGATTGGCAACAAGAACTACTCGTCCTGGTCGCTGCGGCCCTGGCTGGTGCTGAAGCATGCTGGCATCGCCTTCGAGGAAACGCTGGTCCCCCTGTATCAGGATGACAGCAAGGCGCGCATCCTCAAGGACAGCCCGTCCGGCAAGGTACCAGCGCTCAGCGATGGCGATCTGGTGGTGTGGGACAGCCTCGCCATCGTCGAATATCTGGCGGAGAAATTCCCCGAGCGCGGCATCTGGCCGGCCGATCCGGCGGCACGCGCCGTGGCGCGTTCGGTCTGCGCCGAGATGCACGCAGGCTTCACGCAGCTGCGCACCCATCTGAGCATGGACATCCGCGGTCGCAAGACCGCCCAGATCGATGCGGCGACACAGGCTGAAATCGACCGCATCCTGGCGATCTGGACCGACTGCCGCAACCGCTTCGGCGATACCGGCCCCTTCCTGTTCGGGACCTTCTCGGCGGCGGATGCGTTCTACGCGCCGGTAGTCACCCGCTTCGTCACCTACGGTGTGGCTGTGCCGGACAGCGCACGACAATACATGACGGCGGTGCTCGCGTTGCCGGCGATGCAGCAATGGCTGGCAGATGGCGCAGCCGAGCCCTGGTCGCTGAGCTTCTGATCCGGGGTTTCCGGAAACGACAAGGCCGCCCTCGGGCGGCCTTGTCGTTGGGCGTGGCGCCTTCACCCCTTGCGGCGGATTAGCGAGACCACGAACAGGATCAGGAAGATCACGAACAGTACCTTGGCGATCCAGGCCGCGGTACCGGCCACGCCGCCGAAGCCGAGTACCCCGGCAATCAGCGCGATCACGAGAAAGACGATGGCGTAGTGCAGCATGTGTAGTTCTCCTCTAGTTGGTTGCGTCCTTCACGGCGTCCTTGGCGTCGCCAGCCGCGTCCTCGACCTTGTCGCCGGCATCTTCGACGGCGTCCCTTACCGGCTCGGCCGGGCGGCGATCGAGCGCGTCGTCGACCTTGTTCTCGACCTTGTCCATCGTGGTTTCCGGCTTGTCGCTGCAGGCAAGGAGCGGCAGCGTCAGCGCGGTGGCAAGCAGCAGGCGGATCAGCATCGTTCACCTCGTTGGCGTTACGGTGCTGTCAGCCTAGGGGCGAAGTGAAGGCGGGAGATTGTAAATAGTGGCGGCTGCTGTCCGGTGCTAATCGGGTGGGGGCAGTAGTTGCAGCAGCTCACGGCGGATCGCGTCGAACTTGTCGCCCTGCTCGAAGGTGCTGCAGTTGGCCGCGATCTGGCGTTCCGGTGCTTTGCCGGTCTGTGCCAGCACCATTTCGCAATCGCAACGCAGCCGGGCTTTCAGCTGACGTTTGCGATCGTGTACCTCGGCAATCCAGCAGGCATCGGCGCAACCGCAGCTGCGATAGCGTGCCGTCTCCTGCCGGTTGGGCCAGTCGAGTGGCTGCCAGGTGCCGGCGGCGTGGGCGAGCGGCATGGCGATGAACAAGGGGAGGAGCAAAGCGAGGGCGGTGCGCATCGCGACAGCATAGAGCGATTTCGCATGAACACCGACGGTATGATGCGGATCGCCCTCATTTGCCCGGAGTTGAAGATGCGTGCGCTGTCGCTTGTCGTCGTGCTCTACCTGTTGGCGCCGTTGCTGCATGCCGAGTCAACGGTGCCGGAGCGCAAGCAGATCCTCGATGCGGCCCGGCCCGCCATCGAACGGGTATTGCGGCAGCCGGTGCAGTTCGTGGTCGATCGGCTCAACGTCGATAGCGATTGGGCGCTGCTGACCGGGGAGCTGCGCCAAACTAGCGGCAAGCCGATCGACTGGCGCAAGGCGCCGCCCGGGTTCTGCGAGCCCGATCTCGACAAGATGTTGTGGCTGGTGCTGGCCAAGACCCATGGGCGCTGGCGGGTGGCGCAGTTCGAGGTCTGCGCGGCCGAGCCGCCATATTGGTATCTGGACGAGCGTGGCGGCTACCTGTGGCCGTGCGGCCTGTATGCCGGGTTGCGTGGTGGCGAAGGGATCGACCTGGCCGCCGATTGCCGCCGGCAGGCCGCGCCACGCTGATGTCCACGGGTGCTTGCCGACAGCCCGACTTTTCTGCAATTGCGGTTTTTGTCTTGGCGCTTCTCATGCGTTGACCTTGATAGTTTTTGACTATAGATTGGCCTGGGCATGGCCGATTGATGGCAAACGGCCATGCTGAAACCGGAACGCGAACATGGCTTCGCCTATTTTTTGCCGGTTTCGATAGCAAAAAACAATTCAAAACAACAATTCAATGGTTTTCTTATCTATTGAATGATGGTTGGAGGCAATCATGAAAAACGGACACAAACCCGCACTCGCGCTGGCGATGCTGGGCCTTGGCGGCATCGTGCATGCGGCCTGCGCGAGCTGGAGCGAGGGTGGGTCATACATGGCGGGCCAAGTGGTGCAGCACCGGAGTCAGGCCTATACCGCGCTGGTCAGTCATACCGCTTATATCGGCGCCGGCTGGTCACCCGAGGCGGGTAGCAGCCTGTGGCGCGTGGGCGGCAGCTGCGAGGGCAGCCCGGCCGCCACGCCGCAACCCACCGCGGTGGCGACGCCACGACCGAGTACCCCGACCAGCGCACCGACCCCGGCTGCCGGCAGCTGTAGTGATCCGGCCTGGAGCAGCGCCAGTACCTATACCGGCGGCCAGCGGGTGCGCCATCTGGGGCAGCGCTACGAGGCGCGCTGGTGGACGCAGAACGAAGACCCGACGAAGTCCGGCGCCTGGGGGGTGTGGAAGCTGCTGGGGCCATGTGAAACCACCACACCCACGCCGACTGTCACCCCGAGCCCGACCCCAACGCCGCAGGTCACACCGGCCGGCGTACTGGCGCAGGTGAATCACGGTGGCCGGCTGCAGCCCGATAGCCGCGAGCAGGTGAGCTTTAGCTGGCCTGGCGTGTATTTCGAAGGACGCTTCAGCGGCACCGGCGTGGGCCTGGTGCTCGACGACAGCGTGGGCCACTACAACGTCGAGATCGATAGCAAACCCTGGGGCAAGATCGCGCAACCGGGCCGCACCACCTACTGGATCGATCAGCTGCCGGCTGGCGAGCACACGGTCAGGCTATCCAAGCGCACCGAATCGATGTGGAGCGCGGCGCGCTTCGGCGGCCTGGTTGCGGCGAGTGGTGGGCAGATCCTGCCGCCGGCAGCGCCGCCGCTGCGGCAGATCGAGTTCATCGGCGATTCCTACACCGCGGGCCTTGGCGCGGAATCCGGCAAGCGCGAATGCACCGATGCCGAACTCACGGCCAGCACCAACGCCGACGCCACCTTTGGCGTGCGCACCGCCCGCCACTACGGTGCGGCCTACCAGCTCAACGGCTATTCCGGCCTGGGGCTGGTGCGCAACTACGGTGGCAACCTCGCCACGGTGAACTATCGCAGCTACTACGACCGCGCCATCGTCGCCGATGCGGCCAGCGTGTGGCAGAACCCCGGCAATTGGCGGCCGCAGGTGGTGGTGGTGGGTCTTGGCATCAACGACTTCTCTACGCCGGTGGCGGCGGGCGAGGCGTACACCGCCGAAACGCTGCGCAGTGCCTACAAGAGCGCATATCGCGACTTCATCGCCAAGCTGCGCCAGCAGTACGGCAATCCCTATGTGGTGGTGAGCGCAACTGCGCTGTGGCCGGACAACACCTTCCGCGAAGTGGCGCAGGAGATCGTGAACGAGGCCAAGGCCGCCGGCGACAGCCGCATCGCCTACTTCTACTACGACGGCCTCGATAGCCTGGGTTGCCAGTGGCACCCGTCGGTCAAGGACCACCAGCTGATCGCCGACAAGCTGATCGGCCTGCTCGACGGCCTGCAGGTCTGGCAGTAACGCACGAGGGGGCCGCCGTGCCGGGCGCGGCGGCCTTGCGCATGCCCGCCATCGTGGCGGGCGATCGGAACTGGAGGTTTGCCTGATGGTTCAGCTCATCGAGGACAATGGCTGGTATCTCACCCCGCAACAACAGCTGCGCCAAGCCGAAGTCGCGATCGGTCGGGCCGCCGATGCGGCCGATCCGCTGGCGCTAGCCGGTGGCCTGCTCGACGCCGGGCGTTGCCTGGAGGCACTGTGGCAGCCGCAGCAGGCGTTGCATGCATTCGAGGAGGCGCAATCGGCCGCCGCGCGGCTGGATGGCCCACAGGCTGGCCAACTGCGCTGCCACGCTCGCCTTGGCAGTGCCGCCATCCATTACGCGCACGCCGACTATGCACGTGCGCTGGGCGACTGGGGCCAGGCACTGACGCTGGCGGATGCCGTGCACGATCCGGTGGCCCAAGGCGAGGCACTGGTCGGCATAGGCAGGATCTGCCAGGTGTGGAACCGCGCCGATGCCGCGCTGGGCCTGCAGCAGCGGGCATTGGCGCTGCCGGGGCTCGATGCGCGGATGCAGGCGATGGTGGCGCTCAATGTGGTCTCCAACCTCAACGCGCTGCATCGTCACCATGAGATGCTCGGCCAGTTGGCCGAGGCGCGTGCGCTGATCGATGCCACACCGGGCACGCCCTTCCTCGCTGAATGGCATGTGTACTGCGCGCTGGCGCACGCCGGGATTGGCACGCTGCAGATCTCACGCCGGCATCTCGACGCTGCGCTCGCGCTGGCTGACGGCGCCAACAACCACTGGGCCCGGGCGTTCTGCCTGCTGGAAACCGGCAAGCTGGCCATGCGTGCGCACCAGCCGGTTGTCGCCCGGCAGGCGCTGGAGCAGGCGCTGGAAATCGCCGAGGCGCTGGGGCTGGTGCACACGCTCAAGGACATCCACCAGGCGCTGACGCAGCTGTGCGAGCAACAGGGCAATGTCGCCGAAGCGTTCGAGCATCACAAGCTGTTCCACCAGTACTACGCCTGGGCGCAGCAGGGGATGCAGCACAGCCTGCTCAGCGACTGGCTGCAGTAGGCGGCGACCGGTTCAGTCCACGCCCACGCGGGTGGTGTCGTCCATGCCAAGGCGGCCGACGAAGGGCAGGCGCAGGCCGGGCCGGTTGAGATCGACGCCGGCATTCAGCCCCAGCAGGTTGAGTTCGATGCCTTCCTCCAGCCCCAGGTTCAGCCCCAGCAGGCCGAACAGCGAGAACTGCAGGCCACGGCCCGATGGCGACAGGCCGAGTGGCCGTGTCAGCGGGCGATAGTCCTTGCCGATGGCATTGGCCGGCAGGTCCAGCCCCAGTGCCGGCACCTCGCGGCCGATGTGGGCAAGGAAGGTGTTGCTGTTGGGGCCGGGATAGGCGCGGTACTCGTGCGGGTAGGGATAGCTGCCGATGGCGGCCTCGATCCGGGCAATCAGCGCATCCACGCCCTCGCCGCGACGGTCGAGCAGCAGCTGCGGCTGCGCGCCGTACCACAGGCCGTCGGGCAGCGCGTAATCGCGCTGGACCACGTCGCTGCCGGCCCAGCCGACCACCTCGTAGCGGGTGTAGCTGTGCTCGCCGCTGCGCTTGAAGATGAGCCACGGGTGCACGGCAAACAGGCCGCGCCAGCCAAAGGTGGGCGCCATGTAGACCTGGATGATGGCGGTATCGGCCAGCTGGACCGGATCGGGGGCCACGCCGGCCGAGTGTCGCGGCGCCGTCATCCAGCTTTGCCCGGATGCGCCTTGGCCGGCACGCGAGGCATTGGCCACGCTGAGGCCGAACGACAGCAGCAGCGCGAGCAGCAGGCCAACGGCGAGGCGACGGGTAGACCGCATCGGATGCTCCGGATCGGGGAATGCGGCCATGATACCGGCCGGTTTCCGCAGCGTGCCAGCGCCTGTGCTCAGCGTAGCTGGCGCGTGGGAGCATCGGAGAAGCGCGCATCGCGCGGCGCCAGCGCGCCCGGCATCGGCGCAGTCAGCAGGCCATAGAGCTCGGGGCGGCGGCCACGCAGCCAGCGCTGACCAGTGCAGCGATCGAGCAGCCCCAGATCCAGCCGCGCGCTGACCATGGCGTCGGCCGCCTGCCAGGTTTCGCTGAGGATGCGGCCGTAGGGATCGAGGATCATTGCGTTGCCGGTGCGCACCTCGTCCTCGTCCGGGCCCACGCCATTGCTGAACACCAGGAAGAAACCATTGTCGTGCGCGCGCGCCGGCAACCAGCGCAGCAGCCATTCGCGCCCGCTCGGGCCGCGGAATTCGGCCTCGATGGCGGCCGGGTCCTCGTGGCGTCGCAGCCATTTTTCCAGGGCAATGGGTTTCATCGCGTGCGGGCTGCGGCTGTGGGTGCCACCGGTCTGGTGTGGCGCCAGCAGCAGCTCCGCCCCCAGCAGTGCATTGGCGCGCGCGTTCTCGACCAGATTGTTGTCCCAGCAGATCAGGATGCCGACGCGGATACCCCAGGGCGTATCGAACACCGTGTAGCGATCGCCGCTGGCGATGTCCGGATGCTCGAAGGCGTGCAGCTTGCGATGGCAGTGCCGCTCGCCGCCGGGCAGGCATACCGCGTAGCTGTTGAAGAAGCGGCCATCGTCGGCGCGCTCCAGCCAGCCCACGCCGATGGCGATGCCGAGTTCGGTTGCCAGCGCGGCCACCCGTTGCAGCGAGGGGCCATCGATCGGCTCGGCCAGCGCCGCCAGCCCAGCCCGGTCCAGCCGTGGCACATGCCAGTAGCCCGTCACGCACATCTCCGGGCAGACCACCAGCTGGCTGCCGGCAGTGGCGGCGGCCCGGGCGTAGTGCTCGATGCGACCGAGGTTGTACGCCTTGTCGCTGGCGCGATGCTGGAATTGAACGGAAGTCACTTGCAGGTCCATCTTGCTGCTCCTTGGAGTGGAAATGCAGCGAGATTGGAGCAGGTGTCATATCCATTCGTATAATGAATTGTTTGAAATAAAAAATTCCTCAATAGAATGGAAATCAAGCTGCTCCGTGCATTCTCGGTGCTGGCGGGGCTGGGCCACTATGGTCGGGCGGCCGATCAGCTGTGCATGACGCAATCGACGCTCACCAAGCAGATCCAGACGCTGGAAGCCACGCTCGGCGTTGCGTTGTTCGAGCGCGGCCGCCACGGCGCGGTGCTGACGCCTCAGGGCCGGTTGTTCCGCAAGGATGCGCAGGCGCTGCTCGACCAGCACGCGGCGCTGCTGGCACGGATGGGCCAGGTGAGCGCCGGGACAGTGGGCCAGCTGGCGCTGGGCTTCGGCTTGTCCACGCTCGAGCGCGCGCCAGCGCTGATCGCGGTTTTTCGACAGCAGGTACCCGATTGCCGGATCACGCTTGACGATGTGCCGTCGGTCGAGCAACACCGCCGTTTGCTGGCGGGCAGCCTCGATGCCGGCTTCTGTCGTGCGCCGGTGGCGGGCAGCGGTCTGGCCTTTTTGCCGCTGATGGAGGAGCGGCTGGCACTGGCGTGGCCGATGCATCTGGTGTTGCCTGCCCAGCGCGAGGCGCTCAACACGCTCGGCTTTATCGCGCTGTCTCCGGCGCGCGGGCCAGGGCTCACCGCGCAGATCGCGCAGTGGTCGCGCGCTGCTGGCTTCACGCCCAGGGTGACGCAATACGCCGACGATCTGCTGACCGTGCACGCCGTCGTTGCCGCCGGGCTCGGCGCGGCGCTGCTGCCGTGGCACGGCGCATCGGCGCTGGCACAGCGCACGCAGCTGCAGCCGTTGCCGGAGGCAGCGGCCTGCTGGCCGGTGGGGCTGTGCTGGCGCGAAGGCGACAGTCATCCGCTGTTGCAGCGTTTTGTCGCCTTCGTGCGCGATCAGCGCTAGAACTTGATCGTCATTCCCGGTTGCGCCTGCGCCTTGGTGTAGGTCACGCCGTCCACGCGCAGCCCGTCCGGGTTGAGCAGCGTGATCAACCCGCCCTTGTTCGGCAGCATGGCGGGTGCCTGCAGCGTGATGCGCAGCGTGTCGCCGGCGCCGATCCGGCCCGACAGCGGCATGGCGTGCTTGTCGCGATCGAGCAGCCGCCAGCCCGCGAGATCGATTTCCTCGCCGGTGACGTTGAGCAGCGTCACCGTTTCCACCTCGGGGGACACCAGCGCGTTGGCCAAGGCCGCAACGATGCGGATCGCGCCATCCGGCGCCTGCGGCGTAGGCAGGCCACCGGGCTCGAACGGATCGGGGGTGTTGCCGGTGTCGGACGGCGGGCCGCTCACATCCGGCTGCAACTGGTGGCCATTCACGTCGTCGGTGTGCCAGGTCTGCGACTGGAACTTGAGGAACACGCCCACCCATTGGTCCTGTCGCGGGAAGTGCAGCAGCAGCGCGCCATCCTGGTACACGCCATCGTCCTTCACGTAGGGGCCGACGTTGCCCTGGTTCATGTGGATGTCGTGCACGCCGTTGCCTGGCAGAAAGCCGAAGATCTTGTCCTTCTTGCCGGCTTCCGGGCCCCAGCGTTCGCCAAACGCATAGATCGTCGCCTCTTCGTCGGCGAGCGCGCGCTGGATGTAGTGGTCGATCTTCTCGTTCAGATCGTTGTCCGGGCCGGGCACGTTGAACGGCAGTGGCACCAACTTGCGCGGATCGAACAGGTTGGCGCGGATGAAGTCGAGCGCCGGCCCGCCCGGTTGGTGGGGCAGCGTATGCCAGCCGATCGGTAGCGCCGCCAGCTGGTCCAGGAAGGGGTGCTGGAAGTGCGATTCGATCAGGTATTCCAGTTCCGATGGCGAAAGCGCGGAGGCGACGTTGACAGCGATGCGGTAGTCGGTGGTGTCGTCGACGACATGGACCTGGTAATGCGGGCTTTGCCCCGCGCCCAGCTTGCGCGCGACCGGGCGTCCCTTGAGGACGCCGTAGTTCTTCAAAGGCATGCGATTTGCTCCTGTGACGAGGATTGGGGCACGTCTGCCGACGGCGCGTGCCACGTAAGCTTGGCGCTACCGAGCGCCCGGGGAGCAGTGGGGTTACGGCGGGCACGCAAGGACGCTTGCTCACTATGCAATCGGCTTATTGGGCTGGTTTTACGTCTTGATGACACGCGACTGGCGGCACATTCCGGCTGGGCAAGGTGGCGCGCCATCGGCCTGGAGGCGGCGTGCAGGCTGGTTCGGAGAGCAATGCTGTGGAAAGGCTGGCGCGATTCGAGGCGAGGCAGTGCTCACCCCGCTGATGGCTCGTGCACTAGATGCGGTGCGCGAAATGCAACAGGTAAAAATTACAAGAAAGCACTTTGCTTTCAAAAAAAACATTCAAGTCTATATATCAGGTTACGCGGGCTGTTTTTGACTGGAAGGTGATGGGCCGGAGCGGATGGCGCCGGCAGGGGGGCGGGGAAAGCATGGTCAAACGGGTCAAGATCCGCTTGGGCGATATTCTGGTGCAGCACGGCATCATCAGTGATGACCAGCTGAAACAGGTACTGGCCGAGCAGCACCGCACCGGTCGCCGGCTGGGCAAGCTGCTGATCGAGCAAGGGCGCGCCAGCGAGCAGGACGTCTGTCAGGCGCTCGCCATCCAGCTCAACATCCCCTTCATCAGCCTGACCCATTACCCCCTCGATCCGACCTTCTCGCGTCGCCTGCCTGAAGCCGCAGCACGCCGCACCCGTGCGCTGCTGCTGGAAGAGCGACAGGGCGCCCTGCTGGTCGGCATGGTCGATCCAGGCGATCTCCATCTATACGACGAGCTGTCACGCGCGCTGAAGCAGGAGCTGATGCTGGCCGTGGTGATGGAGAGCGAACTCAATGTCGCGCTCGATCATGTGTACCGCCGCACCGAGGAGATCAGCGGGCACGCCCGGGCGCTGGAGCAGGACCTGAGCGACCTGGATGCCGCCGCGGCCGAAGAGGCCGGGCAGGACGAAGCGCCGGTCGCTAAGCTGGTGCAGTCGCTGTTCGAGGATGCAACGCTGGCCCACGCATCCGATGTGCATATCGAGCCGCAGAGCGATCGCATCAACATCCGTTTCCGCATCAACGGCGCGCTGCAACTGCAGACGGTGGCCGACAGCCGCATTGCGCCGGCATTGGCGCAGCGGCTCAAGCTGATCGCCGGACTCGATATCTCCGAGCGGCGGATGCCGCAGGATGGCCGCTTCCAGATCGCAGTGCGCTCCGGCCCGCTCGATGTGCGGATTTCGACCATGCCGACGCCGCACGGCGAATCGATCGTGATGCGCTTGCTGAGCCAGTTTGACCAGGTGCTGCAGCTCGATCGGCTCGGCATGGGCGAGGATGTGCTGCGCAAACTGCGCGCACTGCTGGCCAAGAGCAGCGGCATGCTGATCGTCACCGGGCCCACCGGCAGCGGCAAGACCAGCACCCTGTACGCGGCGGTGCACGAGGTCAACGATGTCAGCACCAAGATCGTCACGGTCGAGGATCCGATCGAATACCGGCTGCCCGAAATCACCCAGATCCAGGTTAACGAGAAGATCGACCTGAGCTTCGCCCGGGTGCTGCGCTCGGTATTGCGCCACGATCCGGACGTGATCCTGGTCGGCGAGATGCGCGATCAGGAGACCGCGCAGGTCGGCATGCGCGCCGCCATCACCGGGCACATGGTGCTGACCACGCTGCACACCCGCAACGCCGCGACCACGCCGGTGCGGCTGATCGACATGGGCGTGCCGCCCTATCTGGTTTCGGTGGCGCTGCAAGGGGTGATTGCCCAGCGGCTGGTACGGCTGATCTGCGACCAGTGCAAGCACAGCGCCCAGCCCGACACCAAGGAGCGCGAGTGGCTGACGCGGACCTATGGCGAGCAGGCCAGCCGGCTGCAATTGATGACCGGCAGCGGTTGCACCTATTGCAACAACACCGGCTATGCCGGGCGCGCCGGCATCTACGAGATGCTGGAGATGAATGCCCAGCTGACCGAGCTGATCGGCCGCGGCGACAGCGCTGCCTTCGTTGCCGCCGCGCAGGTGCAGATGAAGGGCCACACGCTGTATGACCAGGCCCTGCGGCTGCTGGAAGCAGGCCGGACCACCGCGCGCGAAGTGATGCGCCTCGCCAACCTGCTGGAGGAGTGAGGGCATGCAACGCTTTCGCTACCGGGGACGCAATGCGCAGGGCGAGCTGGTGAGCGGCCACCAGATGGCGCTGAGCCCGGACAGCCTCGCCAGCCAGTTGCTGAACAGCGGCATCGTGCCGATCGAGGTGGTCGAGGAAGCGGAAGCCACGGCACAGGGCGGGCTGCTCGGGGGGCTGTTCGCCCGCATCGGTGCCGAGGACATGCTGCTGTTCACCCGGCAGATGCACGCGATGCTGAAGGCCGGCATTCCCTTGATGCGCGCGCTGGCCGGGCTGCAGCGCACCAGCGCCAATCCGCGGCTGGCCGCGGTGATCCAGTCGCTGCGCAACCGGCTCGACGAAGGCCGGCAGTTGTCGCAGGCGATGCGCCAGCATCCAGCCGTGTTCTCGTCGTTCTTCGTCAACCTGGTGCAGGTGGGCGAGCTGACCGGCCGCCTCGACGAGATCTTTCTGCGGCTGTTCCATTACCTGGAGTTCGAGCACGCCACGCGGCGCCAGATCGGCTCGGCGATGCGCTATCCCACCTTCGTGCTGGTGGCCGTGGTGGCGGCCATCATCACCATTAACGTATTCGTGATCCCGGCGTTTGCCCGGGTCTACCAGAGCTTCAATGTCGAGCTGCCGCTGCTCACGCGGGTGCTGATCGCGATCTCTGAATTCACCGTGGCCCATGGCGCGTTGCTGGCCACGGCCGCCGTCGCCGGGGTGCTGGCGCTCGGCTACTACCTGCGCACCGAACAGGGCCGCTATCGCTGGCATCGCCTGAAGCTGCGTCTGCCCATCGTCGGCCCCATCCAGCAAAAGGCCAGCCTCGCCCGTTTTGCCCGCGGGCTGTCGATCACGCTGCTCAGCGGTGTGCCGGTGCTGCAGGGCATGGCCGCGGTGGCCCAGGTGGTCGACAACGACTACATCGCCCGGCGCATCGAGCAGATGCGGCTCGGCATCGAGCGCGCCGAAAGCATGACGCAGACGGCGACCGCCGCCGGCGTGTTCACGCCGGCCGTGCTGCAGATGATCGCGGTCGGCGAGGAAACCGGCGAGCTCGACGCGCTGATGGCCGAGGTGGCCGCGCTCTACGAGCGCGAAGTGGACTACGCCGTCGCCACGCTGGGCGCGCGGATCGAACCGCTGATGATCGTGGTGCTGGCGGGCGTGGTGCTGGTGCTGGCGCTCGGCGTGTTCCTGCCGATCTGGGATCTGGGCCGGGTGGCCATGCATGGCGGAACGTGAATCGGGGAAAGGACATTCGGGACGGGGCTGATGGTCAGCGCCGCCCATGGAGGACGTCACCGCCGGTGGCGCATTGCAAGGAGGAAGGGCAGATGAAACGGCATCAAGGCGGCTTTACCCTGCTGGAACTGGTGATGGTGATCGTGATCCTCGGCATCCTGGCGGCCGTGGCGTTGCCACGGTTCTTCGATCTGTCGGGCGACGCCAGCAAGTCGTCGCTGGCAGGCACGGTGGCGGCGATCAATTCCGGCAACACCATCAACTACGCGGCGCGCAGCCTCGATACCGCCAACGGCGTATCCACCAAGCGCGGCGTGGCGGTGGACGATTGCTCCGATGCCTGGGGCCTGATCGGCAACGGCTCGGCCGCGGCGCCGGCGGGCTACAGCATCACGCCGGTCGCTACCGTGCCGAGTGCCACCGGTGCCCAGTTCAACTGCACCGTGAGCGATTCGCACAGCAACACCGGGACCGTGATCCTGACCGTGATCCCTTGAAGCGGCGATGCGGCATTCCTCCGGCTTCACCCTGATGGAGCTCGTCATGGTGCTGTTGTTGCTTGGCATCCTGCTCGGCATCGCCGTGCCGCGGATGTTCAGCGGCGAACGCTTCGCCGCGCATGGCTACGCGGACCAGTTGCTGGCGGGCCTGCGCTTTGCGCGCAGCCTCGCCATCGCGCAGCGCACGCCGGTGTATGTGGTGGTCACCAGCAGCGAGGCGCGCTTCTGCTTCGATCTGGCCTGTGCCACGCCGGCGATCGGCCCGGATGGCAGCCGGCCGTTCCGCCTGCGCGCGCCGGCCTCGGTGGCGCTGGGCTATGCCGGCAGCTTCAGTTTCGATGCGCTGGGCGCGCCCGACTTTGCTACCGCGCTGCAGTTGCCGGTGACGGGCGACGTCACCCGCGTGCTGACGGTGGAAGCGGAGACCGGCTATGCGCATTGAGTTGGCGGAAGCACGGCAAGACGGCGTGACGCTGCTCGAACTGGTGTTCGCGCTGCTGATCATCGCCATCGCCGTGGCGGGCGTGGCGCAGGTCTACGCGGTGACGGCCGGCGCCAGTGCCGACCCGCTCAGCCGCAAGCAGGCGCTGATGATTGCCGAGGCGCTGCTGGAGGAGGTGACGCTGCAGTCCTTCGCCGTGCCAACCGGTGGCTACAGCGGTGGCAGCCGGGCGTTGTTTGACCATGTGTCCGCCTACGACGGCTACAGCGCCACCGGCATCCGCGATGCGGACGGCAATGCGGTGGCGGGGCTGGAGGCCTACCGCGTGGCGGTGGCGGTGGCGCACCCGGCGGCCGCCATCGGCGGCATCGCCACCGACCGGATCTGGGTGGTGACGGTGACCGTCACCGATGGCCTCAACCGGATGACGGTGCTGACCGGCTACCGTTTCAACTATGGGTGAGCCCGCCGTCATGCCGCCCCGCGCCGCCGGTTTCTCGCTGCTGGAGCTCACCATCGTGCTGACCATCCTCGCGGTGGCCACCGCGACCATGGCGGTGTTCCTCGATGGGCCCATCCGCAGCTACTTCGCCAACCGGCAGCGCAGCGACCTGGCGTCGTCCGCCGATGCGGCGATGCGGCGGCTGGCGCGGGATCTGCGGCTGGCACTGCCCAACAGCATCCGCCTGGCGAGCGTCGGCGCCGGGCAGACCTATCTCGAGTTCCTGCCGGTGCGCACCGGCGGGCGCTACCGCGACCAGGCGAGCGATGGCAACCAGGGCGATCCGCTGTCGTTCGGCGGGGACAGCGCCTTCGATACGCTGGGCACCCTGCCGGCTTCCGGACGCAGCGCCGTGGTGCCGGGGCAGGACCAGCTGGTGGTCTACAACCTTGGCTTCGCCCCGGCCGATGCCTATGGCGGACAGAACCGCAGCACGATACGCAGCGTGAGCAGCGGCGCGCTGGCGGGCGAGAGCCACCTGGTGTTCGACAGCAGCGCGCTGTCGCTGGCCTCGCCGTATTCGCGCTTCCAGATCATCAGCGGCGCCGCGAGCTATGTCTGCCAGCCGGGGGCAGTCGATGCCCAGGGCGACGCCAGCGGCACGCTGAGCCTGTGGTACGGCTACCCGATCCAGACTGCGCAGCCCACCAGCCTGCCGGGGAGCGGCCGCACTGCGCTGCTCACCCGTTATGTGAGTCGCTGCAGCATCAACTACGCGCCATCGCCCAGCCTTGCGCAGCAACGCAACGGCATCGTCAGCGTGCAGCTGGCATTGACCCGTGCCAACGAGACGGTTTCGCTCTATCAGGTGATCCATGTCGCCAACCTGCCGTGACGCCGGCTTCGCGCTGATCAGCGCGCTGTTCCTGCTGCTGGTGCTCAGTACCATGGCGGCGTTCACGCTCACGCTCTCGAGCAGTGCGCAGCAGGGCGCCACGTTGGATGTGCAGGGCAGCCGCGCCTATCAGGCCGCCCGTGCCGGCATCGAGTACGGCGCCTTCCAGGCGCTGCAGAACGGGCAGTGCGCCAGCAGCAGCCAGCTGACGCTGCCCGCGCCGATGGCGGATTTCTCGATCAACCTCGCCTGCAGCAGCAGCGCGCACAACATCGCCGGCAATACCGTCACGCTGTACCGGCTGACCGCCACCGCCTGCAACCTGCCCGCCGGCAGTGGCTGCCCTCCAGCGACCCGCACGCTCAATTACGTGGAGCGGCAGATCAGCGCCACGCTGTCGCGCTGCACCGAAGCCGGGGGAGGGGGGTGCGCATGAGCGTGTCCCGCCGCCTGCTCGCCCTAGTTTGCGCCGTGCTGGTGCTGCTGTACAGCGCGGACGCCGCGCGGGCCGCCATCACCCAGGTGGCGGCCAGCGTCGCGCAGCAGCTGGTGCCCACCAACAGCACGCTGACCATTCCAGTGCCGGCAGGTACGGTGGCGGGCGACGTGCTGCTGGCCCAGGTGACCGGCTCGGCGAACCCACTCATCATCACGCCGCCCGCCGGCTGGACGTTGATCCGCTCGAATAGCCAGAACCTGCTGGCCGCCGGCATCACGCAGGCGCTGTACTACCGCGTCGCCACGGGCAGCGAACCGGCGTCGTACACCTTCACGCTGTCGGTCGCGGCCTGGGTGGCGGGCAGCATGATCACCTTCCGCGGCGTGAACACTACTACGCCGGTGCTGGGCCACGCCGGGCAGGGCGGGGTGCTGCTGCTGGCCACCGCCCCGGCCGTGGCGGGCTGCCCGGCGGGGGCGATGCAGGTGGGCTTCTTCGGCTTCAACACCGGCGCGCTGGGGCTGACCATTGGCGCGGGTCAGACGCCCTATGCCACCACCACCACCAATGCGTTGCTCGGCGTCACCATCCTCAATGGCGGGGTGATCCTGGGCAGCGCCGGCAGCTGCACCGCTGTGACCACGCTGGCGGTGAATGTCACCGCCAACGTGGCGCAGCAGGTGGTGCTGAACCCGTCACCGGTACCGGCGCCGACCATCCACCACTTCGAGATGAACCCGCCGACCACCGGCATCACCTGCAAGGCGCAGAGCATCACGATCAAGGCCTGCATGGATGCCGCCTGCAGCAGCGTCTACAACGGCGCCGTCACGGCCACGCTGGCGCCGGCGGCCGGCTGGCGTACCGGCGCGGTGCAGGTGCTGGCAAGCGGCAGTGGGGTGGTGCCGTTCCAGCCGCTCACCGCCGGCACCTATACGCTGTCGGTCACCGCCTCGACACCGGCACTGGCCAGCGGTGGCGGCACCACGTGCCCCACCGGCGGCGACGGCACCTGCACCATCCGTGTCTACGACACCGCGCTGGCGTTCAGCACACCCAATCTCGTGGCCGCGCTCAATTCGCCGACCATCACCGTGTCGGCACTCGGGACCGATCCACAGACCAAGCAGTGCATCCCGGAATTCGCCAGCGTGACGCGCGCGGTGTCGTTCTGGACCAGCTACACCAACCCGGCCAGCGGCACGCGTGCGCTCACGCTGATCGCCAACCCGGCCGGCAGTGCCACCTCGACCGTGCTGGCGACGAGCTCGCCCGGCACAGCCGTCAGCCTGGCCTTCAACGCGTCCGGCCAGGCGCAGATCCAGCTCAATTATCCGGACGTGGGCCAGCTCGCACTCAATGCCGCCTACACCGGCACCCTCGCCAACAACGATGTCGGCCTCAGCATGACCGGTAGCAGCAGCTTCATCACCAAGCCCTATACGCTGGTGCTGAGCAACATCCGGCGCACCAGCGATGCCAGCGCGCCCCCCGCCAATCCCACCACGGCCAGCTCGCCGCTGTTCGCGCGGGCTGGCGAGTCGCTGACGATGACGGTGACCGCGCAGAACGCACTGGGCGCTGCCACGCCGAACTACGGCCGGGAAACGCCGGCACACCGCGCCGTGCTGATCTCCAGCCTGGTCGCGCCCGCTGGCGGCAGCAATGCGCTGGCACAGCCGGCCGCCGGCGTGAGCCAGTTCGGTGGTTACTTCGCCAATGGCAGCTATAGCAGCGGCGCGACCACGCTCACTGATCTGGTCTGGAACGAGGTCGGCATCTTGCGTCTGACCCCGCACGTGGCGAGCGCCAGCGGGCTGGGCTATCTCGGCCTGGGTGACCTCGGCAGTGGCGATGGCTCGGTGCTGACTGCCTCGGCCAATATCGGCCGCTTTGCGCCGCACCGTTTCATGTTGTCCTCGCCCGGCCTCGTCAACCGCCAGGCGCTCGGTTGCAGCCCCGCTTCGCCGTTCACCTACCTGGGTGAGGCAATGCGGCTGCAGGGCCAGCTCACCGCGGTGGCTGTCGGCGGCACCACCACCACCAACTATGACAGTGCGCTGGGTTTCGCCAAGCTCGGCAGTGCTTCGGCGCTGGGCATCGCCGCAGCCAATGTCAACGGCGGCACCATCACGCCGTTGTCGGCCCGGTTGACCACGGGGGGCGCTGCACCCAGCTGGTCGGGCGGCACCACCACTTTGCTGCAGACGGCCACGGTGGCGCGCACCAGCGCACCGGACGGCCCATTCCTCAACGCCCGGCTCGGCATTGCCCCGACCGACAGCGATGCCACGGCGCTGGCTGCCAGCGCGCTCAATCTCGACGCGCAGAACAGTGGCAGCGCCAGCCACGCCAGCCTTGGCACCACCCAGTTGCGTGCCGGCCGGCTGAAGCTGTCGAACGCCCTGGGTTCGGATCAGCTCGACTTGCCGGTGCCGGCGCAGCTCGAGGCCTGGAACAACGGCTTTACCCGCAACACGCTGGACAACTGCACGCCGGTGGTCCCGGCCGGCATCGGCGTGGCCACGTTCGGCAATTACCTGGGCGGGCTCAACAGCAGCAACCTGGGCGCGAGCCGTCTGCAGTTCGGCACGCCACCGCAGCTGGCGAGCCAGGGGCGGGTCGGCGTCACGGTCACGCGGCCCGGTACTGCCGTGCGCGGCAGTGCCGATCTCACCTTCGACCTGGATGCCAATGGCTACGGCTATCTGAAGGGCTATGTCGCGGGTGGCAACTACACCGCCACGCTGCAGCCGTGGGCGCGCGTGACGTTCGGTGGCTACGACCTGAAGCAGCCGTTGATCTTCATCCGGGAAAACTATTGATGGCCGGCCGGCGGCCATGGAGGCAGGCAGATGATGCGGTTCCCCTTCGGCAAGCGGTGGTTGCGACGGCGACGCGAGCAATGGCTGGCGATCGCGCCCGTGGCCGGCGAGTGGGCGGTGATGCGGCTGGTGGCCGATGGCAACGGCGTGCGCATGCAGGCCTACCGCAGCTACAAGCCGGACGAGACCGCCTTGCTGCGTGTTCCGGCGCAGCAGCAGGTGACCACGCTGCTCGACGCGGGCGACTACCGCCTGCTGCAGCTGGAAGCACCCAACGTGGCACCGGATGAGCTGCAGGCGGCCGTGCGCTGGCGCCTGCGCGAGATGCTCGATGGCCCGGTGGATGACCTGATCGTCGACGTGATCTGCATCCCGAACGGCCCCAGCGGCCTTGGCCGGCCGGCGCTGCTGATCGCGGTGACCGCCCATACCAATGTGGTCCGTGGCCGGACCGAGGCGTTTCGCGAGGCGCGGCTCAAGCTCGATGCGATCGACATTCCGGAGCTGGCACTGCGCAACGTCGCCACCCTGTTCGAAACCCAGGGCGAGGCGGTGGTGCTGCTGTGGTTCGACCAGCAGCACGGGCACCTGCTGCTGGTGTATCAGGGCGAGCTCTACATGTGGCGCACGCTCGACGGTGCCGCGCCAGGGATGGACCAGCCGCAGCGGCTCGAGCGCATCGTTCGCGAGATCCGCCGCACGCTTGATCATGTGAGCCACCATTTCAGCGACCTGGAACCCGGGCGCATCGTGGTGCTGACGCCCTATGCCGCGACGGCGCTGCTCGAATACCTGGCCGAGCAGATCGATCTGCCGGTGGTCGAGGGCGACCTGACGACGGTGATCGGCGGTCTGACCGATTTCGTGCCGGAGCGGGTGCGGCAGGTCGAGCTGTCGCCATTGATCGGCGCGGCGCTGCGGCGTAGCGGCGGGAGGGCGTGATGGCGCAGCAGATCAACCTGCTCTCCCCGTTGTTCCAGCAGCGCGCCACGTCGTTCGGCGCGCGGTTCTGCCTGACCGTGATCGTGATGGTACTGCTGGTGTTGGCGCTGATGGGCGTCGGCGAATATCGCCAGCTGCAGCAATTGCGACAGCAACTGGCTGATCTGCAGGCCGCCAAGTCGCAGAAGACTGCCAGCGTGGAGGCTTATTTCAAGAGCCATACCACCAGCCAGAATGCGGCGCAGCAACTGGCCGACAGCGAACGCATGCTGCAGACGCGGCTGCAGATCCTGCAGCGCTTCCAGCGGGATGAGCGCCGGGCACCGTTCTCGGCCTATCTCGATGCATTCGCCCGCATCCATGTCAACGGCGTGCGTCTGGCCCGCATCCGCGTGGCCGGCGACGCGCTGGAACTGGAAGGCCGGGCGCAGACGGCCGAGCAGATCCCGCGCTACCTGTTGGCGCTGCAGGCCCAGCCGGTGTTTCACGGCCGCCAGTTCGCCGCCATCCATATCGACCAGACCCCCGATGCGACCGGTACCGGCTTGCGTTTCCAGCTGACCAATCCCGGGGCCACGGCACCCACGCCAGTGGCGGGAGGAGCGCGATGATGCGGGCACTGCGCAATCTGCTTTCCAGGCTGGGCTTTCGCCTTGACAGCGTATCGCTGCGGCAGCGGTTGCTGATGCTGGGCACCGGCGTGATGCTGCTGGTGCTGGTGATCGACTATATGGCGCTGCGCCCGCTGGAACGGGAGCAGACGCAGACACTGCAGCAGATCCGGCTGGTCAGCGGCGAACTGGTGGCGCTCGATCGTCGTGTCAGCCAGGAAAGCCGCACACGCAGCGGGCAGGAGCAGGCGCGCATCAGCGGCATCCAGCGTGACATCGTGGTGCGCGATCAGGCACTCACCGAATTGCGCCGCCGGCTGATCTCGCCGGCGCAGGCCGACCAGATGCTGCAAGGTCTTGTCAGCGCCGATCCGCGCCTTGCGTTGCTGCAGCTGGAAAGCATTCCGCCCACGCCACTGGGCACCGGGGATGGTGCGCAGCAGGCGCTGTGGCAGCACGGCCTGCGGCTGGCGCTGCGCGCCGACTACTTCGCCATTCGCGACTACCTGAAGGCGCTGGAGTCGAGCGACTGGCCGATCTACTGGGAGTCGCTGCAATTGCAGAGCGACGGCACCAGCCCGGTCACCGCGAACCTTACCCTGTCCACGCTGAGCGAGGCCGCACCATGGCTGCAACTGCAGTGATCCGCCTGCTGGTGCTGCTGCTCGGGCTCAACTGCGCTGGCGCGGCCGAACCCGGGCTGCGCGATCCGATGCGCCTGCCTGCGGTGCCCGTCGCACGGGTGGCCTCGGGCCCCGCGGCCGCACCGACGCCCGCGCCCAAGCTCACGCTGGTCCGCATCCGCGCTGGTCAGCGCACGGCCTGGATCAACAACCGCCCCTACCAGATCGGCGACCAGCTCGACGATGCACGCATCGTGGCGATCGATCTCAAGGGCGTCACCCTGCAACGCGGCAGCAGCCAGCAGCGCCTGCCGCTGCAGGACACCCGCTATGTCCAGCCGGTCGGCACGCTCAAGCGGCCGCCGCTTCCTTCACCTGCCACCAAGACCACGCCATGACTCCAACCCGACTCTGCCTCATCCTTGCGCCCATCTGGCTATCCGGCTGCGCCTCCACGGTGGACCGGGAAGCCAATCTCGCCGAGATCCGCCGCGCCGTGGCCGAAGCGCAGGCCGCCCAGGTGCCGAGCGATGCCGCGGTGCAGGCAGCGCTGCTGCCGCCGCTGGCCGTGCCGCCGCCGAGCCAGAGCGCCCGCGAGATTGTCTCGCCCAGGTTCGACCTGGTGGTGAACGATGCGCCCATCCAGCAGATGCTGATGGGCATGGTGGTGGACACGCCATACAACATGCTGGTCCATCCCGAGGTGAAGGGCTCGGTGACGTTGCAGCTGAAGAACGTGACGGTGCCCGAGGTGATGCAGGCGCTGCGCGATGTCTACGGCTACGACTACCGCATCGACGGCAATCGGGTGATGGTGCAGCCAGCCGGCCTGCGCTCGCGGGTGTTCCATATCAGCGCGCCCACGCTGATGCGCAATGGCGAATCCGAAGTACGGGTGATCTCCGGCGCCATTTCGGACAGCACCAGCGGCGGCGTTACCGCCACCGGGGCGACTACCGGCACCACCAGCAATACCGTGGTCAACAGTACCCGCGTGCGCACCACCAAGCAGGCCAATTTCTGGGAAACGCTGCCAGCGTCGCTCTCTGCGCTGGTCCCAGCCACCGAGGGGCGCAGCGTGGTGATCAATGCCATGGCCAATCTGGTGGTGGTGCGCGCCATGCCGGACGAGCTGCGCGCAGTGGAGGATTTCCTGCGCCAGGTGCAGGGCAAGATGGTGCGGCAGGTGACGCTGGAGGCCAAGATCCTGGAAGTGCGGCTCAGCGATGGCTTCCAGAGCGGCATCAACTGGGCGGCGTTCGGCTCGGTGAACGGTCATGCGTTCGGCTTCGGCAGCGGGGTGAACGGCAATGCGCTGAGCTTTCCCGGTGTGGGTACCAGCACCACCAACGGCACCACGCTGGCCGCTGCACTGGGTGGCGGGCTGGCGGCCACCGGGCGTACCGCAGGCGGCTTGTTCGCCATGGCGCTGCAGACCGACGACTTCAGCGCCATGCTGCAGATCCTGAGCACCCAGGGCTCGGTCGAGGTGCTGTCGAGCCCGCGCATCGCGACCTTGAACAATCAGCAGGCGGTGCTCAAGGTCGGCACCGACGAATTCTTCGTCACCGGGGTGACCAGCAACAACACCAGCAACGGGCTGTCGACCACCTACTCGCCGTCGTTCACCACGCAGCCGTTCTTCTCCGGAGTGGCGCTGGACGTGACCCCGACCATCGACGACGAGGGCTTCGTGGTGCTGCATATCCACCCCTCGGTCAGCGACGTGAATACGGTCACCAAGCAGATTGACCTCGGCGAGGCGGGTACCTTCACGCTGCCGCTGGCGTCGAGCACCATCAAGGAGACCGACAGCATCGTGCGGGCGCGCCATGGCCAGGTGATTGCCATCGGCGGCCTGATGAGCCGCGTATCCAGCCGCACCCGCAATGCGGTGCCAGGCCTTGGCGACCTGCCGCTGGTGGGTTCGCTGTTCAGCAACGATGCCACCGCCAGTGCCAAGCAGGAGTTGGTGATCCTGTTGAAGGCCTCGTTCGAGGAAGATGAGCTGAACACCATGCTGCAGCTGTCCGACCGCTTGTCGCAGATGGCGGCGCCACCACAATGAAACACGCTGTCTGGATGCTGCTCGGGGTGCTGAAGGTGGCAGGTGCAAGCCCGGTGACGCCGCCGCCGGTGAAACACATCTCGCCACAGCAGCAGGATGAGTACCGCTGTGCGGCGGCCTTGGCCGTGCCCAACCAGCCTGCCAGCGCCTCGGCGCGGCTCGACGCGCTGCGCGGCTGCCTGGCGCGCCTGCCCCGCCATGCCGCGGCACGGCTGGAACTCGCGGCCATGCAGCTCGGCCAGGGCAATTTGGTGGAGGCGCAAGCCGTGTTGCAACAGGGGCTGGCGGTGAATCCAGGCGACACCAGCATGGTGCTGGCACTGGCGCGCATCCAGTATGCCGAGGGCCAGGCCGCGACGGCGTTGACCACGTTGCAGAACTACCACCTGGTTGGCGCCCGCCTGCCCGAAACGCTGGCGTTCGAAGCTGCGCTGCAACTGGAGCTGGGCGATGCCGAGGCTGCTGTCGCCACCTATCGCTTGGTGCTGGCGCGGGTCAACGTCAATGGTGTGTGGTGGCTGGGGCTGGCACGGGCGCTGGCGCAGACCGGCCAGCTGGATGCCTCGCGCCAGGCCTACCAGCAGGCGCTGCAGACCGGCACCCTGCCGCCGGGGCTGATCGCCTATGCCCGCGCTGAACTCGCCAAGGCGACGCCCCCCCACTGAGCCGGACGATCAGCTGCTGCTGCGGCGCTTGAACAGCACGTTCAACTCGTGCTGGTGGAAGGCCTCGCGCATCTGCTGTACCAGCTGCGTCTTGTCCCATGGCTTGGGCACGTAGCGGAACACGGCCCCTTCGTTCAGTGCGCGCTGCGTCTGCTCGACGTCGATATAGGCGCTCATCGCCACCCGCACCACGTCCGGATAGCGCTGGCGGATCTCGCCGAGGATGGCACCGTCGTTCTGCAGCGTCACCTTGGGATCGACCAGCACCACCGCCACATCGTTGATCGCCAGCATGTCGAGCGCCGCTTCGGCGCTGTCGACGTTGAGGAAGTGATACCCCTCGGCGTTGAGGTCGGTGTAGACGTGTGAATGGATGCGCGGCTCCGCGTCGACTACCAGCAGGATGCGCGGGTCGAGCTCCAGCGCCACGTCCGGCAGGTGCAGCGAGCCGCTGCGCGCCAGCAGTTGGCTGCAGCTTTCCGCCGGTAGCGGCGGCGAATAGCAATAGCCCTGGATCTGCTCGCAGCCCGATTGCAGCAGGAAGCTGAGCTGCTCGACCGTTTCCACGCCTTCGGCGATCACCTCGATGCCAAGCGAGGCGGCGAGGCCGATGATGGCGCGCGTCATCGCCGCGTTGTCGACATCGCGGTAGACATCATCGACGAAGCGCTTGTCGATCTTGAGCTGATCGATGGGGAACTGGCGCAAATCGCTCAGCGCGGCTTGGCCGGTGCCGAAATCGTCGATCGCCCATTGCACGCCGTGCTGGCGCAGCGCCGGCATCACGCTGCGGGCGAGATCGTGGTGCTGCACTAGCAACGTTTCCGAGGCTTCCAGCGTCAGCGTGTGCGGCGGCACCTGGTGGCGCGCCAGCGCAGCGCAGACCCGGTCGATCAGATCCGGCTGCTGTATCGTCAGCGTGGAGAGGTTCACCGCGATGCGCGGTACTTCCACATCGTCGGCGAGCCAGGCTGCGGCCTGTGCCAGGGCAATGTCGAGCACGTGGAAATCGAGCTCGGCGACAAAGCCGCCTTCCTCGGCCAGCCGCACCGCTTCCGCCGCCGGCAGCGGCAGGCCGTGTGGCCGCCAGCGCACCAGCGCTTCCATCCCGCACAGCGTGGCGCGGCGCAGGTCGAGCTGCGGCTGGTAGTACACCTGCAACTGGCCAGCCAGCAATGCCTCGTGCAGGCTCTGCCGCAGCGTGCTGCGGCGGGCGATGCTCTCGTCCATTGCCGGCTCGAAACGGGCACGCCGTTGCACGTGGTCCGGGCCGGTGGCGGCGAGTGCGGCGTGGCGCAGCAGCTCTTCGGCATGCTGGCCGTCGGCCGGATAGAAACAGTAGCCGATGCGGTAGCCGGGCTTGAGCTGGCCGTGCCCCGGCACGTTGACGGCCTCGGCCAGCGCGATGTCGATCTGCTCGAGCAACAGCTGCAGCCGTGGCTCATCGCGGGCGTCGGGCAGCAGCAGCGCGAATTCGTCGTCGGCGACGCGGGCCAGGGTATCGAATTCGTGCAACAGACCGCGCAGCCGCTCGACCTGTTCGCCCACCATCTGCTCCAGCGCCACGGTACCGAGCCGCTCGGCCAGCCCGCCGTAGTCGTCGAACAGCACCACGGCCAGCGCGAACGATTCCTGACGGCGGTTCGACTGCAGCGCGGCCTGGCTCAAGCGATCGAGCAGCAGGTTGCGATTGGGCAGGCCGGTGCGCACGTCGTAGCAGGCGTGGTGCGCTGCCTGTGCGCCATCGAGCTTGCTGGCGGTCACGTCGTCGATCACGCCCACGTAGTGGGTGATGCGCCCCTGGGCATCCGGCGCCGGCAGCACATGCAGCGCGTTCCAGAACATCGAGCCGTCCTTGCGGTAGTTGCGCAGCAGCGCCTTGCCCTCGGTGCCCTGCGCCACGGCGCGGCGGATGAATACCAGATCGGGCTGGTCGCGGTCGCGCCCCTGCAGGAAACGGCAGTTGCGCCCGAGCACGGCTTCCTTGCTGTAACCGGTGATGCGCTCGAAGGCCTGGTTCACGTAGACGATGGGCTGCTCCGGATGCAGCAGGTCGGTGACGAGGATGCCGCTGGCGCCGGCATCGATCGCCTTGTTGCGGATGCGCAGCTCGCGGTCCACCACCTGCTGCGCGGTGATGTCCTGCGCCATCACGATCGCGCCCTGGATCTGGCTGCGGTCGTTGGCGAGCGGTACCGCCGACACCAGCAACGTGCGCTCGCTACCGCCGCTGTGCACGCTGACTACCTCGCCGAGCACCGAATCGCCGAGCTTGAGTGCACGCTTGACGGCACGGGCCACCGGCTCGATCTCGTCGGCGCTGCCATCCGGCATCAGCTCGGGCAGCAGCGGCCTATCCCAGATGCGCAGCGCCTCGGGGGTCTGGCGGATCACCCGGCCCTCGTTGTCGGTGACCCAGACGCCGAGTGGCAGCGTATCGAGTACCTTGGCCATCAGCGCCTCGCCCTGGCGCCAGGCAAGCTCGGCGCGCGAGCGCTCGGCCATCTCGCTGCGCAGCGCGGCCGTGCGCTCCTCGACCTGTGATTCGAGCTGGCCGAAGAAGCGGACCCGCGCCAGCGCGATCGACAGCTGCTGGCCCGCCACGTTGAAGCTGGCGAGCTCGTCCTCGCTCCATGCCGCACCGTCGGCACGTGCCACGTTCAGCATGCCCAGCAACTGCTCGCCGCTGCGCAGTGGAATGCAGGCATGGTTGGCATTGCCACCGGCGTGCGGCGCGCGGCAGTCGCTCACGTTGTGTGCATTGAGCAGGCTCTGCCCCAGCTGGCAGGCGCAACTGAGCGAGGTCGATGTCGGCAGTGCCGACGCATCGGCATCGCCGCTGCAGCCGGCCGGAATCAGGTCGTTGGTCTCCGGGCGATAGAGCCAGAGCCAGGCTGCGCGGAACAGCGGGAAGGCGGCGGCGGCCTGCAGCGCCTGCGCGATGACGCCGGCTTCATCCGGCTGCTCCGAGAGCCGGGCGGAGAAGTGATACAGCGCGTCGACGACCGCGTGCGACTGGAACAGCTCGGCGTGCTTGGACTTGAGCTGGCTTGCCAGCATGCCGCGCTGCTCGTAGGTGGACATCAGCAATTCGAGGATCTGCTGGCGCCCGGCCGTGATGAAATGGCGTTCGCCACCGAGCACGATATCGACGCCCAGGCTGCCTGGCCGCTCCGGCTGGCGATTGGCCTGGTTGGCGAGGAAGGCGCGGATGCGCGAGATCAGGTATTTCTCGTCGTAGGGCTTCAGGATGAAGTTGTCGGCGCCGCAGGCGAGGCCCTGCACCACGTCGCGCGCATCGGCCATCTCGGTGATCAGGATGACCGGCACATGGCGCGAATCCGGGGCGGACTTGATCGCCCGGCATAGCTCGTAACCGCCCATCTTGGGCATGATCACGTCGCTGACGATCAGCGTGGGCGCGCGTTCGGCAACGCGTTCCAGGGCTTCCAGGCCGTTGCGCGCCAGCCGCACGGTGCAGCCCTGCGTTTCCAACAGGCGCTGCAACAGAACGGCCTGGCTGACGCTGTCTTCCGCGATCAGGATGTCCACGCCACTGAGCATCTGCAATCTCCTCGTCGATGGGTTGACTGGTTTTCGCTTACAACAAACCAAGTTCCATCTTAGTGGACATCGCGGACAACCGCGTATGGACCGCCGATCAGGCCGGGCCGCTCGACGTTTGTGGTGGTGGCGGGCACACGGTTTGCCGGGTGTTGTTCTCGCCCAGCTCAGCCCAGCCGCATGGACAGCTCGACGTCGCTGGCGAAGGGTACCGACAGATATCCTGCCGCTGGCGCGCGTACCCGCGCCAGGTAGTCGGGGCTGTAGTCGGCGTTGTCGGCAACCACCAGCGCGCCTGGACGCAGCTGCGCTTCCACCAGCGCGAGGATCTCCGGATAGAGCGCCTTGGCGCCATCGAGCAACAGCAGGTCGATGGCGTCTGGCAGCGCGCTGGCGAGCGTCTGCAGTGCATCGCCTTCGCGGATTTCCACGAGGTCCGCCAGGTCTGCGGTGGCCAGGTTCCGCCGTGCCTGTGCTGCCTTGGCCGGCTCGAACTCGGTGCTGATCAGCCGGCCGCCGCCGTTGTCGCGCAGTGCAGCGGCAAGATGCAGCGTGGAGATGCCGAACGAGGTGCCGAACTCGACGATGGTGCGTGCCTTGCCGCTACGCGCCAGCAGGTACAGCAGCGTGCCAGTCCCGCGCGACACGGCGAGCGGGAAATCCTTCAGCTGGTGATAGAGCTCGCGATAGCCGGTCTTGCTTTGCATCAGCTGTGAGACATCCTCATCGGACAAATCGGCGAAGGCCGGGCTCGAGCCTGGCGCTGAAGCTTGGTCTTCGGCAAACAGTCGATCCAGTAGCGAGGCGACGGGGGCGGAGGTCAGGGTATTCATGCGGATTCCGGTTCGGTTTGAGCGCGACAGTGCGCCGAACTAGAATGCGACGAATCATTCGCATTTCCTATTCGCATTAACAGACCCCCGATGAGCGAACGCAAGCCCCCCGCGATTTCCCTGAGAAAACAGCCCAAACAAGCCCGATCGAACGAACTGGTCGCCATCATCCTGGAAGCGGCTATTCAGGTTTTAGCCAAGGAAGGCGCCCAACGCTTCACCACCGCCCGGGTCGCGGAGCGTGCTGGCGTCAGCGTCGGTTCGGTCTACCAGTATTTCCCGAACAAGGCGGCCATCCTGTTTCGCCTGCAGAGCGATGAGTGGCTGGAAACCACGACCCTGCTGCGCAGCATCCTCGAGGACACGACCCAGCCGCCGCTCTCGCGGCTGCGCCGCCTGGTCCACGCCTTCATCCAGTCCGAATGTGCCGAAGCGCAGATGCGCGTGGCACTGCACGATGCCGCGCCGCTCTATCGCCATGCGCCCGAGGCGCAGCAGACCAAGGCATCCGGCGCGCAGACGATCCAGCGCTTCATGGATGAAGTCCTGCCACATACGCCTGCCGCGGCCCGCGTGCTGGCGGGCGAGCTGATCACCACCACGCTCAGCACCGTCGGCAAGCACTACTCGGAAACGTCCAGGACCGAGGCGGAGATCGAGGTCTACGCCGATGCGATGGCCGACATGTTCTGCGCCTATCTGCGCGGGCTGGATGTGGCAATGTCATCAGACCGCCCTGGTGCAGGAAGCGCTGGTTCTGAACCTGGTTGATGTGGGTTTCATGACTCAAAACGCTGCAGTAACAATGCTGCTTTAGCGTTCCCGGTTTTTCCGGACCCCTCTGCCGTGCTGCCCATCCTGCTGAAGACCTTTCTCGAAGTCGCCCGCCAGGGCGGAGTGACGGCGGCGGCGCGGCAGTTGCGGCTGAGCCAGCCGACGGTGACGGCGCAGATCCGGCAGCTGGAGAACAGCTACCAGGTGGAGCTGTTCCAGCGCCGTGCCGGGCGCCTGCTGCTGACCGACACCGGGGCGGCGCTGCTGCCCAAGGTGGAAGCGCTGATGCAGCAGGAGGCGGAGCTCGATTTCATGCTGCGCCACGCCAGCCAGGCCCAGGCAGCCAGCCTGCGCCTGGCCGCCACCGGGCCGTACTATGTGCTGCCGCAGGTGGCGGCGTTTCGCCGGGCCTATCCGGCGGTGACGCTGACGGTGGAGTTCGGCAATTCGCAGCAGGTGATCGAGGCACTGGGCGACTACCGGGTGGATCTCGCGGTGTCGTCGCAACGGCTCGATGACAGCCGGCTGGCGCGGTGGATGCTGGCGCAGAGCCCGTTGGTGCTGGTGGTGCACCGCGAGCATCCGCTGGCGGCATTCAGCGAGATCGACGTGGCGGAACTGGCAAACTGCGCGCTGCTGCTGCGCGAAGTCGGCTCGATGACGCGGCAGCACACCGAGGCGTTGCTAAACGCGGCCACCGTCACGCCGTTGTCGTGCTTCGAGCTCGGCAGCCGCGAGGCGATCCGCGAAGCGGTGGTGCATGGCCTGGGTTGTTCGATCATGCCGCTGCACGAGATTGCCTCGCACCCGCAGCTGCGCATCATCATGCTGCGCGGCAGCGATGCCCATGTGGCCGAGTACCTATATTGCCTAGAGAGCCGGCGCCAGTTCCGGCCGGTGCAGCTCTTTGTGGAAAAAGCCCTGGCGGGGCAGGCTCCCGGCCAGGGCTGAAAGGGCGAAGCAGTGCTTACTGCGCTGTGAAACTGCCGCTGGCGCTGTACGGCGACCAGTTGAGGCCGCGGTCACGCACCCGCACGCGGTAGTACCAGGTCTCGCCGCTTACCGCCTTGAACACGGCCGGCTTCACATTGCCGAAGCGGTCGTAGGTCGAGCGGTGCGTGCACTGCCCGCCACGGGCACCGCTGGTGGTCCAGCAGGTGGGGCCCTTGGACAATGACCAGCGCTCGAACTCCTCGTTGCCGCCGTCGGCCAGCAGCTCGCGGCTGGCCAGCAGGTTGCCCAGCTCCAGGCGCGTTACCAGCTTGCCGGCGCGGGTGTTGCTGTACGAGCTGCCGCTGCTGCTGGTGTAGAACCAGTTATCAATGCGCGTCTCGTTGCCCCACACGTCGAAGGCATCGGCAAAATCGGGCGAGCGTGACAGCTGCCAGTGCGCTTCGAGCACGTCGACCCCGGCGGGCGCCAAGTAGTCGAGGTTAAGTGTGCTCACCGCCACGGTGCCACGGTTGGGGGTAACCAGCTGCGGCGGGGTGCCCACCGCGCCGGCGGTGAAGGCCACGCTGTCGGTCACCGGGAAGCTGGTATCGGTGCCGGCACCGCCGCTGGAGCGGCGCTGCATCGCCAGGCCGGGCTGCGGGCCGAAGCTGAAATTGAGCGTGTTGTAGCCGAACTCGTCGTGGGTGACGACGAACACGCCCAGGTCCTTGCCATCGCTGCCCTGGTTGCCCCCGCCTTCCAGCGCGCCGCTGGCGCTGGCCGCGTTCAGCCACAGGTGCTTCACGTCCATCGAGTGGCCGCGGCCGTAGCTGTGCACGTGGCCGAACAGGTTGCCGGTGATGGCGTTGCTGCGGCGGCTGTAGCCTTCCAGCTCCGCAACGAATTCGCAGGCGGCGATCACCTCGCCGTTGCGCCACTTCTCGGACAGGCACGGCGCATGGTCGATGCTGAACACGAAGGGCTTGCCCGCGCCCTCGGCACTGGCCACCTGCTGCTTGAACCAATCGAGCTGCTCGACGCGGAAGGCATCCCAGTACATCGACAGCGGCGACCAGTTGCCGTGCGTGTGGCGGCCGGAGATCGGCGTGGAATCGAGTACGATCAGCTTGAGCCCCAGGTAGTCGGTGCTGTGCCAGAAGCCACGATACCTGGCCGAACCGTTGTCCGGCACACCAGCGAAGTACTTGCGGTAGGTCTTCATCGCGTTGGCGATATTGGGCGTGGCGGTGGTGGCCGGGTTGCCCATCTCCTCGCCGAAGTACTCGTGGTTGCCCGGCGCCGCGATCACCGGCACATAGGCCGACAGCGCCTGCATGCGGCTGAAGAACTGGCTGCGCCACTGGTCACGCGAGTTGCCCGAGGCCACCAGATCGCCCGAGATCAGGATGCCGGCGACGTTCTGCGCGCAGCTCACCGGCTGGGCGCCATCGCAGTCGTGCTTCATCACGCCCTGGTTCACGATGTCGTTGAAGATGGTGCCGCGGCCGTCCTGGGTATCGCTGAACACCACGAACTTGGCGTTCTCCACGCCGTCACCGGCCTTGGGCCAGCTCCTGAACGCATAGCGCGGGCTGACGTAGGCCGTGGCGCCATCGCTCGACTCGGTGCGTACGTAGTACTCGTACAGCGTGTTCGAGGCGAGGCCGGCGAGACGGGCGTGGTAGACGGTGGCGTCGGTCGGATACACCGTGGCGTTCACGCGCTGGAACGCGTCGCCGCTGCCGTAGCGGCGCAGCCAGATCTGTGGCTTGGCCTGGGCGGTTTCCAGCAGCACCGTCATGCCGTCGGCGGACGGCGCCTGCAGCACCGGGCCGATGGTCAGCGCGGGCTGGCCGCTGCCAATGGGCGGTACATCCGGCGCCGGCGTCGGCGCAGGGGTTGGCTGTGGTGTGGGCGAGGGCTGCGGGGTGGGTGAAGGTTGCGGTACCGGCGTCGGGTTCAGGCTGGACAGCGGCGCGCGGCCTTCGGCGAGCTGGGCGATCTCGGCCGCGCTGAGGTTGCGGTTCCACACGGCGATGTCGTCGTAGTCCAGCGTGAAGCGCTCGGCCGGATAGCGCGCGTAGTAGTCGCCGCGCGCATCCTCGTTGAAGGCCCAGCGCTGGTAGCTCGGGTAGATGTTGCCGAGCGCGCTGTAGTTGAGCGTGGTGGTATTGAGCTTGCCGGTCGCGTCGGTCGCCCAGGCCTTGATCGATTTGCTCACCGGATCGACGGCGATGGCGACGAAGCCCCATGCCTTGGCCGGGCCGGCAAGGTAGGCATCGACCCGCTTGGTGCCGTCGCCCACGTTGAATTTGTAGCGGCCATCGTTGTTGCGGCCGATCGAGATGCCGGCGTTCAGCCCGGTGCCCCAGTCCTTGTTGGCGGCGACGCTGGCGAGCTTGGTGCCCATCTCGTCCGGCATCCGTACCCAGAACGCCAGCGTGTAGGCGCCGGTGAAATCGCGCGGCAGGAATTGCGCTGCGCCTTGCAGCGCGGGCAGGCTGCTGCCGCGACCGAAGCGTGCGTCGGCATAGACGACCGGGCCGACTGCCTGCAGCGGCGTGGCACCGACACTGTCGCGGCCTTCGCCATCGAGCGTGTAGTAGTGCGCGAGGCCGCTGGCCAGCGCCGGATCGAGTACTGCGACCGGAGTCGGGGTCGGTTGCGGCGTAACGGTGGGCGTCGTGGTCGGCGTCACCGTCGGCACGGCAGTGGGCGTGGGGGCCAGCGTTGGCGTCGGCGTCGGTACCGGTGTCGCAGTGGGTAGTGGCGTCGGGCTGGGGGTCGGTGCTTGCGTGGGCGTGGCCACGCTGCAGGCGCCCAGGTTGCGCCAGGGGCCCCACTGGCCGGACTTGCTCGGATCGTCACCCTGGGTCCACCACTTGGCCTCATAGCTGATGCCGCCATGGATCACCCGCTGCCCGGCCACGTAGACGGCACTGGCCGACCACGCGGTGCTGCAGCCGCTGCCGGCCGGTGTCGGCGTAACGGGCGTCGGCACTGTGGTCGGGGTCGGCGTGGCCGCTTCGCCCTCGTTGCCGTCGCTGCGCCACAGCACCGGCGTGGCGGCCGGATTCCAGTTGGCGCCGACATAGGCGGTGTGCGTGACCAGCGCCACGTATTCCAGCCCCTGGTAGCTGACCACGCTGCCGGCGTTGTAGCTCACGCCCTCGCGCCAGGCCGGGGCGGCGGCAGTCGCCACGCCGGCCACCGTGGCCAGTGCCACTGCGGCGGATATCCAGTTCCGTTCCATCGTTTCTCCATCCCTGTGATCAAGCCGGCACCCCTGCCGGCGGGCCCATGATCGCGGATGGCGATGATGGGCCCGTGTCACCGAGCGTGGATTTGCCTATGGAACGATCGGCGTTTTATGGCGCTGGTACAGGAAACGGGTTGCTCATCGCCGGCGGTGCGTCTCGGGTAGGAAGACGGTTGCCAAGCCCAGCAATGGCAGATAGGACGTGAGCTGGTAGACCCAGGCGAGGCCATGCGAGTCGGCAAGATGGCCCAGGCCGGCCGCGCCGATGCCGCTGATGCCAAACATCAGGCCAAACATCAGACCGGAGACGAGGCCCACGCGTCCCGGTACGGCTTCCTGTGCATACACCACCAGCGCGGCGAAGGCGGACGACATGACGAGGCCGACGGTGATGGCGAGTACTGCCGTCCAGAACAGGTTTGCATACGGCAACATCAGCGCAAACGGTGCCACGCCAAGGAACGACACCCAGATCACCGCCTTGCGGCCGATCCGGTCGCCCACCGGGCCTCCGGCGAAGGTACCGGCAGCCACTGCGGCGAGGAACACGAACAGGTAGAGCTGGCTGTGCTGCACCGACAGGCCGAAGCGCTGGATCAGGTAGAAGGTGAAGTAGTTGGTGAAGGCCGCGATATAGACGAATTTCGCGAACATCAGCGTGGCGATCACGGCCATCGCACGCACTACCTGTGGCCGGTCGAGCCCGACCACCGCGTGGCGGGCCGCAGCGCGGGCGTGCACATGGCTGTGGCGCTGGGTCCAGCGAGTGATGCGCAGCAGCACCCAGATCGCCAGCGCGGCGGCGAGTATGAACCAGGCGATCGCGGTCTGGCCATGAGGTATCACGATGGCCGCCACCAGCAGCGGACCGATCGCCGAGCCGGCATTGCCGCCTACCTGGAAGCACGATTGCGCGGTACCGAAGCGGCCACCGGAAGCGGTGCGCGCAGCGCGCGATGCTTCCGGATGGAAGGTGGCGGAGCCGATGCCGACCACGGCGGAAGCGAGCAGCAGCAGCGGATAGCTGGTGCTGAACGCCAGCATGGCCAGCCCGGCCAGCGTGATGACCATGCCGCAGGGCAACAGGTAGGGCTTGGGGTGCTTGTCGGTATAGAAGCCCACCCACGGTTGCAGCAGCGAGGCGGTGACCTGGTAGCACAGGGCAATCCAGCCGATCTGCGCGAAGCTCAGCGCATATTGCGATTTCAGCATCGGATAGATCGATGGCAGCACTGCCTGGATCAGATCGTTGAGCAGGTGGGCGAACGCGGCCGCGCCAACGATCTGTACGATGAAGCCCTGGGCGGGCTCGATGGTGGTGTCGGGTACCGGCGCCGGGCCGGGCTGGAGCAAGGTGGCGGGTTGTGAGGCCATGGCAGTCGCAAGAGGAAGGGGTGGCAAACGCGGCAGGCCACTGGTGCGGGCAAGGCGGCAGCGGGCTCCAGATTAGGGGCGATCGGCTTCGTCCGTCTCTCTCTGCTCTGCCAGAACCTGTAGAGTTCGGGACATGGAACACACACCTGCCCGCGCTCACTTCGCCTATCACGACACGGCCCGCCCTATGGCGGCCATGGTCGCGAACTGGCCCGCCGGTGCGGCCACCGGCTGGCACAGCCATCCGCGCGGCCAGTTGCTGTATGCGATCACCGGCGTGATGATCGTGCAGTCGGCCGCCGGATCGTGGGTAGTGCCGCCCAATCGCGCGTTGTGGCTCGAAGCCGGCGTCGAGCACAACGTGCGCATGTCCGGCGATGTGCAGATGCGAACGGCCTTCATCGATGCCGCGCGGGTCAGTGGCTTGCCGACAACCAGCTGCGTGATCAATGTATCGCCCTTGCTGCGCGAATTGCTGGTGGCTGCCGTCGCAGTCCCGGTCGACTACCTGGAGGGTGGCAGGGACGACCGGCTGATGCGGCTGCTGGTTGACGAGCTGCAGGTTTCCGCCGCACTGCCCCTGCACTTGCCGACACCAGCAGATGCGCGTGTCAGATCGATCTGCGATGCCATCGTGGCGCAGCCCGCCGATACGAGTACGGTAGGGCAATGGGCGGAGCAGCTCGGCGTGAGTACCAAGACCATCCACCGATTGTTCCTGCGGGAAACGGGCATGACCTTCGCGCAATGGCGCGAACAGGCGCGGCTGTTGTTCGCGCTGCGCCAGATCGCGGAAGGCCGGCGCATTCTCGACGTGGCCATCGATTCCGGCTATTCCAGCCAGAGCGCATTTACCGCGATGTTCCGCCGCCACTTTGGCGTGACGCCGACCGATTTCTATCGCTGAGCGTGCGTTATGCGCTTGCCGATACGGCGGGGCAAGGCGCGCGCCGTGCTTTCGGGCATCCGGAACCGTGGCTCGCTCGGCATCCGCCGCCGCACGCCATGCAAGCAACGGCGGCATGCCGGGGTTTTCATGACATCCCGACCAGCGTTTCCGCGCGCACCGCCGCAGCCAGTTCAGCCGGCGCCACGTAATGCAGCATGTGGCCGACGCCCGGCAGCAGCTTGAGCGTGCTGGTCGGCAGATCACGATGCAGCCGCACGCTGTGCCGCTCCGGGTCCACCACCTGGTCCTCACGCCCGCACAGCAACACCGTCGGCACGGTGAGCTCGCCGTAATGGCGCGCCAGATGCATGGCCGCGCTCAACATGCCCGCGCTTTCCTGCGCCGCCGCCTTCAGCTGCCAAGGCCGCAGCATCATGCCATCCGGGACGTGGGCGTTGAACGCCGGTGCCACCTTGTGCGGAAAGAACAGCTTGCGCTTGAGCCCCGGCAGCATCAGCCGGCTGAGCAGCGGCGACAGCGTATAGCGCAACAGCGTGCCGAGCAGCGGGATGGCCGGGGCCCCGAACAGCAGCGCATCGAGCCGGGGCTGCGGGTAGTAGTAGCCGCTGGCGAGCACCAGCCGTTGTAGTGGAAGACGGCTATCGAGCGCAATGGCCAGCGCGACCAGCGTGCCCCAGGAATGCCCGACCACGACGGGCCGTTCGATGCCGAGGCGCTGCATCGCCTCGATCAGCAAGACGGCCTGCTGCCGCGGATCGTGTAGCGGCGCTGCTGCGTTCTCGCTGTAGCCGAACCCGGGTCGATCGAACGCAATCACCCGGTAGCTGCGGGACAGATCCGCCATCAGGCCGCAGCCGATGAAATCGTTGGCGAATGCCCCATTGCCATGCAGCAGCACCACCGGCTCGCCGCTGCCTTGTTCCAGGTAGTGCAGCTGCGTGCCGTCGACGTCGACAAAGCCACCACGCGGTGGATGTGCAACCTCGGCCTGCCTGGCCTTGCGGGTGAACCATACCGCGCCCGCCGCGGCGAGTGCGCCGACGGCCAGGACGATCGACAGGCCGCGATTCCGTTCTGCTGCCATTGCAAGCCTCCATTGATGTGATGCGACCTCTCAGCAAGCAGCGCGCCCATGAGGCTGCATTCAGGCGTGGTGGCGGTGCTGTAACTTCTGCCAAAGGCGTTGTAAACGCTGCGTGGCGTGCGACGGCGGTCCGTCAGGCGTTGAGCGAGGCCGCCGCGGGCGAGCGGCATGGGGCTTGCCCAGCCTGGGACACCCAAACCGAGGAGGGATTTACCATGGCTCAAACCGATGCTCGGCGCGTCAGCAAGACCGCCAATCCGACCACACCCGGCCAGCAGGACGCCCGGCGTATCGATGCCGATCTGGATGCGCAAGAGGGAGATCAGCTTGGTTTCGGCCAGGAGGCGTACCCCGGCAGCCTTGTCGGCGGTCAGGGGCAAGCCGGCGAAGGGCAGGGCAGCTATCCGGTTCGCAACGCGGGCAATCCCGGCAATCTGGCCAGCCAGGGTGGCTACGGCCAGAACGATACGCTGGAAGGCACCGTAGGCAGCCCGCTCGCGGACAGCGAAACCCATCACCACTACCGGCGCTGGCGGGATGCCCACCTCAACCGCCTCGACGACGACTACTCCGCCTGGATGGATGAGCGTAAGGCGCATTTCAGCGAGGAATTCGAGGCATGGCGGCGCGAGCGCAAGCCATCCTGATCATGGGCGGCGCGCGGCGCAGGGGTTGGTTTTCTCGCGTTGCCGACAGCGTTGCGCACACGGTCCGCAGGATATGTGATCCTATGCGCCGATTGCCCGAACGAAGGCGCGGTTTTGGCAGCAGCCCGCCAAGCGACTATAGAGCCGACGCCGGGTGCGCTCGATGTGATCAAATGCGGCTTGGCGCGGGCGGTTTGCTTCGGCCCGCGCGAAAAACCAGGGATGGGAAGCGCCGGCCCGGCCGGCGCGGAACGGAGGAAGAGATACACCCATGTATACGGCGACTTTCACCTTTGCCAAGGGCGAGTACGACGCTGAATTTCATGCCCTCGACCAGGCGATCGCCGAGTTTGCCAAGGCGATCCCCGGCTATGCGGGCGAGGAAGCCTGGGAAAACGCCGAAACCGGTCTGATCTCGACCGTGTATTACTGGGAAACGCTCGAAGCACTGCAGCAGCTGATTGCCCACCCCAAGCACCTCATCGCCAAGCAGCAGCAGGCGAAATGGATCAACGGCTATCAGATCGTGATCGGGCAGGTGCTGCGCAGCTACGGCGATGGCGGCATCCCGCACCCCTTGGCCGCATCCCCGCAAACGGCCGCAGCGGCGGACAGGTCCGCTTGAAGCCCGCCGACATCGACGCGTTGCTGGCACTGCTTGGCGGCATCGCCATGTACAACGACAAGGGGTATATCTGGACCAACCATTCACCCGAGCAGATCGCTGAAGTGCGGGCGAATGCCAGAGTCGCGATTCATGCCTTCATTGCACGGGTCGGTGCCGAAAACATCCCTGCGGCCGTGCTCGCCGAGATCGAAGCGGCCGAGGCCGTGGAGGATGGCAATGGCCGCGTGCACGAGACGGTTCAAGGCATGCTGCTGGATCGGCAGTGACCTCAATCAACAAGGGCGGGGGAGAGCAGGTTGCAGCGAGTGGCGGCATCCATCGTGAACTCCTGTTGCGACGCATGATGGCAATCCGATCCATCGCGCTGGCGGCCGTGCTCAGCGCCCCATTGCTTGCCCAGGCTGAGCCCAGCGTACAGGTGGGCTTCTCCCCTGAGGGCTCGGCACGGGAATTGGTCCTGGCAACGATCGGCGGCGCAAAGCACAGCATCCAGATGCTGGCCTACACATTCCAGGCGCCTGATATCGCGCAGGCACTGGTGGACGCCCAGCGGCGGGGCGTAGAGGTGCGCGTGGTCATCGACCAGCAACGCAATCGGGGGAAGGCAAGCAAGGCTGTGATGGATTTCGTCACCCGCCATGGTGTGCTGCTGCGCACGAACGATCAGTTCCACCTCCACCACGACAAGACCATCATCGTTGACGGCAACACGGTCGAAACCGGGTCTTTCAACTTTGCGCCGTCCGCCGAGACGGCCAATTCCGAGAACGTGGTCGTCATTCGAGATATGCCGGAAATCGCACGGCAGTATCTCGTGCACTGGCAATCCCGCTGGGATCTCGGCAAGCCGTATCCCGCGCGCTGACACAGCAGCATCCGGCGTGCACCGGCCAGGGTTGCCATTCGCCAGAGACGGCGCTGCGTATTTGAAAAACCATTGTTGGTGAACTCGGCGCGCTGTTCCGGGTGGCCACTACGCCTGGCGATTTCAAGTTGTTCCTCGTTGAACCGACGTCAAGGAGGGTTGCCCTATTCCCTTGGGGGCATTTCGCCAGGAGCATCTTCATGGAAACCCAAGCGCTACATCGCGGCCGTCTGATCGATCATGTGCAGTTGGTGGTCAAAGACCTTGCGGCAAGCCAAGCCTTCTACACTGCCATCCTCGAGGTGTTGGACGTTCCTGTCGGCGGCACTGGCGACGGGTTCTTCTGGGCGGATGAACTATGCATTTCCAGCGCAGATAGCCCCGCCGCGCAAGGCCACCTCACCGGGCGGAATCACCTGGCGTTCCAGGCCAAGGATCGCGCCATGGTGGATGCCTTTTTCAAGGCTGCACTGGCACACGGCGGCAAGGACAACGGTGGCCCTGGAATCCGCGAGTACCATCCCGGCTACTACGCCGCCTTTGTGCTCGATCCCGATGGGAACAATGTCGAGGCGGTGTTCCATGGCGATGCAACGCGGAGCGCGCCTTCGGTGCGGATCACGTTTTAGCGTGTTCGCTGTACTGAACGTGGGATACGGTGCCTGAGCCTGATTGCGAAGGCGCCGCGCGGATTGCGTTCAATGGACCATTTTGTTGCGACGGGATTTGGGGTGGTGGGATCGTGCCGCCCCATTCACCACTTCCAGACGTAGAAACCAACCGCGCCCACCATGGCGCCGGCAAGCACGATCAAGGTCGACGGACCGGGGCGCAACAACAGGCTCTTCTTGGGGCGCTTGGGGTTGTAGTAGACATCGACGTTGCCGTGCTCATCGGCCGTAACTTTTTTTGGAAGCATGTAGGCCGTGTTTTTCAGCAAGCCGGAAGCCGACATCTTCCAGACCGATATTTCCGTGCCTTGGTATTCCACGTCGTCCACCTGATAGAGGTAGAGCGCGTCGGGCACGTAGTCGCGGTTGGAAGCACCCCCATCCGTTTCACCGAGCGCCCGAATGCCCACGCGCAGCAATCTTCCTCGTGTTTTTGACCAGCGGCGTTGGCGAAGGCACTGCCAGAGCGATCCGCCCAGAACAAACGCCACATACAACGTGGCGAAGAAGTGTATGCCCTGCAGCTCCTTGCGGAGTGTCAGGTCAACCATCTGCTTGAGGTATTCAACCACTCAACAGTGCTCTGCTACTGGTTTTGCAAGCGCAATCTTTCGAGCGCCTGCTCGGCCTGGCGGACTTTGGCAATGGCCATAAAGCCACGCAGCTTGCTTTTGCTCCCGCCGGGCTCTTCCGCCTCCTTTGCAAAGAAGAGGCTGCCAGAACCATCCGGGTGTTCCTTCCGCTCCAATCGCGTTAAATCAGCGGGCCAAAAAGATTGCACCGAGAAGGTCTTTTCGCCTTGCAGGATGAGTGCCCTCAGGCTGGTGGTTGCATAGACGATGTGTTTTGCTTTTCGCCATAAAAAGTATGGCGTACCGAGGCCTCCCAGCCCGATCAGCAAGAATGGCAGGCCAAACAGCGGGAAGAAGCTCCAGCCATGACTGAAGTCGGGCAACGTGAAGCCCGAGGCGCCTGCCATCCAGAACACGGAAAAAGCAGTCCATGGTATGAAAAACAACCAGAGCCCAAATCCTGACCGCATGAAGTGGCTCGGAATCGGTTGCCCAGCCCAGACGACGATCTCCCCCGGCTTGAGCTCGGCATGCAGCCTTTTTTGCAATGAAGCCGGAAGCGTAGAAACACCACTCATTTCATTGTCCTGGACGATCGGTCTTGTATGTTCGACGCAGCCATGGGGCCGAATCGCGCTGGATTCCAGGCCGGCATGACAGCAAACCGATGGCTGCCGTCGCCCCTGGGGTAGATGAGCACGGCGGTGTGCATGCACAAATCGCCGAGTAATCCGGCGACAGCATAGCTTGCGCACATGCTGGCTGGCACGCCAGGCTGCAATTGAAATGGGCGTGGACCTGAAAAACGCCCTGATCGCGATGATCCGGGCGTTTCAGTTTCCCTCCATTTGGCGCAAGTGCTTCGGCCGGGAATGACTGCTTTATTTACGCCCCTTGCAGCCCGCATGTGCGGTCCATTTGCGCACCAGCCATTTTTCCAGCTCCACCACCACGAACAGGCAGGCGGCGATCGCGAGCGAGATGCCCCAGTACGTCAGCGGCAGCGGCGTGGTACCGAACATTTCGTTCATCGCCGGCAGATAGACGATGGCCAGCTGCAACAGCAACAGGATGCCGCTGACCAGCCACAACCCCTTGTTGCGCCAGATCGCGCGGGTCAGCGAGAAGCGCTCGGCAAGGCGACAATTGAACATATAGGCCCATTGTCCGGCGACCAGCGTCTGCAGCAACATGGTGCGCACGAAGTCGCTGTCATGGCCGCGCGCCAGTAGCTGTGACTCCAGCACAAAGCCGCAGGCAGCCAGCATCAGGCCGACGAAGGCGATGCGCCAGATGCCATAGGTGCCGAGGATGTTGGCACTGGCCGGGCGCGGCTGGCGCTGCATCAGGCCGGGCTCGGCCGGCTCGAAGGCCAGGCCGAACGACAGCGTCACCGACGTGGCCATGTTCATCCACAGGATCTGCAGCGGCGTCAGCGGTACGGTGGCGCCGGCCAAGAGCGCGATCAGCACCAGCAGCCCCTGGCCGAGGTTGGTCGGCAGGATGAAGAGGATGGTCTTTTTCAGGTTGTCGTAAACGCGGCGGCCTTCCTGGACTGCACGGGCAATGGTGTCGAAGTTGTCGTCGGTCAGCACCATGTCGGCCGCCTCCTTGGTCACTTCGGTACCCTTGATGCCCATGGCGATACCGACGTCGGCCTGCTTCAGCGCTGGTGCGTCGTTCACGCCGTCCCCGGTCATGCCGACCACGTTGCCGGTGGCCTGCAGCGCGCGGACCAGCCGCAATTTATGTTCGGGGCTGGTGCGGGCGAAGATGTCGCAATCGCGGGCCACGGCCACCAGTTCCTCATCCGAGAGCCGTTGCAGCTGGGTGCCGGTGACCGCGGTGTGGCCGTCGCCGATGCCCAGCATGGCGCCGATGGCCATGGCGGTGCCCTGATGATCGCCGGTGATCATCTTCACCCGGATACCGGCGGCCTGGCATTGCCGGATGGCGGCGATGGCCTCGGGGCGTGGTGGGTCCATCATGCCGGCCACGCCGAGGAAGACCAGCTCATCCTTGAGGTCGTCATGCGTCAGTTCGCCATGATCAGCGGGCAAGGGTTTGTAGGCTGCGGCCAGCATGCGCAGGCCGTTTTCGGCATGGCTGGTAATCTGTGTGTCCCAGTAGTCGAGACGGTAGGGCTGGGGTCCTGCAGCCCCTTGCTCGGTCTGGCAGAGTGCGGCGATCACGTCCGGTGCACCGGTCACCAGCACCATGGCCTCACCATCGACCATGTGATGGCTGGCCTGATACTTGTAGGCGGAGTCGAAGGGAATCTTGTCGAGCTGCCGCACATCATCGAACTGCAGCCCCGCCTTGGCAGCCAGCACCTGCAGCGCACCGGCCGTGGGGGCGCCGACGATGCACCAGCGGCCATCATCACCCCGCGCCAAGCGGGCGTCATTGCACAGGTGGATGGCAGTGATGAAGCGCTGGAACGGCGTACCGGGGGTGAGATCCGGCATGCTGCCATCGTCGGCACGGATCTCGCCGACCGGATCGTAGCTTTCGCCCCCCACCGCGTATTGGCCGTCGGCCAGGATCACGGCCTTCACCGTCATCTCGTTCATCGTCAGCGTGCCGGTCTTGTCCGAGCAGACGATGGTCATGGCACCCAGCGTTTCCACCGTCGGCAGCTTGCGGATGATGGCGTGGTTGCGCGCCATCCGCTGCACGCCGAGCGACAGGATGATGGAGATGATGGCCGGCAGCCCTTCCGGCACCGAGGCGACCGCCAGGCTGATCAGCGACAACAGCAGCTCGCCCAGCGGGATGTCATGCAGCAGCCGGGCGTAGACGAACAGGCCGGCCATCATGGCCAGGATCAGGAAGAAGATGACCTTGCCCAGTTGCCGGATCTGCCGCAACAGCGGCGTGGTGATGGCATCGACCTCGCCCATCATGCGATTGATCTGGCCCAGCTCCGTGGCAGAGCCCGTGGCGATGACCACGCCACACGCAGTGCCAGCGCTGACCGTGGTGCCGGAATAGGCGAGATTGAGCCGGTCGCCGATGAGGGCCTCGCCGGGCAGTGCAGCGCTGCGCTTGTCGACCACCGTCGATTCGCCGGTGAGGATGGCTTCCTCCACCTTGAGGTCGTGCACTTCCAGCAGGCGCAGATCGGCCGGAATCTTGTCGCCGGGCTTCAGATGAACGATGTCGCCGGGCACCAGCGTGGCGGCGTCGATATCGCAGCGCTCGCCGGCGCGGCTGACCATCGCATGGTTGGACAGCATGCCGCGTATGCGCTCCAGCGATTTTTCCGCGCTGTTTTCCTGCAGGAAGCCGATGGCAGCGTTCACTACCGTCACGCCGAGGATGACCAGGGTATCGACCCAATGCCCCATCAGCGCCGTCAGCACGGCGGCCACCAGCAGCACATAGATCAGCATGTCGTTGAACTGCCGCGCAAAGCGCAGCCAGCCAGGATCACGCGGTTTGTTTGGCAGGCTGTTGGCGCCATGCTGCACCAGCCGTTCCGCCGCCTCGGCGGGGCTGAGGCCATCGGGCCTGGATTGCAATTGATGCAGGGTTTCCTGCGGCGAAAATCGATACCACGGTGCCGTGGCGGGCGGGGAGTCTTGATTCATTGGGTTTCCTCGGTCGGTCGAGATGGCGTGGCGACGAATTCCTCCGCTACTTCACCAGGGTGATCGGGCAGGGCGTGAGGTGGGCAACCTGGTAGGCGGTCGAGCCCAGCATGAAGTGCTGCCAGGCGCCCTGGCCTTGGCAGCCGAGCACCAGCAGGTCGTAGGCGCCTTGGCGGGCGTGCTCGACGATGGCCGGGGCCGGTTGACCAAACGCCACGCTGCCGGTGGCTTGCACCCTGGCCGCGCGGAGCAGCTCGATGGCCGGCGCCAGAGCCTGTTCACCCAGATCCAGGAAATGCCGGTCCAGCGTGGATTGGGACACGATGCGATTGAGCGAAAGCTTGCTGCGCATGGGTTGCTGCACGTTGAGCACATGCACGCTGAGTGCTTGCCCCGAGTGGGCCAGATCGATCACGTGTTCAACGGCGCGCAAAGCGCAGTCTGATTGATCGACGGCGAGCAGAATGCGGATCATGGCGGCCTCCTCAGCGAACCAGCGTGACGGGGACGGGCGACAGCGACACCACCTTGGTGGCCACCGAGCCCAGCAGCAACGAGGCGGCGGCGCCCCGACCGCGTGTGCCCATATAGATCTGGTTGGCGCCGGTATCCTGGGCGCAGGCGACAATGCCCTCCGCGGGCGATCCCTTGACGATATGGCTGGAGAACGCAATGCCCTGTTGCCGCAATAGCGCCACAGCTTCGGCGAGTTCGGCTTCGCCATCCTGCTGTTGCATGGTCGCGATCTCTTCGGCGCTGAGGCAATTACGGCCGGGCAGCAAGGCAGGCTGCACGTTCACGAGGTGGATCTGGCCTCGTTGCGGCGATGGGGTGAGCTTGAGCAGAGCGGACAGCGCACGCAGTGATGGAGCGGAGCCATCAATGGCGATGACGTGATTCATGACGACCTCCTGAGGGCGCGGGGCGATCATGAATCCAAAGCGAGAACTACCCGTTGGCCCTGTATTGGCGAATGGCGCAAATGCGTCGTATGCAATTGCACTATGGAAAGCGCGCATGCCTGTTGATTTGAATCAGAATGTGCGGCCTGGGGTTGTGATGTGGGCTTGGGGTAGGAATTGATTGATCGTGAATATTGTTTTGACTTGTTCTGAAAAAAGTAGCCCTGTTCATCAGAAGGTAAAAATTAACGAATTTGGCTGGGGTATTTTCGCAGACAACGCGAGGCAGGAAGAAACGGAAATGCGTTGTGGCGATATTTACTCGCGCTGATTCGGCTTGATGAAATGAGGGTTATATTTGGCTTGCTGTGTTTTTGAATGGAACCACCTGCAGTGGCTGAATTGCATGCGCTGGAGGCGGCTTAAGAACGTTCGTACTCAGTCGTAACGCGGCATGCATAGGCGGCCTTGCCGTGACGGCTCACCCAAGAGAACTTGGCAAACTTTGCAGAATTGATTGAGCGGGACGGGCGAGATGGCTTTCAGCAAGACGAGGTATGAGATGATCATCGCCCTTTGCGCTAAACTGGATTCCTCGTTTTGTCGCTAATCTTCCCAGCGCCAGGAGGGCGGCTCGCCTTTCAGCCAGCAAATGGCAACAGCGATCACGCTGATCAGCGCGGTATATCCCAGAAATGCCACAGCGCTCTTTTCCGGCGGGAACAGCGAGCCCAGCGCCAGCAGCGCGAAGTAGCCCAGAACACCACCAAACCTTCAGCGCACTCGACAACCCCAACCCCAGCCATACTGCTTTGCAGGAAACCAGTACTTACCGTCATCGTGCATGCTTCGTCTCCTTCGCCCATGTCGCAACGGCAAAGGGCGCGGGTGCCAGTTCCGCGCCTGCGACGCAATGGCAGCGTTTACCAGCAAACAATGTATTGTGCTTCCAGCATCGGCGCCGAGCGGGGCGTCGGCACGCCGGTGCTTGCAAGTTGCTTGAGCCCCATCCTGGGCGTGAGGAGCTATGGGTCAAAGTCCTGAATTGTTGAGGCGGTTGTTGCGCGCCAAGGATCGGATTGATGAAGCGCCCCATGAGGATTGGCTTGTCCCTCGCCTGGCGCAGATCAGCGCGGTTTCGCCGGCGCATTTCGCACGCGCGTTCAAGCAAGCCTTTGGCGTTCCCCCGCATCGCTATGTACTCACGCGGCGTATCGAGCGCGCCACCGGCCTGCTCCGTGAAACAGCTTTACCCATCACGGAAATAGCGTTCCAGACCGGCTGGACGAGCTTGGGCACCTTTGGCCGCGTGTTTCAGGATATCAACGGGGCCAGCCCGAGTGAGTTCCGCGAACGCGCGCAGGCCAGTGCGCTTCAGCTGCAACATGTTCCGGAATGCATCCTGAGGGCAGCCCACCGCCCCGACCTCACGACAGCAGTTTCGGAGAAGCGGCAGCAGAAATCGATTGATATAACAACGACCTCATCCACTGAATGTCCATCAAAGGAGAGCATATGACTCAAGGGATAGGCGTTGTAGGCCTGTATGTGCGGGACCAGGACGAAGCGCTGGCATTCTATGTTGAGAAGCTGGGATTTCGGGTCCATACCGACGCCCGCAATGGCGACTACCGCTGGCTTACCGTGCAGCATCCGGAGCAAGCCTCGTTTCAACTCGGCCTGTTCCTGCCTGGGCCGCCGATTCACGACGCCGCCACTGCACAGACCCTGCGCGAGATGGTGGCCAAGGGCGCGATGCCACCCCTGGTATTGATGGTCGACGATTGCCGTGCCACCTGCGAGCGGCTGGATGCGCTCGGCGTCGAATTCACGCAAAAGCCGATGAATCGCTATGGCACCGTCGATGCAGGCTTCCGAGACCCATCGGGCAATGGCTGGAAAATCATCGAGCTGGTGGTGCCCAAGTCTCCGTCGCAGGTGTCGCAATGAGCTGGAGGATAACGATACGGCACAGTCATCGTTGGATATCCATACTGTTCACGCTCACGGTGCTGCTGAACTTCATCGTGAGAGCGCTGGTTCCAGGAGAGCCTTCGCCGATGGTGACCTACTCACCCTTGCCGCCGCTTTTTCTGCTGCTGCTGACGGGCCTGTATCTGTTCTTGCTTCCATATCTTGCCAAGGCGCGATCACAGGCATAAGCAAACGGCGCCTACTTTGGGCGCCGTTTTCGTTTGAGTGTTGAATCCCCAGCGAGCGCGAGGCATGGCTCTGGTTTACGAGTTGATCATTTGCAGACAAGTGCTGGCTACACCGGTGCGCACATCAGCTGATGTTGGTGATCAGCTCATTCTGGAATTCGAATTCAGAACGGCCAGAGATAATCAGGACTTTTCCCTTTTTCAAACCATGGGATAGGTCAGCAGCGATCGCGCCGCGAAAATCGATACTGGCCGTTGCTGCAACACCATTCAGGTCGAAAGCGCTGCTCGATTGATTCCGTTCTGAAAAGCGCGCCAGCGACTGCTGGGCGAGAGCCCGGAGCGCATCGATACTCACCGCTGTTCGTACGTGTGCATACGGTCAAACCTGCAGCGCTGTCTCGCCGCTTCAAGCCGTCGCATTCGTACGCGTTCGCACAATCCTCGCAAAGCGTCGCCCGAGCTCCACGGTTTAAGCTCTGGGGCATGCATGAACTCATACAACGCCCTTTGACCGTCGACACGCTGGATTCCATTTGGTCGCTGGACCGGCGCGAATCGATTGATGGTTTCTATCGTTGGCATGACGGCGCGCTCGAATTGACTGCGACCGAATGCGGGGTTGCAGGATGGCCGCCCGGTGAAGCGGCCCACAGCACGCCGCGCCTGAAGCAAAGTCTCGCCGACGGCGGGTGGGCCATGGGCTGGTTCTCAGGCAAACAGCTTGCAGCTGCCGTCGTGGTTGCGCCGTATCCGCTCTGTGGGGTGCTCAATCTGCGGCAACTGCAATTTCTGCACGTCGGCCGTGACTGGCGTGGTCGCGGTGTTGGCACGTGCAATGTTGACCCAGGCGCGGCAACAACTGCTCTCGTTGGGCGGTAGCGGGCTGTACGTGTCGGCTACGCCGAGTCGACGCACCATCGACTTCTACCTGGCGCATGGCTGCTGCGTGCTCGCCCAGCCCGATCCCGAGCTGTTCGATCGCGAGCCCGATGACCTGCACCTGTGGGGATGAGTGGTGCAGCGCGGCTCGTGCAATCCGTATTCCCGGCATGTTTACCACCTGGTTGGCCGGACAAGGAGACTGCGCTTGAGAACCTACTTTGGCTCATGCCACTGCAATGCGGTCCAGTTTGAAGTGGAGGCGGGGCTCGACCATGTGCGCAGCTGCGATTGTTCTGTCTGCACCAAGCGAGGGGCGCTCACCTTTCGGGTTGCACCTGAACAACTGCGCTTGCTCACGTCCTGGGAGGCGCTGGCGACCTATCAATGGGGAACGCACACCGGTTGCGACTACTTCTGCCGATGCTGCGGCGTACTCCCTTTTCGCAGGCCGAGCGCGCCAACCGCGGATGAGCTTCGCGATGGCGTGCCCCGCTTCGATGGGTGGGCAATCAATGCGCGCTGTCTTGAAGACGTCGATGTCGATGCATTGCCGGTGAAGCGCATCCAGGGCAGCCTCCTCACGATTTGACTGCGGGCGCACATCACGCCGGTCTGCAGATGCTCCGGCGTAGCAGCGCTTACTCACACGGCAGACGCTTGCTCCCAGCGGGCGGGCACGCCCTCCATGCCGGCCGTTGAGCACACGGTGAGCTGGCGCCAAGCGCGAAGCCAAGCCTGATTTCGTAGAATGCATGCGTCTACCGCACACGCCGCTCCCATGCTCGCCGTTCTCAAGCAAGAGCAGTTCCTGATTGTCGCTGCTGCTGTGGCCTTCGCGGCACTGCCGCTGGAGCACGCCATCCTGGCGGCGGGGCAGCTACCTTCGCTGGTCGCGGCATTGTTGCTCGTCGGAACCATCCTGCTGGTTTCGCTGCGTGTCGCGCATCACGCCGAGGTTCTCGCCGAAAAGGTAGGGGAGCCCTACGGCACCATGATCCTGACCCTGGCCGCGGTCCTGGTCGAGGTCGTGATCCTGGCCATCATGATGACCCACACCAGTTCGCCCACGCTGGTCCGCGACACCATCTACTCGGCCGTGATGCTTGATATGAACGGCATTCTCGGTATCGCCGCCATCCTGGGCGGACTGCGGCATGGCGAGCAGCCGTACAACGTCGATTCAGGCAACACCTATATCGTGATGATCCTTACCGCGATGGGCGTATCGATGATCGTGCCGGAGTTCATCCCGCAAACGCACTGGCAGGCGTATTCGGTCTTCACCATCATCATCATGCTGGTGCTGTACGGCATGTTCCTGCGTCTGCAGACCAGCCAGCACAGTTACTTCTTCAGCTACAGCTACGCCGAAACCGGCGAACATGGCCCACGCCACCCTGGCAGCCGTGGGCAGTCCATTGTGCTGCTCATCACCGGTGTCGTACTGATCGGCTTGCTGGCCGAAGTCATGGCCAAGACCCTGGACGAAGGTTTGGCCGGCACTGGCGTGCCGCCGATGACGGCTGCGCTGTTGGTGGCCGCGATCTCGGCCAGCCCGGAGATCCTGACCGCGGTGCGTGCCGCACTGGCCAACCGGATGCAGCCCGTGGTCAATATCGCCCTCGGTGCTTCGCTTTCCACCGTGATCCTCACCATCCCGGTGATCGAGACGCTGGCCCTGATCCAGGGCCAGCCCATCCATATGGCGCTGACGCCGGCACAAACGGTGATGACGTTGCTGACCCTGGTCATTGCTGCCATCAACCTGCATGACGGTGAAACCAACGCCATCGAGGGCATGACGCACTTCGTGCTGTTTGCCACCTTCCTGATGCTGGCGTTTCTGGGGCTTTAGCCGTCACGCCCGCCTCTGCACGCGCATCAGTGATGCCCAGGACCACGCCGCGTTCAGCGAGTGGCAATCAGCGCCAACTCGCCCTTCAGTCTTGCAGTCCGCCGTCATAGACTGAATCAACGACGCTGCCACACCGTAGCCCCTCGCATACCAGTACAAGAAACCGATAGAGGCCATTTCGCATGTCCTACGAGACGATCCATGTCATCGGCTCCACGGTGTACTTCGTGTTTCTATTGCTGTTCCTGTGGGTGAGCCGGACTCCCCGGACCAACCCCGGGGCGGGGTGGTGGGCTGCCGCGATGCTGTTTGCCCTCTGCGCGCGCCTGGCCTTCCTGGTTCTGCTGCAGCACGAAAGCACGCTGACCGTCTCTGCCTACAGTGCGTTGAACATCGTGGAGAAGCTGTGCCTCGTCATGGGGCTGGTCCGGTTCTTCAACATGACCACCGCCACGCGTTGGCTCTGGATTGCGCTGATCGCCGTGGAGGGATGGATCCTGCTGGTTGCCTTGGCTGAACTCCCCGCCCTGGCACGCAACCTCGTCGTTGCCGCCTTCAATGCCGGTGCGCTGTCGTTTGCCGCGTGGCTCGCCTTCCAGAGACGCGCAGAGCTCAGTGCCAGGCTGATGCTGGTGACGGCATGCTCCAGCGCGCTGCTGGCGTTGCACTGGGTGACGGCGTTTCCGATCATCGCGCTGGAACCGGACTGGTTCCGCCATGGCTTCATGCTGGGCACCTTGCTGGTGCTGGTTCAGTATTTCTCGTTGCTGGCCGCCATTCTGCTGAACTTCCAGAATCGCCTGCTGGAGGCCGAATCCAAGGCGCTGGACATGGCGTTCCAGGATCCGCTGACGGGGCTGAGCAACCAGCGCTACATGACGGCGTTGTTCGAGAAGGCATTGTTGCTGGCGAATCGCCCGCACCAGTTGGCCGCGCTCTTTTACATCGACCTCGACAACTTCAAGCCGATCAACGACCGCGCCGGGCACCACGTGGGGGATGAAGTACTCAAGATCGTCGCCGTTCGCTTGCGGCAATGCACGCGCAGCACCGATATCTGCGCCCGGGTTGGCGGGGACGAATTCGTCGCCATCTGCACGCAGCTGGACGATGCCAACCACGCTCACGACATCGCCAGCAAGCTGCTGCACAGCCTGACAGACGCCATCATCGTGGAAGGCCGGCACTACCACGTGGGCGCCAGCATCGGCGTGAGCCTCTATCCCCTGCACGGCAACTCATTGCCCACGCTGCTGGAATATGCGGACCAGGCGATGTACCAGATGAAGAAGAGCGGGAAAAACGGCTACTGCGTGCACGAGGCCTCGCATCCGGCGGATGAAGCAAACCGCGGCGCATAGCGCTGCCTGCTCGCCGAATACAGAACTTTGCTTTCCACCATGCGAAGTGGGGCGTAGTTCGATGTGTTTGCCATGCGGGCCCATCGGCATACCCTGGCCTGGAGGCACTGTCCCTTAAGGCCTGGCCCGCCGCGCCGGCTTACTGCGAGTAGTGCTGCTGAACCTCGGCGCGGACCAGCGCAGACAATTTATCCGGGCCGAACTCGGTGAGTGGCTTGCCGTTCACGAAAAAGCTGGGTGTGCGTTCAATCTTGAGCGCAGCAACATCCGCAGTGTCCTGGGCCAGCCGTGCCGCGATTTCCGGACTGCGCATCTCCTGCTGGGCCCGGCTCACATCGATGCCGGCGTTTTGCAGTGCGGGCCAGATGCGCTCCGGCTGCGGGGCGCCATGGTCGGCCCATTCCGGCTGGGCTGCGAGCACGGCCTCGACCGCCTCCCAGTACTTGCCTTGCAGCCGGGCGGCCTCGAGCGCCTTGGCGACGTAGTCGGAGCCGTGGTGGAACGTGGCATAGCGCAGCGACAGCCTGACCTTGTCACCACTGAAGTTCACCAATTGCTTCACATACGGGTAGAACGCGCGGCATGCCTCACAGGCCGGGTCGAAGAATTCGACGAGGTGCACCTTGGCCGCTTCGCTCCCCAAACTAGGCGAGCCTTGCCGATTCAGCGCATCCACATTGGCCTGCGCGTTCTGGCTGAGCTCAGCCTTTTCGTTGGCCTTGAATGCAAAACCGGCAACGACAAAGAAAACCAGCAGTACCGCAGCACTGCCGACGACAAGGGTGGAACGCTTCATTATTTTGGACCTTTGAGCGCCGCGACGAGCAGCAGGATCAGTAGTGAAAATGCGAGCAGCGATAGCAACGGGATCGACACGAACCCCAGCAACTGCAGCTCGGCATCCTTGCAGGAAACACCTTGGGTGCACGGCGCCAGCGTTTCCGGGATCACGCCGTGGTAGAGCAGCCAGTGGTACAGCGCGGTGAGCCAGCCCCCGATTGCCAGCGGCAATGCATAACGGATGCCCCGTGGATCGAACGGCAACAGCGCCATGCCAAGCACCGGCACCAATGGGTACATGAAGATGCGCTGATACCAGCAGAGCATGCAGGGCGTCATGCCCATGACCTCGCTCATGAAAAGGCTACCCAGTGTGGCTACCATGGCCAGCAGCCAGGCAGCGAAGATCAACGCCCAGCGCCGGGATTGCAGGTCAACCTGGTGATTCAAACTGACGTCCTCGTTCTTGTTATTCACCGCGCAACACGCGTTGCGTGGCCTCGTCGACCTGCATCGGCGCAAAGGCGCTGACGTTCGCGCGGCCGGTATTGCCAAGGGGCAGGCGCCCGGTGAGATGCCCGAGCGGCGTGAGCGCCAGCCTCAACAACTGTCCCCGGATTTCCCGACTATCGTATTGCGACGCTGCCAACAGCAGCATGAGCCAGTGCACGTGCAGATGCTGCGTGAAACGCCGCTGACCAAGCACATGGGCCCTCTCCAGCGCCGCAAATGCCTGATCGATCTCGCCTGCAGCGCGTGCCTGCCTGGCCTGCGCGAGGCAGGCCAGATATGCGTCTGTGAGCAAAGACATCATGCTTCTCCTTTGGTTCGCCATTCCCCAGCCATCGCGAGCTGCCACGCGCTCGGTTGCAAAACGCACACCGGCGTTGCTAGGCAGTAGCGATGCCAGCGAGGCCTTCAGGCTTGGTATGTTGACAGTAAAAACCTTGAAGCCACTTCAAGGTCAAGCACGGTATGAGTCGTATCAGGAGGTTGGTCGCCAATGCGCGCAAGGGCAAAGCAATGAGCGCGCTCAATCAAGCGGGATGTCCACGCCCTATGATGGCGGTACGAGATCCGCGCACACCGTGGTTTGCCAAGCGGCTGGCGCTGGTGCGGCCGCTTATGCGTTGTTGCTGCGATCAGGACTGCGTATCTCGCCGTGCGATCCGCAGTCCTCAACACGGCAAGCGTGAGCGTCACCTTCAACTGCGGGTTTCTGTCGCAACAGGAAGTGCCAGATCTGCAGCCCACTCGCTGAAGCCCAGATTAATAGACGCCGGCTTGTTCGGATCCGGCGGCTGCCGCGATGGGTCCGGCAAATGAACCGCGTCCACCGGAACCGCAGTACGTGATGATCTCTTGGGGATCAAACCCTGCTGCATGGAGGATACTCATCAGCGCCTCAGAGGGCCTGACAAAGCCTGCTTCATCGAAGAACTGGCGGTGAGCCAGATTGATCCCTCCAGGGGCATGACTGCTTCTGGCGAAGTCCGGGGCGGGCGCCCCGGACCGCGCCTCAAGGGCGGTTTACCACTGATGCCCTCTCACTCCACGCCGAACGTGACCGACCGGTAACCCTGTCAGTGGCCCGACACCGGTCACCTGATAGGTCGTGGTCGAGTTGAGTTCACTGCCGGACGCGATGGTATCCATGCCGTGTACATCACGCCAAGCAGTCCACGTCTTGTTCCGGCCATTACATTCCGTGTCCTTGAACGCATAGGCGTGCGTGCTTTCAACGAAATTGGCCGACACCGCAATCTGCGTATTGAAGTTGGGCGGCTCGCTTTGGCAGGACAAGCCGCTATACGCCGGCTTGGCGCGTGCGCTCAGCGTGTTGTAGCTGATGCGCGTGCCATAGCTGCCTGGATTGAAAGGCCCCCAGTTCATGTAAATGCTTTGCCCGACCACAGTGTTGTGATGCACATCGTGGTTTTGCATCGTGCAGCCGTTGCTGGCAAAACATTGCAGGCCGAGATAGATACCGGCATTGACCAGCAGGTTGTGGTGGACTTGCATATTTTTCGATCCAGCCTGGGCGGACACCTGAATTCCCAGTGGCGTGGTCTTAGTGGCGGGGAATTCGATGTAGTTCTCGCGGTGGGTGTTGTCTTGCGAGTTGTCCTTCTCATGAATTCCGCCGCCGATGCCGTCCTGAAGCGCTCCGGCGCCGAGGCGGATCTGGTTGTTTTCCACCAGCGAATTCCCGGCGTCGAAAAATACCATCGCGTAGGCACCGAAGTTGACCTTGTTGAATGGGCCAAAATCGTTGTCCTGGATCAGCAGCTTGTGGCGTGGCGTGGTGGCCGCGTGCCCCCAGCCTTCGATGAAAGCCGGATTGTCGTGCCCGGTCGAATCGCTGCCCACGCCATCGACAAAGCGCACGTTGCGGACCACCAGGCCTGTCGTAGTGGTTTCACTTTTGATGCCGTAAAGCTTCACATGACTGATGTCGAGGCCTTCGATCCGCGCGGCCGGCCCGGTGACCGAATACACGTTGAGAACCTGATAGTTGAGGTCGAGGGTGGCAACCTCGTCCGGATAGGCCAGCAGCTGTTGCGACCTGCTGTCGTAGAGCGTGAAGCCGTTGGTGAGATATGTTCCTTGGCGCAGCACGATCGCCTGGCTGGGCGTGGAATTGGCGATCGCGTAGGCGACCGACTGATAGGGTTGCGCCAAGGTGCCGCGCCCCACGGCATCTACTCCGTTGGGCGCTACGAATTTGAACTGATCGGCACTCGCAGTGATGGTGAAGCTTTGTTCCAGTGTTTTCTGCGTGTTGCCGCTATCGCGCACTTCCAACGTCAGCACATAGCTGCCGGCGCTCGCCGGCGTGAAGCGCACGGCGCCGGTACGGAAATCCAGCGACACATCGGCAGTGCTCTGCGGTACCCCATCAAGGGTAAAACTCTTGATGCGGTACTCGTAGGGGAAGATCCCGCCGACGATCCCCGGCCGGCTTTCATAGGGAATGCCGGGGTATGCGTACTCACGCAAGCCGAAGTTCGCAGTCAGTGGTGCATTGGGCAGGGTATCGGGTTGAGCGACGGTCGCGGTTTCGTTGTGGACGCATCGCACGAAGAGCGCACTGCCGTCTTGCGGAATCGAGGCCGAAGTACCCTCGGCCACCTTGCAGGTTTGCCCAGCGGGTTGAGTGGCCACCTGCAGGTTGGCTACGGCTCCGGCCGGTAGGGTAAAGGTATGGGCGCCGTTCAACTGGACCGGAAAAGTCGAGGTGCCATAGGCCAACGCCAGCTCCTTGCCGAGTGCAAGCCCCTTTACCCGAAGATTCAAGACCGTCGGGCTTTGCGATTGCGACGGCGGGGTCGATGCCTGCAACGACTTCGCTGCAGAGGGTGAATCAACGGCGTTGTCAGTCTCACCGTCACACCCGGTCAATAATGAAAAAGCCGCCAAGGTGGCCCAGGCGGCAGCAGTACGGCAGAAATGGTTTGCTTCGGACATGACACGCTCCATCAAGAGAGATCAAGGACAAGCTAAAGGCAGACAATGGGGTACATGCGAAGCGTCAAACGGGTTGTTCCATTTTCAATCGCTCCTTTCGAATATAAGAATGCATTTCTTTGCCCCAGCCTGGAGGCCAGCCGAATTCCAGTGCATTTGCAAATTCAACACAGCAACACAGGCAAAACCATTCTAAGGAGGTGATCGATCGGAAAAGAATGTCCCATCTTTTCCGAAAATTTGTTCGATTCTTCGGCCCATCAAATAGAGCCAAAATGAGATAAATGCGAAGAGACTCAATGCGCTTGGGGTATGGCGTGCTGCCAATTTATAGGTGCCAATAGATGGAATTACCGGTCATTACCTCGTCAGACTCATGCCTTTATGGTTGGTGTTGCAGGGTCGTGCTGAGCTCAGCCGGCCCCTGACTGACTACTTCCGGCCTGTTTGCATTTGCCGAGTGCTGGAAGATCGACCTTGTGCTTGAGTGGAATACCCTATTAAATGCGGGCTGGTTTCACCACATCAGACAAAGGAGAGTTCAATGGACCTGTCTAAACTATCGTTGCCGGAAATGTTCCAACTGCAAAAAGATCTCGGTGCCGAGATCGAAAAGCGCAAGGTCAGCGATAAGAAGAACTTGATCGCTGAGCTGCAGAACCTCGCCGCTGCCAAGGGTTTCTCGCTGCAGGACGTGCTGGGCGGTGCCGTGAGCACCAAGCCCGCCAGGAGTGCCGGCGTGGCACAGTTCCGCAACCCGGCAGATAGCAGCCAGACCTGGACTGGTCGCGGCCGCAAGCCGCAATGGGTGCAGGATTGGCTGGATGCTGGCAAGCCGCTGGATGGCCTCCGGATCTAACGCTAGCCCACCAACAAAAAGCCCCGCGATGTGCGGGGCTTTTTGTTGGTGAGTTAAGTTAGGCCGTAGTTGCCAACGCCCACGCGACCAGTAAATTCAGCATGCAGATCAGTTGGGCTGCACTTCCCAAGTCCTTGGCGCGCTTGGCCAATACATGCACCTCCAGCGAGGTGTGATCGACGGCCGCCTCGATCGCGGAATTGACGAGCTCGACCATCAGGCAAAGAAAGTGACTCAGGATCACGATGGAGCGCGCCCAACCTGGCATGTCGAAAATCAGGGCCAGCGGAATACCTAAGCAAGCAATGATTGTGATCTGCCTGAACGCAGGCTCGTGGCGCCAGCCCGCTTGCAAGCCATCGAGCGAATACCCGAATGCATGCAGGAGACGCCCAAGGCCGACACGGCCTTTGAAAGGACTTCGGTGCTGATCCTGTTTGGTGCTATGTGAGCCGGCCTGATGTTTATTTTGCACGACGGCCCTCTGGGGTCGACGGCGGGTAGACGCAATAGAGCACCAGCAACACCATCCACACCACCCACGCAGACCACAGGGTATGTGAAGGGAAATGTGCCCCTCGCATGGTTTGGGTCCATCCCATTCCCCAACCGAGCAGCAGTCCAAGCCAAAGCGCCCATTTCGCTTTGCGTGCGTCGAAATCCCGCAGGCCAAAGTAGAAGGCCATCAGAGCGAAGCCACCGGAGGCATGCCCTCCTGGAAAGCAGCGACCTGGCACCAAGCCGGTCGGGACTTGGGCAAATAATCCAAGATGCGGGGCATAGCCGCCGTATTCCGAAACATCCCACGGGCAATGATGGACGCTGTGCGCCTTCAGCAGACTCACCATGCCGCTCGACAACACCATGGCACTGAAAATCCAGAACGAGCGCCGCCGCTGTGGGCGCCATACGTCATCGAGGAATGACCAAAGCCACAAGCCGAGTGCGGTCATCCCAATCGCCACCACGAGCAGTTTGGCGTCGGTGTGGAGCACTTCGTTGAAGAACGGGCTGTGCTGAAGGGGGAAATGATGCGTCGAGGAGTCGAAAAAGAGGCCAACAACCCAGTCGTCGAGACCAGTCAGTGGATACACAAACAGCAGTACGGCACCCAAGGCAAGCGGAAGCGCCAAGTGCCATATCCAGAAGGAAGTAGTGCGTTGGAGTTGTGCTCGAAAACGACCAAAGCGCTGCGTGGCAGGCATCATGACCCGCTCCTGCACGGCGCAAACAGATCGAGCTGAGGGCTGTACGCCTTGGTTTGGATTTGGAGCAGTCCAAGCACGGAGTGGAAAAGGTTATCTTGCGAATAGGCCTCCTGCCGGCGTGCCATCAGGCAAGTCTGGTCGATACCGAAGTTCCGCTTGAATCCATCGGAGAACCACATCACTGCGGGAACATGCTTTTGAGCATCGGGGGCGAAAAGATACGGCGTACCGTGGAGATAAAGGTTGCCCTCGCCCAGCGACTCGCCGTGATCGGAGAGGTAAATCATCGCCGTATCGACCTTGTCGGCTTTGCTGCGCAGCAGATCGATCAGGCTGGACAGTACGTAATCGGTGTAGCGCAGCGAATTGTCGTAACCGTTGATGATCTGCTGTTGCGAACATTGGTCGAGCTGGCTGGATTTGCACTCCGGCTGATACAGCTTGAACTCGTCTGGAGAGCGACTGAAATATGCGGGGCCGTGGCTGCCCATCATGTGCAAGACGATGACTGTGCTGCGATCCAGGGTGTCGATACGTTCGCCGAGGCCGGCAAGAAGCACCTCATCAAAACATTCCCCCGGTTTTGGGCAGGCTTTTGCGATCTTGCTGTCTCGTACATCCTCTGTCGGAACCCGCGCGCATACCCCTTTGCAGCCCGACTGGTTGTCACGCCACAGCACGCCGATGCCAGCTTGGCCCAGCACGTCCAGAAGGTTGCCTTGGGATTCAGCTTTTTCCCGGGAAAAGCCATCACGACCGAGATTGGAGAACATGCAAGGCAGCGATACAGCGGTCTCGGTACCACATGACCACATGTTGGTGAAGTTGATCAGGTTGGCCTGTTTGGCCAATCGGGGCGCTGTGTCCCGTTCATAACCATTCAACGCGAAATGGTCCGCCCGCGCGGTTTCTCCAACAACAATGACGGTGACCGATCTCCGCTCACGGTGCTGCCATGCGGGCGCCGACTTTGCATCAGCCCCGATTGGGGTGAATGCGACAGCAGACTTGCTCAGCCGTTTGAGGTAGATCGAGGTGGCCTGGATATAGTTGGTTGGCGTGAGCAGGAAACGCAGGTCGCGATGGTTTCGGGCTACCGAGGCGAACGTCTGGTAGTAGCTCAAGGCGATTGCCAGTACCGCTGCAAGGGATATCGCAACGACGAGCAGCTTCACCAGCAGCTCACGTACGGGCGGACGCCATTGGATGGGCATCCGCCAGAGCAGCCAGGTTGGCAGCACGCCGAGAATGGCCACGTAGAGCGCCATTTTGACGGTGAGTAGATCCCGTACTTCGCCCGGATCGGTTTCCACCGCATTGCGCACCATGCCGACATCGATCATCACACCGTACTGGTTCATGAAGTAGGCAATGAACGAGGTCGCGAGCAACAGCAGGCTCAGGAACGGACGCAGCACATAGGGCCAGGCCAATAGGGTCAGCAGCAGGTTCAGGAGCGCCAGCAGCATCGCAAAAGCGGCGACAAAACTCAGCCAGCTCGTACCTGTGAGTGGTTGGACAGTGAACAACCGTGACCAGAACGGAACGTTGCAGAACAGAAGGAGAAAACCAACGACCACCAGTGTGACCCACTCGGGTCGGAGTGCCGGCAATGCGGGCCAGCGGAGCACTTTGTTGAGCATGTGTTGCCAACACGAATGAACGGGATGGCGGCCACACTAACGACAGGCCTGTGAGCTGCTGCGGAGGGATTTGTGAGGGAAGTGTGTTGACGCCGAGCCGACGAGGGCTGCCGCGGCGCATGTCCGACAAGTGGTTATCTGGAGTACCACCACATGTCGTGCGGTGTCTTCCCAAGAAGGTACCGCCGGCCGAGCGGCAACTGCTGCTGCGCCCGCTGACCGCCAACGAAGTCTGGTCGATGGACTTCGTGTTCGACCGCACCGCTGAAGGCCGGGTGGTCAAATGCCTGACCATGGTGGACGATGCCACCCACAAAGCCGTCGCGGTGCTTCCGGAACGCGCTATCAGCGGCGAAGTGCTGACGCGGCAACTGGATTGATGAGCGGTCTCACATACCTTGCCGCAGATCATCCGGACCGACAATGGCAAGGCATTCTGCGGTCGGGCGATGCTGAACTGGGCGCACCGGTGGCATTACGCTGCGGCAGATTGAACCGGGCAAGCCGAACCAGAACGCCTACATTGATCTGGGCGCTGGCTGGCAGACAGCCTGTTGGATGCTGAAAACACAGCACGTTGAGCAGTTGATGCGCAGATTCAAGCAGGTCGATGGGGCAAGATGATGGCTGCAAACGGCTTGGACCCTGGCATGGCCCTTGCTGCCCTCATGCCTTTTGCCGGAACCCCGCCATGCCGCCGCGCCTCGTCGCCATCCTGCAGCTGTTGCTACTCATCCTGTCCGGCTCCCTGATGGTGGTGCTGAGCAAGGGCGTGCTGCGTGCGGTGCCGGCCCACACCTTCTACTGGTTGCAGCTGGCGGTAGCCCTGGTCACTCTGACGCTCTACCAGCTTGTACGCGCGGGAACGCTGCGCGTGCCCCGGCTCGATGCCCGCAGCTGGACCTATGTGGCCGCCATCGGCATCAACACTTTCCTGGGCTGGCGTTTGTTGTTCCTGGTAGGCCTCTATGACCTGCCGGCCACCACGCATGCGTATCTGGTGAACTTCGTCGGCATCGCCACCATGGTGCTGTCGGTATTGCTGCTGCGCGAGCACCCCTCGCTGTGGCAAATGGTCGGCGCGCTGGTGGCGCTAGCCGGGGTCAGCGTGTTCTTTCGTAGCGCGCCGCCACCGGGCGAACTCTATGGCGCCAGTCTGCTGGTGATCGGCATCATGCTCCTGGCGTTGAACAACATCCTGGTACGCAAGCTCGCCTTGCGCGTTGGCGAGCGCGTGCCGGCGGCGCAGTTGACCATGCTCACGCTGTGGCTGGGTGGGCTGCCGGTGATCGTGCATGGCGCATGGACCAGTCATGGCCTGCCCGCTGTCGAGGGCGAGCACCTGCTGGTGATTGCACTTTACGCGGTGGTGGGGATCGCCTTCGGCCAGAGCGTGTACCAGCACTTGCTGCGCACGTTGCGCTCCTACGAGGCCGCCGTGTTCTCCGCCTGCGGCGTGGTGTTCAGCGCGCTGTTTGCCCTGCCCATTCTGGGCGAGCAGCTGGGCTGGCATCAGGTGGCCGGCATTGTGCTGATGCTGGTCGGCATCGCGCTGGCGCAATGGCGCGGTGTATTCAAGCTGCGGATGTGGGCGCGTGCTTGAGCGAGTGTGGTGCCATCTTGCTCAGCTGCAGCGCTGGCGGCATCAATGCTGCCCGGCCAGCAGCGAGGCGGGCCGGCGCCACCCAAAACGCAGCATGGCCGCGCGTGCGGCTGCGTGCTCGTTTGCAGTGATCAACGCGCCGGCGCCCCGGCGCAGGTAGAACGCCCGTGCCGCGCGGTTCGTCGGCAGCAGCCACAGGTAAAGCCCATCGTCGGGTGCCACAGCCGCCGACCAGCCTGCAATATCGCGCAGCAAGGCGCTGCCTACACCTTGTGTCTGCCAGGCCTTGGCCACATGCAGGTTGTCGAGCAGGCTGCCGAACTGCGGATCACGCCGGGCGTATGCGCAGGCAAAGCCAATGGGCTCGCCACCCGATTCGGCCACCACCAGCCGCGTTGCCGGATCGGTCCGGGCGCTGCGTTCTCGCCAGAGTGCCTGCCGCTCGCTCACGATGGTGCGCGCCAAAGCCTTGTCGGCTGCTTCGCCCAGCCAACATTGCGCGTGCAGCAGTCCGATGGCTGCCCCATCGGCGGCAGAGGCCTCGCGATAGAGGATGGCCCCGCCTTTACTTGTCGATGCTTTGCTCATCGCCTGGCGTGTTCTGCTGAGGGATGCGAGCACCGAGCAAGACACATGCCACACTCCGGGTCACCTGCCACGGCCCGGTCGTGGGCCGGGGTGGTGAAATCCAGTCAGCAATCTCGCCGACCTGTTCAAACCACAACACCGATCAGCTGGTCAGCATGCAGGCAATGGCCTCGCGGTACGGCCAAGGCAGCGCGTGGGGCAAGCGATCCGGCGCAAAGACTTGCCACGCCTGGTGTTCGTCACTGAGGCGTGGTGCGTAGTTTCCAGCCAGCGCACAGCGATAGCAGGCAAGAAACATGTGCCGCCCAGGAATGACCTCGAACAACGCCGTACTGAGCGTGATCACCTGCAGGCCCAGCTCTTCATCGAATTCACGCGCCAGGCGTTCTTGCGGTGTTTCTCCCATCTCGATGCGCCCGCCGGGCAACTCCCATTCGTCGCGCTCGTTGCGCAGCAGCAGGATCTGTCGCTCGGGGTTCGACAGCACGCCCTTGATCGAAACAGCGAACATCAGGTGCCATCCTTGCCGACAAGCTGCGCTAAAAACCGGCTTTGCTCGGTACGCTGGTAGCCGAGGTGTTGGTAGAAGGCGTGCGCTTCGGGGCGGTGGTTGCCGCTGATGATCTCGATTCGCACCGCGCCTTGGCTGCGGGCGAATCGGGCCGCAGCATCCAGCAGCGCACGGCCCACGCCCTGGCCGCGAGCATCGGCCGTAACGACGAGCCCGGTTACCTTGCCAAGCAACCCGGGCGCGTGCAGCTGCGGTAGCAGGTGGATGGCGATCAGGCCCAGCAAGCCGCTGCCGCTGTCGGCCAACAGCAGGCGGTCGTGTGGGCCATGCAGCCGGGTCAATACCGTGGTCATGTGGGCCAGATTGGCTTGTGGATAGCCCAGCTCGGCAAGCAGACTCGCCATGGCGGCTTCATCACCGGCTTGCGCGGTACGGAGCTCAAAAACGGGCACTTTGCACCTCTCCTGCGAAGGCCAGGCAGTCGCGGATGCGCCGTTGCTGCACCGGGCTGAGGTCGGCAGTGACCCAGTAAGCGTGTTCGCTGTGTTCGCTGCTGAGCCTGATCCGGGCGCCCTGGGGCAATTCGCAGCGGAACACGAAGGCCTGGGCGTTGTAGGTGGCGTGGTAATACACGCCGGTCAGGTGGCGAATGCGGATCTCCACCCCCAGCTCCTCGTAACACTCGCGCAGCAAGGCCTCGTGGATGGTTTCGGCAGGATCGAGCGCACCGCCGGGCAGGCCCCAGCCTTGGGTGCCGTAGGTGGATTTGAGCAGCAGTACACGGCCTTGATCGTCGGTGATCACGGCGTGACAGCTGAGGCGGAACAGGTCATCGAAGGCCATGACGGTATGAAGGAATCTCGTTGTTGGGCGTGCCGGTTCGCTCTGGATCACTTTGCCCGCGAAGGGGGGTGGCAGCGAGCAGTCGCTCGGCCTCGGCCGGTGTGTGCAACACGATCCAGCGCAGGTGCGGATAGGCGTCGCTGCGCTGCAGCTGCCGGTATTCGCGCCGCCGTCGGTGATAGGTGGTCAGCAGCCACCACAGGATGGATTGCCGTGAGCTGAAGGTGGCGCGCCATGATTCGCGATTGCCCTGCCACAGCACCTCGCGGTGAAGCAGGCGGCGCACCGAGCGCACGAACAGACGGCTGAACACGGTGGCAAAGCGGTAGTCCAGCCAGATCAGCGTGGTGGCGCGCGACCAGAGCAGCTCGCGCACGCTCTGGTAGTTGCCCGAGGCGGTCCAGACTTCGCCCGTGGCAGCCTGTTGCAGGGCGCCGACGAATTCGTCGCGCGGCTTTGGTGTCCAGTCCGGGCCCCAGTGGAGTTCGTCGAGATCGAACATGGCCGCGTTCAATCGCCCCGACAGCTGCCGCGCCAGCGTGGTTTTGCCGGCGCCGCTGCTGCCGATGATGACGATGCGCCGATCGAGGGCAGGATCAAGCGGGGCGGTTTCTGGCATGGGTTTTCAGTTGCGTGCGAGGTGCACTCATTTTACTTTGCTGTCCATCCATCGTACCCCACCGCTTGATCTGCGCCAGATCATTCAATGTACCGGCCTGCACCCAGGCCGAGTCGGGTGGGGCGGGGCAGTTTTTCAGGTCCTGTACGCACCCTATTTCAGTAATGGATGGTTCCCGGCGAGCCGCCTCCCACAGCGATGGCATCGCCGTTGATGGCCACCGACAGCGGCGAGGCGAGGAAGGCGATCACTGCGGCGACTTCGCTGGCGTCGACGATTCGGCCGATGCTGTTGCCTTGCGCGGCGCGGGCTTCGGCGGCCGAGTCGGTACGCTCGGTGCGGGTGGCGCCAGGATGCACCGCGACGACATTGACACCCTTCGGCCCCAGTTCATCGGCCAGGTTCTTGGTGATGGCGGCCACGCCCACGTTGCGCAGCGTGGCCACCGGCCGGCCGGTCTTGTGGATGGCGAGGCCACCGACGTTGATGATGCGGCCCCAGCCCTGTTCGACCAGCAGTGGCGCCACGGCACGGGCGGTGCGCAGATAGCCGACCACCTTCACGTCGAGGTCGAGCAGCACATCGTCATCGATGATTTCGCTGATGCCGGTGGCCGTGGAAATGCCGCCGGGCAGGGCGGCGGCATTGACGAGGATGTCGACACCGTCGAGCGCCTCGACGGTGCGTGCGACCAGCGCGTCGACCTCGGACTTGCTGGTGGTATCAGCCACTACCGGCACGATGCGGCGGCCGGTCTCGGCTGCAAGCTCCTGCGCAGTGCGCTCCAGTGCCTCGCGGCCACGCGCGGAAATCACCACGTCGACGCCTTCCAGCGCCAGCGTGCGGGCGATCACGCGACCGATGCCGCGGCTGCCGCCGGTGACGATGGCGCGCTTGCCCTGCAGTTGATAGTCAGCCATAGCGGTACTCCTGTGGGGTAGTGGGTCGAATCAGCGGAATCAGGTGATGGTGGATCTGCAGCAGTTGCGGGCTGCTGAAATCGGCACTGGCGTCGGTGAGCGGCGATTTCCACAGCGTGGTCCAGCCTTGGGTGCGCGCAGGACGGATGTCGTGCGCCAGGCTGTCGCCCACGATGGCAACGTCGGCGGGGCGCAGGCCGGGGCGCAAGGCGGCCAATTGGCAGAACAGGGCTTCGAACAGCGTCGCGGCGGGCTTCCTGGTGCCGGCGGCGCCGGAGGTCAGCACCACGTCGAAGGCGGATGCGAGGCCGAGACCGGCGAGCTTGCTGCGCTGGAAGGCATCGCGCCCGTTGCTCAGCAGCGCCGTCAGCGCACCGGCGGCCCGGGCTTCATGGACCAGCTCCCGCGCACCGGGAAACGGCACGGCATGAAGACCAAGGCGGTGATCGAAATCGGTGGCGAGCGTGTCGACGAGCTCAGCCGGCAGTCCGAAGCCCTGGCCCAGTGCCAAAAAGACCGCGGGCTTGGGCAACAGCTCCGTGTGTAGCGCTACGTAGCGTGCCAGCCAGTCGCGTTCGCCCACGCCGTGCTGGCGCAAGGTGTAGCGGTCGTACTGCTGCAGCGCGAACAGTCGCAACGTGGCCGACTTGTCGTGCAGGGTGTCGTCGAGGTCGAAGACAACGGCGGCGATGGACATCAGCCGATCACGCCAAAGAGCTCGCCTTCCAGCGGCTGCGAGCGAAAGCCATCGGGCCCTACCGGCAATTCGCCAGCCACCGTAATGCGGCGCACCGTGCGTGGCGCGTCGAAGTGGGCATAGTCGATTGGGCCAGCGTGGGCGGTGGCCTGGTTGTCCCAGATCACCAGTGCGTGCGGGCTCCAGTGAAAGCGCACCTGGTATTCGGGCCGGGTTACCTCTTCGGCGAGCAGATCGAGCAGCGCCTGGCTTTCGCGCTCGCGCAGGCCAACGATGTGACTGGTGGTGCCCGGGTTGACGAACAGCACCTTCTCGCCGGTGTGCGGATGGACGCGCACCAGCGGGTGCAGCGCGGCGAAGGGGCCGGCCGGCTTGCCATCGCGTCGCACGCGCGGGCCACTGCCTGCGTCGTAGCTGCCGGTGCGATGTACCGCCTGCAGGCCGTCGATCAGCGACTGGATGCGCGGCGACAGCCCATCATAAGCGGCCACCAGATTGCTCCACAGCGTATCGCCGCCGTAGGCGGGAATCTCGATGCCGCGCAGGATGGAATAGCTGTTGGGATTGGCGACAAAGGTGATGTCGATATGCCAGCCCTTGTAGTCGCGCGGCGGCTTGCTGGTGGGGATGCCGAGGTCCGGCCGGTGCTTCTTGTACTCGCTGGCGTGGCGCTCCCAGATTTCCGGATGGGATTCCAGGCCGTCGGCGATGGGGTGGGCCGGCGTCAGCGGGCCGAAGTAGCGGCCTAGGCGCAGATGGTCTTCGTCGCTGATGGGTTGATCACGAAAGAACAGCACTTTCCAGCGGTTGATCGCGGCCTGAAGTTCGGCGACGGTATCGGCATCGAGCGGCTGGCGCAGGTCGATGCCGCTGACTTCGGCGCCGATCACCGGGGTGAGCGGGCGCAGGGCGAGGCGGTTGCGTTGCAGGAGGGTCATGGCGGCGCGCTGGCGAAATGGAGCTTTGCCTTGAGCAAGCTTCGTTCCAGCCTGCAAGCCGCGATATGACTGGCAGTTGAACCATCTACTGCGTTTTTTGCAGCAACCCGATACGCAGCCTGCTGCAATCTGGCGACAAGTAAAAAAGGCCGGCGCTGGGCCGGCCTCAAGTGCGTGCAAAAACGATCAGCGCCGCGCGTGCGCCAGCCGACTCACGACATTTACCAGCGTATCGATCTCGGTGCAGGTGTTGTAGAACGCCAGTGACGGCCGCACGCTGGCTTCCAGCCCGAAGCGGCGCAGGATGGGCTGCGCGCAATGGTGGCCGGAGCGAACGGCGATGCCTTCCTCGTTCAGCGCATGGCCGACTTCCTCGGTACGGTAACCCGGCAGCACGAAGGAGAGCACGCTGGTCTTCTCGCGCGCCGTGCCGATCAGCCGCAGACCGGGGATGGTCTTGAGGCCCGCCGTGGCGTATTCGAGCAGACCATGCTCATAGGCCGCGATATTGTCGAGCCCCAGCCGCTCCACATACTTGAGCGCAGCGCCCAGCCCCACGGCATCGGCGATGTTGCCGGTACCGGCCTCGAAGCGCATGGGGGCTGGCTGGAACACTGTCTTCTCGAAGGTGACGTCGGCAATCATGTTGCCCCCGCCTTGCCAGGGGGGCAGCGTCTCCAAGAGCTCGGCCTTGCCATAGACCACGCCAATGCCGGTGGGCCCGAACACCTTGTGGCCGGAGAACACGAAGAAGTCGGCATCGAGCGCGGCCACGTTCACCCGCAGGTGCGACACCGATTGCGCACCATCGATCAACACCCTGGCACCTGCCGTGTGGGCAAGCTGGATGATTTGCTCGATTGGCGTCACCGTGCCCAGCGCGTTCGACACATGCGTCACTGCCACGAGCTTGGTACGGCTGCTCAGGAGCTTCTGGTACTCGTCCAGCCGCAATTGGCCATCGTCGTCGACTGGGATCACGCGGATCTTCGCGCCTTTTTCGGCCGCCAGCTGTTGCCAGGGCACGATGTTGGCGTGGTGTTCCAGGTGCGAGACGATGATCTCGTCGCCGGCGCCGATCTGCTGCTTGCCGAAGGTCTGCGCCACCAGATTGATCGCCTCGGTGGCGCCGCGCACGAAGATGATCTCCTCGGGCGAACGGGCGCCGATGAAGCGGGCGACCGTCTGTCGCGCATCCTCGTAGGCATCGGTGGCACGGGCAGCCAGCTCGTGCGCCGCACGGTGGATATTGGAGTTCTCGTGCTCGTAGAACTCCGCCAGGCGATCGATCACCGCACGTGGCTTCTGCGTGGTTGCCGCATTGTCCAGCCAGATCAATGGCTTACCGTTGACCCGCTCGGCCAGGATAGGGAAGTCGCGCCGCACCGCGTTCACATCGAACGGTGGCCGTGTCGCTTGCGGGTGGGCGGTGGCATCGTTACCGCGCTGCAAGCCATCCGGCGTCAGGAAGTAGTAGCTGCCTGCCGGCGCGAACTGCGCGTGCGTGGTTCTGGGCCGGCCGAAGTCGATATCCAGCACCAATGCGGCCAGCGCGTCGTTGCCGGGCAGGCCATTCGGCCCGCCACGCAATGCATCGCCACCGAGTGCCTGGGCGGCCAGGCCGTCGAGCGGATCGCTGCCGGTTTCGCCGAGGAAGTAATACGGCGTGCTCGGCGCGCCGGGCAGGGCGCCGCCACCAACGGCGGGCTGGTGCGAGGCCGGAGCCTGCGGCACGGCCAGCGTCTGCTGGCCGGCACGACCGGCATCGACCGGGATGCTGGCGCCGGTCGGCTCCAGCGTCGGCGCAGCGCGTTGTGGCGCGGACGAGGCTGCGGATTGGCCCGGCAGCAGCGCGAACAGCTCGCTCGCCAGCCGGGAGAGTTCCCCTTCACCCGGCAAGCCCGCAGCGCCCCCTGCGGGCAGCAGCAGATTACTTGTAGGTGTCTGGATAGTCATGGTACTTGCCAATCTCCACGTCATCGAGCACGGCCAGGGCATCGTCCGTGAGCACGGCCAGCGAGCAATACAGCGAAATCAGATAGGACGCGATGGCATTGCGGTTGATGCCCATGAAGCGTACCGACAGGCCTGGGCTCTGTTCGCCGGCGAGGCCCGGCTGGAACAGGCCGACCACGCCCTGGCGCTTTTCGCCGGTGCGCAGCAGCAGGATCTTGGTCTTGCCGTCGACGATGGGCAGTTTGTCCGACGGCACCAGCGGAATGCCGCGCCAGGTGAGGAACTGCGAGCCGAACAGGCTGACCGTGGGCGGCGGCACGCCACGACGGGTGCACTCGCGGCCGAAGGCGGCAATGGCGAGCGGGTGGGCGAGGAAGAAGCCCGGCTCCTTCCACACGCGGGTGAGCAGGTCATCCATATCGTCAGGCGTCGGTGCGCCGGTCAGCGTCGAAATCCGCTGCGATTCGGCCACGTTGGCCAAGAGGCCGTATTCCGGGTTGTTGATCAGCTCGGATTCCTGGCGCTCCTTGATCGTTTCGATCGTCAGGCGTAGCTGTTCCTTGATCTGGTCGTGCGGGCTGGAGTAGAGGTCCGAGACGCGGGTGTGTACGTCGAGCACGGTGGTGACGGCATTCAGGAACAGCTCACGCGGTGCCTCGTCGTAATCGACGAAGGTGCGCGGCAATTCTGCCTCGTCACGCTGCGAGCAGCCGACACGCACATCGAGCGGGTTCTTCACCTTGTTCAGGCGATAGATGCCAGCCTCGACCGGTAGCCATTGCAGCAAATGGACCAGCCAGCGTGGAGAAATGGTGGAAAGCTGGGGAGCGGTTTTGGTGGCGTTGGCTAACTGGCGGGCGGCGTTGTCGCCCAGGGCCAGTTGCACGTCTTGGTCGGCCATGGTGGTGTCCTGCGGGTGGTTGGAATAGTGCTGAAAAGTTATAAGCAAATATCCAAAAAGCAGGATGACGACTCAACATGCTATCGCCATCAAAATCGAGAAATATTTGTTTCGGCAGGCTGAATTGGGGCTTGAGTCGTGGCAGCAAGCGTCGCCATGGTCCATGCAGCACAACGCAACGCCACATGCGCGCGGCGATTGATCACGTCAGCAAGTGGACCGATGACACCGAGCGGGCTGTTTATTCGCAGAACGCAATCAGCACCGAGAGCTTCACCCCCAGCGCGCGCGCCAGCTTGGCCGCAGTATCGAGCGAAGGCATGGCATCGCCGCGCTCGATCTCGCCCAGATAAGAGCGGTTGAGGTCGGCGCGCTCGGCCAGTGCCTCCTGCGACCAGTGGTGCTGGCGCCGCCAGCGGCGGATCACCTGGCCGAACTGCCGGCCAAGCACTGGCGGGGCGGCATTCATGCGGGCACTCCGCTGCGGGTATCGGCATTCGCCTGGGTGATGTGGCTGCCGTTCGGCACGCTGCGGGTCAGCCAAACGTTGCCGCCGATGATCGAGCCCTGGCCAATGGTGATGCGGCCAAGCAGGGTGGCGCCGGCATAGATCACCACATCGTCCTCGACGATAGGGTGGCGGGCATTGCCTTTCTGCAGCGATCCATCTTCGCTGTAATCGAAGCGCTTGGCGCCGAGCGTCACCGCTTGGTAGAGCCGGACGCGCTGACCGATGACAGCGGTCTCGCCGATCACGACGCCGGTGCCGTGATCGATGAAGAAATCGCTGCCGATCTGTGCACCGGGATGGATGTCGACCCCGGTCTCGGTATGCGCGATCTCGGCGATGATGCGTGCGAGCAGCGGCGCATCGAGCCGGTAAAGTTCATGCGCCAGCCGGTGCAGAATGATGGCGTGCACGCCCGGATAGCACAGCAGCACCTCATCGACGCTGCGCGCGGCCGGGTCACCCCGGTAGGCCGCTTCGATATCGGTGTCGATCAGGGCGCGCAGGGCAGGCAGGGCGGCGGCGAAGCGGCCGACGATGTCCTGCGCCTGGGCGGCGATGCCAGTAGCGGCGTTGCGGGGCCGCACCAGGCCCAGTTCCAGCTGCAGCTGCTTGAGCAGCGCGTTCAGCGTCTGGTTCAGTGTGTAGCCGACGTAGTAATCCTCGTCCTGCTGACGCAACTCCACCGGCCCCAGCCGCATCGGGAACAGCACGCCGCACAGGTCATGCACGATGATGCGCAAGGCATCGCGCGAAGGGAACTCGCGCTCGCCCGACGATGGACTGCGCTGGTGCTTGGCGCGCCAACGACGACGGGCGTCGTGCAACTCGGTAACCACCTGGTCCAGATCCCAGGACCAATCCTGGTCGTTGCGGGCGGGCGGGGTGAAGGTCATGGGCAGATTTCCGTAGGTGGGTCAGTCCTGCACCCAGGGCAGACCAGCATGGCGCCAGCCGTTGGATGCGCCACGCTGCTGTCCGGCATCGAGATCGCCCTCGAAGCCTTCGAGCACGTTGAATACGTCGGTGTAACCGGCGCGGGTCGCTGCCTCGGCGGCGGCGGCTGAGCGCTTGCCGCTACGGCACAGCAGCAGAATGGTGTCGGTCTTGCGAGCGAACTTGCCCAGTTCAAGCGCGAAGCGCGGATTGGGCTGCAGCGCGGCGCCGATTTGCCAGGCAACGTGGCCACTGCCTGGTACATGGCCGACGAACTTGCGCTCCTCGGCGGTGCGCACGTCGATCAGTTTGGCGGCGCCGCTGGAAAACAATGCCCAGGCCTCGGCCGGCTGGATGCCACCGGCGTAGCCCAGCTGGGAGGCGCGGGCTTGGGCACGCGCCGATTCGAGGACCGCGGAGGGTTCTGGCGTCGTACTTCCGACGTCTTGGAGCACTTGGGGCATGGCGGCACTTCCTTTGCATTTCGTCTTCGGGGGGACGAGGTCATGCGGCCACTATATGGGGGAGTCTATATTTCAAAAAATAATTTGATTTTATGTCTTAATAATTTTTTATGAGTATCGGTTAGAAAAATGAATCGCGTCAGCGCAAGGCATCGATCTCGCCGTTCTTGATCAGCCGCGCCCGCAGGATGTTGCGGCTGATGCCAAGCAGCTTGGCTGCCTGCACCTGGTTGCGATGGCAGTGATGGTAGGCAGTGCGCATGACGATCTCCTCGATCTGCTCGAACAGCGCCTCGCGGTTTTCCTCGAACAATGCGAGCAGTGCCTGTTCCAGCTGTACTGTGGCATCGGGCGGTACGCTGGCCGCGGTGCCGGCGCGTCGCAACTGTAGCGACGACAGATGCAGATCATCGCCGCGCAATACCTGGTTGCGGCAGACCAGCAGGCCATGATGCACGGCGTTTTCCAGCTCGCGAATATTGCCCGGCCAAGGATGTTGCAGCAGCTTGTGCTCGGCATCGGCGGCGATGCCCACCTTGCCATAGCCCAGGCGCCGCCGGTATTCATCGACGAAGTAGCGGGCCAGCGGCAGGATGTCGCCCGGCCGATCGCGCAGGGCGGCGAGCTCCAGGTTCACCACGCGCAAGCGGTAGAACAGATCCTCACGGAAATGCCCGGCGGCCACCGCTTCCTCCAGCCGTACGTTGGTCGCTGCGATCACCCGGACATCGATCGGTACCGCCTTGCGCGAGCCCAGCCGCACCACTTCACGCTCCTGCAGCACGCGCAGCAGCTTTACCTGGATGCTCATGGGCAGATCGCCGATCTCATCCAGGAACAGCGTGCCGCCGCTGGCGGCTTCGAACCAGCCGGCCTTGGCCGAGAACGCGCCGGTGAAGGCGCCTTTCTCATGGCCGAACAGCTCGCTTTCGACCAGCGATTCGGAAAACGCGCCGCAGTTCACGGCCACGAAGGGCCCGTTTGCCCGATGACTGAGCGCGTGCACATGCCGTGCGATCAGCTCCTTGCCGGTGCCGGTCTCGCCAATGATCAGCACATTGGCTTCGCTGGGTGCCACCTGGCGAATCCGGCCCAGCAGCGCCACTGATTTGGGATCGTCGAACACCTGGGCGGTGGCGCGGATCGACGTGGCCAGTGCCTGTGAGTTCGGCAGGGTGATCAACGGGGCGTCATCGCCGTCCTGGTCGCGGTAGCGTGCGTTCATGAGTAGAAGCTCGGAGTGGGATAGTGTTGCAGCAGCGCCCACTCGCCCAGTTCACGCAGCTTGTAGTCGACCGGGTCGTGCAGGGAGTGGGTACGCAGGTTGCGCCAGTGGCGATCCAGCCGCAGCCCGGCATGGGTGGAGCGGGCGCCGGTGACCTCGAACATGCGGCTGGTTACATCGAGGCCCACGCGCGTGGCCGCCACCTTGGCTGCTGCGATGGCCAGTGCCACCTCGCCACGACCGGCCTCGTTCAGTGCCTCGCCCTGGCGCCAGGCCGCATCGAAGTGCTCTGCCGCCCGCTCGATCAGGCAGCGCACGCCTTCCAGCCCGGCCCAGAACTCGCCGTAGTGGTTGAGCACATACGGGTCCTGCCAGGGCTGGTCGACCTGAGCGCGGTGCCAGGCACGGGCCTCGTTCAGCGTGTAGTACCGGGCATCGCTGTACGCACCCTCGGCGATGCCGAGGTAGATGTTGGCCAGGATCAACTGCGCCAGCAGCGGGCGCAGGCAGGAAAACGGCGTCGACAAAGGGCCGGGATCGGCCAGGATCTCGTGCTCTTCCACGCGTACCCGTTCGAAATCCACGCTGCCGCTGTCAGTCTGGCGCTGGCCGATGTTGTCCCAGTCGGCCAGCACGGTGATGCCGCTGCGCAGCGTGGGCACGGCCGCGACCAGCAACTGGCGCGTGTCCTGATCGAGTGCGGAGGCGATCAACATCTCCGAATCCAGCGCGCCCGAGCAGAAGCTCTTGCGGCCAGAGAATTCGCGCCAGCCGTTGCAGCGTCTGGCGACAGTGCGCTCGTCGAGCGGATTGAGCGCGTTGCCCCAGAACCAGTCGTGCGCAGCGGTGTGCTCATACCAGGGCTGCCACTGCTCGGGGCGGGAAAACAGCCGCACCGTCGCCAGCATCAGGTGGTGAAAGGCATAGACATGCGCCACCGAGCTGTCGCTGGTCGCCAGAAGGCGCACCGTACGCATCACGGTGGGCCAATCGCCGCCGGCGCCGCCGAATTCGGCGGGAATGGCCAGGCGCAGCAGGCCACTGGCGCGCAGCGCATCACGCTCCATCTTGGGCGTGCCGCCGCGATGGTCGCGCTCGGCTGCGGTCGCGGCAAAGGCCAGCGCCAGCTGACGGGCGATGTCTTCGGCGGACTGGGTACGCTCGGAATCGAGCAGGTAGGACGGTGGCAGGTGCGGACTGTTCAAAAGGCTTCCTCAACGATTGCTGCGCAGGCAGCACCCGCTTGCTGGAGCACGCTTCGTGCCAGAACCTTGCCGCGCTGCGATAGGCGAAACATGAGGCGTACATGCGGATCGGTGTGCTGAAAAATCAGCAGATGCGTGCTGTTGTTGCTGGTTTTTGTGCACGCTGCCTGAACCGAGGAAGTCTCAAGGCAGGAGCGTTCGTGTCCGCGGGGCGCAGCCCGGGTCAAATCTGCTGCTGGAGAAGCAGAAGCGGCAGCCGATTGCTGTTGCATCAGCATGCTGGAACCTGTGGCGCGGATCGATTCCCTGCAAATGCCAGCAGTGCGGGGCTTGGCACGCTCCCTGCTCTGGATAGCCGCCTGATTCCCGCTCCAGGAGTGTTTCATGCAGTTGTTCTGGTTTCTCCCCACGCATGGCGATAGCCGCTATCTCGGCACGAGCCTTGGTGCGCGCGTGGTCAATCACGCCTACCTGCGGCAAGTGGCGCAGGCGGCGGACGAGCTCGGCTTCGAGGGCGTGCTGATTCCCACCGGCCGTTCCTGCGAGGATGCGTGGGTGGTGGCTTCCTCGCTTGCTGCGCTGACCGAGCGCCTGAAGTTTCTGGTCGCTATCCGCCCTGGCATCATCTCGCCCACGGTTTCGGCACGCATGGCTGCCACCCTCGATCGTTTATCTGGCGGACGGTTGTTGCTCAACGTGGTGACCGGGGGCGATCCGGACGAGCAGCATGGTGATGGCAGCTTTTTGACCCACGCCGAGCGCTACGAGGTGACCGACGAATTCCTGCGCATCTGGCGCGGCGTGGCCGCCGGCGAAACGGTGAATTTCAGCGGCAAGCACCTGCGCGTCGAGAACGCCAAGGCGCTGTATCCACCGGTGCAGCGGCCTTACCCGCCCTTGTGGTTCGGCGGCTCATCCGATGCGGCGGTCGAACTTGCCGCGGAGCAGGTCGATGTCTACCTCACCTGGGGCGAGCCGCCGGCTGCGGTGGCGCAGAAGATCGCCGCGGTGCGCGAACGGGCTGCTGAGCTTGGCCGCACCGTGAAATTCGGCATTCGGTTGCATGTGATCGTGCGCGAAACCAGTGCCGAGGCGTGGCGTGCTGCTGAGGAGCTGATCCAATACGTGACCGACGACACCATCGCCGCCGCACAACAGGCATTCGCTCGCTTCGACTCAGTGGGGCAGCAACGGATGGCTGCTTTGCACGGCGGCTCGCGCGATGCGCTGGAAATCTCACCCAACCTGTGGGCCGGTGTCGGCCTGGTGCGCGGTGGTGCCGGCACCGCCCTGGTCGGTAGCCCCGAGGAGGTGGCGGCGCGAATGCGGGAGTATGCCGACCTCGGCATCGAGACCTTTATCTTCTCCGGCTATCCGCACCTGGAAGAAGCCTATCGCGTGGCCGAGCTGCTGTTCCCGCTGTTGCCCATCGTGCAGCGCGAGCGGGCAGGGCAGACCAACCTCACGGGCCCGTTCGGCGAAATGATCGCCAATGACATCCTGCCCGCCAACGCGAAGGAGCCCGCCTGATGCACGCATCCCCGAATACCGCTCCCGATCCGGCGCAACGCCGCGCGCTGACTGTGCGTGAGCTGTGCGATAGCTTTGCCCGTACGGCCGCCCAGCGCGATCGCGACGGTGGCAGCCCCAAGGCCGAGCGCGATCTGCTGCGCGCCAGTGGCCTCTTGGCGATGTCGGTGCCGCAAGCACACGGTGGCGACGGCGCCAACTGGCAGGAAACGCTGGCTGTGGCCCGCGAGATCGCGCGCGTCGATAGCTCGGTTGCTCATCTGTTCGCGTTCCACCACCTGCTGCTGGCCACCACACGGCTATTCGGCCGGCCCGCGCAGTGGCAGCCCTGGTTCGAGGCCACCGTGCGCCAGCGCTGGTTCTGGGGCAATGCGCTCAATCCGCTGGACGAGCGCACCGTGAGCACGCCGCACGCCGGCTGGCGCGAATTCAATGGCCGCAAGAGCTTCTGCTCCGGCGCAACCGATTCGGACATGCTGATCGCCTCCGCCATCCAGCCCGGCGCCGACAAGCTGGTGATCGCTGCCGTGTCCACCAACCGCGCTGGCATCACCGTGTTCCAGGATTGGGACAATATGGGCCAGCGCCAGACCGACAGTGGCAGCGTCTCCTTTGAGGCGGTACGCGTCGAGGAGGACGAAATCCTGTCCGACCCCGGCCCGCTGTCCACGCCATTCGCCAGCCTGCGCCCGCTGCTGGCGCAACTGGTGCTGGCCAACCTCTACCTGGGGCTGGCCGAAGGCGCCATTGCCGAGGCGGGGCATTACACCCGCACGCAGACGCGGCGCTGGTATACCTCGCCAGCCGAATCGGCGAGCGAGGATCTCTATATCCTCGCGCACTACGGCGAATTCCACGTCGGCCTCGAAGGCGCACGGCTGCTGACCGACCGCGCTGCCGCGCTGTTTGATGCCGCCTGGGCGCGCGACGTGGCATTGACCGAGGCCGAGCGTGGCGAGGTGGCGGTGGCTGTGGCTACGGCCAAGGTGGCCGCTGGGCGCGTGGGGCTGGATCTCACCAGCCGCATGTTCGAGGTATGCGGCGCGCGTGCCACCACCGCCGCGCTGCGCTTCGATCGCTACTGGCGCAACCTGCGCGTGCACACGCTGCACGATCCATTCGACTACAAGTTGCGCGAGCTCGGTGACTGGCGGCTCAATGCCCGCCATCCCAAGCCGTCGTTCTACTCATGACCGGAGCCGACATGAACGAGCGTTTCGACGAGATCGATGCCGCCGTCGCCGCCATCGCGGCCGGCGGCTTCGTGGTGGTGGTGGACGATACCGACCGCGAGAACGAAGGCGACCTGATCATCGCCGCTGACGCGATCACTACCGAGCAGATGGCCTTTCTGGTGCGCCACAGCAGCGGCGTGGTATGCGTGGCCTTGCTGCCCGAGCGGCTGGATGCGCTGCGCCTGCCGTTGATGGTGGCGGAGAACAGTGAATCGCATGGCACGGCGTTCACCGTCAGCGTCGATTACCGGCATGGCACCAGTACGGGGATCAGCGCGGCCGACCGAGCCGCCACGTTGCGCGCGCTGGCGGACCCCTGTATCGGCCCAGACGATTTCGCTCGCCCCGGTCACGTATTCCCCTTGCGCTATCGCGCAGGCGGCGTGCTGAGGCGGCGCGGCCATACCGAGGCGGCGCTCGATCTGGCGGTGCTGGCCGGGCGCACACCCGCCGGCGTGCTGTGCGAAATCGTCGACGACGACGGCAGCATGGCGCGCCGGCCGGCGCTGTTCCGCTTCGCGCGGCGGCATGACCTGCCCATCGTCAGCATCGCTGCGCTGGTGGCGTACCGGCTGCGATTGCAGGCGTCCGACGAGAGAGTGCTCCAGGCCGTGGCCTGACAGGAACGGGCGGCGGCAAGGCCGCCCGTGTACGTCATGCGGCTTGGGCACCACCCAGGTAGAAGGCGTGCAGATCCTGGTGTGCGGCCAGTGCCTCGGCGCTGTCGTGTGCCGCGATCACGCCGTTTTCCAGCACGTAGCCATAGTCGGCATAGCGTAGCGCGACGGCGGCGTTCTGCTCGGCGAGCAGAAAGCTCACGCCCTCGTCGCGGTTCAGCGTGTGCACGATCTCGAAGATTTCCTCGACGATCTGCGGCGCCAAGCCCATTGACGGCTCGTCCAGCAACACCAGGCGCGGCTTGGCCATCAGTGCGCGGCCGATGGCGATCATCTGCTGCTCACCGCCCGAGGTGTAACCGGCGAGGCTACGCCGCCGTGTCTTGAGACGCGGAAAGTGCTGGTAGATACGTTCCAGGTCGGCTGACAACTCGCCGCGTGATGGCCGCCGCAGAAAGGCACCGGTGCGCAGGTTGTCCTCGACCGTGAGATGGCCGAAGCAATGGCGGCCTTCCAGCACCTGTACCAGGCCAGTGGCGGCGAGCCGAGCCGGGTCGGCGCCGGTGATGTCTTCGCCGGCGAGGCGCACCCAGCCGCGCACCACTTCGCCACGCTCGGCGCGCACGAGGCCGGATATGGCCTTGAGCGTGGTGCTCTTGCCGGCGCCGTTGGCGCCCAGCAGCGCCACAATCCGGCCTTGCTCCACCGAGAGCGACACGCCGCGCACGGCAAGGATCACGTTCTCGTAGATGACTTCGATCTGTTCCAGTTCGAGCAGGGGCATGTCTTGCTCCAGGGGTGAAAAAGGCGGGCCGCGTCGCGGCCCGCCGTGGGGGGCTCAAGCATCCGATGTCGATCTTTCCCGGCTCGCTGCTGCCGCGAAAGAACGATCAGCCGATGCTCAGCTTTCCTTGCTGCAATCGCGGGGGGTGATGCCTTTCTCTTTCGCGTACTTCTTCGACGATTCCTCGATGATGGGCCGCAGCAGCTTGCGGTCGGCCTGCACCCAGTCGGAGATCACGTTCCACTTGGCGCCGTCCCATTGCTGGAAGCGCACCGCGCCGCCGCCTTCGTGGTCGGCGCAAGACAGCTTGAGCGGCTGCACCAGACCATAGGCGCCGAGTTCCTTCAGGCGCTTGTCGTCCAGGTTCAGGTGCTCGAAGCCCCAGCGCACCTGCTCGCCGGTGAGCGGCTTTTTGCCGAACTTGGCTTGTGCCAAGCGTACGGCCTCGACATTGAGGATGCCGTTGACCACGCCGAGGTTGTAGTAGACGTTGCCGAAGCGCTTGGGATCGGCGAGGTTGCCCTTGCCCGCGTCGATCACCGTCTTCTTGATGTCCTGCAACACCGGGAACTGCGTGCCCGATGGGTGGGTGGTGATCGAGATGTAGCCCTTGGCGGCGTCGCCGGCCGGTGCGGCGTCATCCTCGGAATTGCTCCAGATGTTGCCGATGATGTGATCGACCGGGAAACCGGTCTTCTTGGCCGTCTTGAGCGCCACCGGGTTCATCACGCCCCAGCCGCGCAGGATCACCCAGTCCGGTTTGATGCGGCGGATGTTGAGCCACTGCGATTGCTGCTCGTTGCCGGGGTGCGGCACTTCCAGCAAAGTCAGCTCGAAGCCGTATTTCTTGGCCAGCAGCTCCAGGATGGGGTTGGTCTCCTTGCCGTAGGGCGAGCCGTGGAACAGCGTGACGATCTTCTTGCCTTTGAGCTTGTCCAGCCCGCCCGATTTCTGGCCGATGTAGTTCACGATGGCCGACACCTCGGAATACGGGTTGAGCTGCAGCGGGAACACGTAGGGGAACACGCTGCCGTCGGTGGAGTCGGTGCGGCCGTGGTTGATGGTGATCAGCGGCAGCTTGTCGGCGGTGGAGCGATCGAGCGTGGCGTAGGCGATGCCCACCGACAGCGGATTGGTGGCGGCGGCCGGCGCGCCGTTCAGGCCCTTCTTCAGCCGCTCGTAGCACTCGACGCCTTTCTCGACCACGTATTCGGTCTCGCACTCGCTCCAGGTGAGCTTGACGCCGTTCACCCCGCCCTTGGCGTTGACGTACTGCAGGTAATCGATGAACCCGCCGAAGAAGCCGGTGCCGCCGGCGGCGTAGGGGCCGACGCGGTAGCTTTGCAGCGGGAAGTATTGCTCGTTGGCGGCGTGCGCGGAGGTCGCGAGCAGGCCCGCGGCGAGCAGTGCCGCGAGGCGGCGGAAGGTGGCGTGCTTCATGGTGATACTCCCTGTGGTTGAGGTTGCCGCTGTGACGCGGCTGATGCTTTGGGGGGAAATGGATTGGATGGCCGCGCTCAGTAGCGGAGCGGCCAGACGCGAGCCCGCTCGCGCAACTGTTGCCAGAGCCGGGCAAGCCCTTCCGGCTCCTTGATCAGAAAGCCGATGATCAGCAGGCCGAACACGATCTTCTGCAGGTTCTCCAACTGGCCCGCGTCGATCACGCCGGGTGGCAGCAGGCCGGAGAGGAGAGATAGGGCTATGGGCAGCAGCACGATGAAGGCCGCGCCGAGGAAGTTGCCGGCGATGCTGCCGAGACCACCGATGATGATGATGAACAGCACTTGGAACGAGCGGCTGAGGTCGAATCCATGCGGCTCCACGGTGCCGAGATAAGTGAACGCCCACAGCGCACCGGCCACGCCGAGGATGAAGCCGCTCAGGGCAAACGCCAGCAGCTTGGTGCGCGCCAGCGGAATGCCGATCACCGCGGCGGCGGTATCCATGTCGCGCACCGCCATCCAGTTGCGGCCCAGCTCGCTCTTCACCACGTTGCGCGCCAGCAGTGTGAGCGCCACCACGAAGCCCAGCGTCAGCAGGTAGCGCCCGGCCGGGCTGGAGAGATCGTGGCCGGCGATCTGCAGCGGCGGTGCGGTGATCACGCCGGAGGCGTTGTCGTTGGAGAACCAGCTCACCTTGGTGAACAGCCATTGCACGAAGAACTGGGCAGCCAGTGTCGACACCAGCAGGTAGAAGCCCTTGATGCGCAGGCTGGGCAGGCCGAACAGCACCGAGGCGGCTGCGGCGAACACGCCGCCGAGCGCGATGCTGGCGAGCAAGGGCAGCTCCGGCACGCGTAGTTCCAAGTTGTAGGTGGCGAAGGCACCGACGGCCATGAAGGCGGCCGAACCCAGCGAGAGCTGCCCGGCATAGCCAGTCAGCAGGTTGAGCCCCAATCCGGCGAGCGACAGCACCAGGAAGGGAATGAGGATGGCGTTCAGCCAGTAGTCCGAGCCAATGAAGGGGACGACGGCGAACGCGAACAACAGCAGCGCGTAGAGCGCATAGCGATCCTGCCGCAAACGGAACAGGCGGCGATCGGCGCGATAGTGGCTGCTGAACTGGCCGGCTTCGGTGTAGAACATGGTGGGCTCCGATGTCTTGGTCTTGTTGGGTCAGACCCGTTCGATGGCGCGCTCGCCAAAGAGGCCGGCTGGCCGCACCAACAGGAACAGCAGCGCCAGCGCATAGGGGAACCAGTTCTCGATGCCACCGCCCACCAGCGGCCCGAGATAGACCTCGGCCAGCTTTTCGCCGGCACCGACGATCAGGCCGCCGACGATGGCGCCGGTCATGGAGGTAAAGCCGCCGATGATCAGCACCGGCAAGGCTTTGAGCACTACCAGCGAGAGCGAGAACTGCACGCCCAGCCGGGCGCCCCACAAGAGGCCCGCCACGAGGCCAACGAACCCTGCCACTGCCCAGACCACGGCCCAGATGCGCGGCAGGCGGATACCGATCGCGAGCGCGCCGAGCGCATCATCGGCCACCGCACGCAGCGACAGGCCGAGCCGGGTGCGGTTGAACAGAAAGGACAGCATGGCGACCAGCAACGCGGCGGTGCCGGCGGCGAACAGGTCGAACTGCGACAGCAGCATGCCGCCCAGCTCCAGCGGCTCGTCGGCGATGCCCAGATCCAGCCCGTGCACCTGCGCGCCCCACAACGCCTGCGCCGCGCCTTCGATCACGTAGGAGAGACCCAGCGTGGCCATAAAGAGGGTGATCGGCGAGCGGTTCACCAGTGGGCGGAGTACGGCGCGCTCGATCAGCAGCGCCAGCGCCACCATCGCCGCGAGCGTCAAAGCGAATGCGGCCCAGAACGGCACGCCGCGCTCGAGGAGGCTGACGAAGGTCAGCGCGGCGAACAGCACCATCGCGCCCTGGGCGAAATTGAACACGCCCGAGGCCTTGTAGATCAGCACGAAACCGATGGCGACCAGCGAATACATCACCCCGGCCAACAGGCCACCGGTCAGTACTTCGAAAAAGAAATCCATGCGTTGCTCCAGGCAAGCCGGGCCCTGCCGGCCGCATGGATGCGGTCGGGGCAGGGGAAACCGGCGGGGTTGGAGCCGCTGACAAAACCCAGCGAAGCGGTCTGGCAAGAAGCGCGAAACGTCCTGAACGGCGATAAACCGGACTTCCTTCGGTCGCAGACAGTACGTGTAGTACGGCAAGTTCGCGCGACGCGGCCAGGAGGGTTTTGTCAGTGGCTCCTAGTGGCGCGTACCCAGGTACGCGGCAATCACCTCGGGGTTGCGGCGCACCGCGTCGGGCGGGCCGTCGCCGATCTTGCGGCCGTAATCGAGCACCACCACGTGGTCGGACAGGTTCATCACCACGCCGATGTCGTGCTCGATCAACACCACCGTGGTGCCGAACTCGCGGTTGACGTCGGCGATGAAGCGGCTCATCTCGCGTTTTTCCTCGGCATTCATCCCGGCCATCGGCTCGTCGAGCAGCAGCAGCTTGGGCTCGGCCGCCAAGGCCCGCGCGAGTTCCACGCGCTTTTGCAGGCCGTAGGGTAGCTTGCTCACCAGCGTGTGCCGCCATGGTTGCAGGTGCAGGAAAGCGATCACTTCCTCAGCACGCTGCCGTTGCGCATCGTCCTCGGCCGGCGCGCGGCCGATGCGCAGCGCCTGCTCCAGCCAGCTGCTGCGGCGCTTCAGGTTGCGGCCGGTCAGTACGTTGTCGAGCACGCTCATGCCCTTGAACAGGGCGATGTTCTGAAAGGTGCGGGCAATGCCGCGCACTGCCGCGCGATGCGGGTCCATGCGCTGGCGCACTTCGCCGTCGAATACGATGCGCCCGGCCTGCGGCCGGTACACGCCATTGATCACGTTGAGCAGTGAGCTCTTGCCGGCCCCGTTGGGGCCGATCAACGCGGTGATGCGGCCGCGCGCCACATCGAAGCTGATGTCGCCGATCGCCTTCACGCCCTTGAACGAGAGCGAAATGCCCTCCAGGCGCAGCAGCGGGGATGAAATCTCGGTCATGTGCGGTTCCTCAACCGGGTTGCGGCAGCGCCGCACCGTAATCGGGCGCCTGCCAGCCGGTGATGTGGACGGCGGGGCCGGTGGTGCCATGCCATTGCGCCGGGTCCGGCCAACCGCGCACGACCACCCCGAGTTGCGTTAGCAGGCGGGCGGCAGGCTCGGTCAGCGGGTCGCCAACCAGTAACGGCACCCGCGTGCGGGTGAGCCCCAGTACATCGCGCAGTGGCCGGCGCACCAGCCAATGCCCGGCAATGCCGTGCCAGAGTCGGCCATGCCAGCTGCGTGGCGGCGTAAGTGCCGCATCGACCAGCCAGCGGCGCAACGAGCCTGGAAGCGGCAAGCGTTGCTGCACCTGATCGGCGAGCCGCCCCCAGGTTTCGCGCGTGCCGGCCACCAGCGTGGGGCCGAGTTCGCGCCGATCCTGGTCGCGCGTGGCGGTGCTTTCCGGGAAGTTGAGGCGGAACCCTGCCAGCAGCCACGGCGCCAGCAGGTAGCGCGCCTGCCCGCCAGCGGCGAAGGCGCGGGCCGCCAATGCTTCCTCGTGCTCGGTCAATCCCTCCGCGGTGACGAGACGCACGCCTTCCTGCAGCAGCTCGGCATGGCTGATGGCCTGGCGCTCGATGTTCCCCCCGGGCTGCACCCGGTAGAAGGCGAAGGCCGGTTGCGCGGAGCGTGCCTGCGGTTCGGCCGGCGCAGCGTCGCCGTGGAGCTCCGCATAGGCGGTCCAGCCGGCGATGCCATTCAGTCCCCGTGCATCGCCATAGATGGCGAGCCGGTAAGCGCCGTGGTTCACGCGTTGCCACTGGGTTTCGTCTTCGGCAAACAGGTAGTGTGGCGACAGCTGCTGCAGCACGGCGTGCAGTTCGGCATCCGGCAAGTCCGGGGCCAGCGGCACCGCCACGCCCCCCAGCCATTGCGCAGCCAGCGACAGCAGCAGCGCCTCCGGGCGCGGCTGCGTCAGCAGCACCAGCGCGTCGCCTGCGCCGAAGCCGGCTGTGGCGAGCGCCGCCGCGAGGCGAGCCGTTTCATCGGCCAGTTCGCGCCAGCGGCGCGCCTGCCAGATGCCGAGCCGCTTGTGGCGCAGGGCAATCTCGCCGCTGCGTTGCCGCGTCTGGACAAGTAACTGCTCTGGCAGGGTGTTAGGGGCGGTGTGGTGCATGCGGATCAGGCCGCCACGGTTTCGGCCACCTGCTGCGCTTCCAGCTCGCGCACCAGCGGCAGCACATGCTGACCGAAGTAGACCACTTCCTCGTGATAGTGCAGGAAGCCCGTCAGGATCAGGTCCACGCCCACCGCCTTCAGCGCAACGATGCGTTCGGCGATCTGGCGCGGCGTGCCGATCAGGTTGGTCTTGAAGCCGTCGTTGTACTGCACCAGGTCTTCGAAGGTCGATTTGGCCCAGTTGCCCTCGCCCTCGGGGCTGGCACGGCCGGCCTGCTTCACCGCGTCGCCGAAGGCGTTCACCGCTTCCGGATCGGCTTTTTCGATGATCTCGGCCAGCACAGCGCGCGCTTCTTCCTCGGTTTCGCGGGCGATGACGAAGGCGTTCACGCCGACCTTGACGCTGTGATTGTTGGCGGCTGCCTTGGCGCGGATATCGTCGATCTGCGCCTTGATCCCTTCGACGGTATTGCCGTTGGTGAAGTACCAGTCGGAAACGCGCGCAGCCATGTCGCGTGCGGCACGCGAACTGCCGCCCTGGAAGATTTCCGGATGCGGTTGCTGCAGCGGCTTGGGCTTGAGCGTGTAGTCGGAAAAGCGGTAGAAGTCGCCGCGGAAACTGAAATTGTCGGTGGTCCAGATGCCCTTGAGCGCACGGATGAATTCCTCCGAGCGGCGATAGCGCTCGTCGTGTTCCAGCCACGGCTCGCCAATGGCCTGGAACTCGCCCTTGAACCAGCCCGAAACGACGTTGACCGCAACACGTCCGCCACTGAGCTGGTCAATGGTGGCGATCTGCTTGGCGGCGACGGCCGGGTTCCACGGTCCGGGCAGGAGGGCTGCGATCACCTTGAGCGTGGTGGTGGCGGCGAGCAGCGCGTGCGAGAACGCCACCGGCTCATGCTGGAACTCTGCGCCGTAGCCCGCCGTGAAGCGGATCTGGCTCAATGCATAGTCAAAGCCATTGGCTTCGGCCAACTGCGCCAGCTTGCGGTTGTAGTCGATGTCCCAGCTGGTGCGTTGTTCGATCTTGCTGACGACGAGGCCGCCACTGACGTTGGGTACCCAGTAGGCGAACTTGATCTGGCTCATGGGGTGGTTCCTGTGTGTTGAAGGCTGGGGGATCAGGCTGCGACGGCGGCGGAAACTGCCGCTTCGCGATGGGAAAGCAGCGGCAGCGCACGTTCCACCGCCAAGGCGATGCGCGCCTGCAAGGCCGTGTCCTGTACGCGGTAGTCGCTGAACTCGCGCTCAGCGCCATACACACCGATCGGCAACGTCAGTGCCTGGAAGAAAGAGAACAGCGGCCGCAGTTGGTGATCGATGACGAGTGCGTGGCGATCGCTGCCGCCGGTGGCAGCGAGCAGCACTGGCACATTGGTCAGTGCTTCGTGATGGACAAAGTCGAACAGGTGCTTGAACAGGCCGGTGAAGGAGGCGCGATAGACGGGGGTCGCCACCACCAGGAGATCAGCCGTCTCGATGGCACGGATGTCCTCGGCCACGCTTACCGGCAACTGGTCGCGCCGCAGGGCGCCGGCGAGCGACGGACCGATCTCGCCGAGCTCGATCAGTTTGATGTCCACCGCGATGCGATCGGCCAACTGGGCCAGGATGGCCTCGGTGAGGGCCAGCGTGCGCGACGGTCGTTGCAGGCTGCCAGTCACGGCGACGACGTTCAGTTTCTTGCTCATAGTGTCCTCTTGGCGGGATGCCGATGATGGCAATCTATGAGCACTAACCGTGCCAATCCTGTTTTTGATTTTTAATCAAACAGTTAGTTCGTTTTTTAGCTGGACGGCGAATGTTGCGCCCGCTGCAGCGTGCTGCTGGGTTGCTGCTCACGCAGCAATTCATGGCAATTTGGGCATGACGGTGAAAGGTGGGCCGCAAGAGTGCTGATTGAGCAGCATCGTTGCAGCAGTGCGTTGCGAATCGCACCTGCCGCCCCGGTCTGGTAAACGGGTTTTTCCTTCTAAATCAGCGGGATGTATCGATGGCATGAAGTGTGCATTTGCTTGGGTAGACCGCAACCTTTGCTGCGGCATTCTTTTACTGAGGAGCACCATTCATGTCCGAGCTTGCCCACGCCAGCGCGCCAGCCACCACTTCCCGACCCAAGGCCCATGTGATCCGCGACGATGCCGAGGCGATCGCCATTGCCCGCGAGCTGGCGGCTGAGTTCCGTCAGGAGGCCGCCCAGCGCGATGCCGAACGCCGCCTGCCGCGTGCCGAGCTCGATCGTTACTCGCAAAGCGGCTTGTGGGGCATCACCGTACCCAAGGAGTACGGCGGTGCTTTCGTTTCCAACGTGACGCTGGCCGAAGTGGTGAAGATCGTGTCCGAGGCCGATCCCAGCATCGGCCAGATCCCGCAGAACCATCTCTATATGGTCGAGGGGCTGCGGCTCGATGGCAGCGACTGGCAGAAGCAGCACTTCTTCAAGCTGGTGCTCGACGGCGTGCGTTTTGGCAACGCGTTTTCCGAGATCGGCACCCGCAGCGTCAACGATGTGCAGACACGTTTGATCCCAACCGAGGGCGGTTACGTGCTGTCGGGCAAGAAGTTCTATTCCAGCGGCGCGTTGCTCGCTGACTGGGTGCCGGTGGTGGCCAAGAACGAACACGACGACACGGTGGTGGCTTTCGTGGAGAAGGGCAGCAAGGGCCTGACGGTGATCGATGACTGGTCGAGCTTCGGCCAGCGCACCACCGCGAGTGGCACCACGCTGCTGGAGAACATCTTCGTTCCCAGCGAATACGTGCTGCCGCACCACCTGGCGTTCGATCGGCCGACGGTGATGGGCCCGATCGCGCAGATCATCCAGGCCGCCGTCGATGCCGGCATCGCCCATGCCGCGCTGAACGACACCATCGCCTTCGTGCGCCAGCACACCCGCCCATGGATCGACAGCGAGGTCGAGCATGGCTACGAGGACCCGCTGATCATTCGCGAGATTGGCGATCTGACCATCCGCGTGCATGCCACTGATGCACTGTTGCGCCGCGCCGGCGAAGCGATCGACCTCGCGCAGGCCGAGCCGACCGAGGCCAATGTGGCCGCCGCGTCGATCGCCGTCGCCGAGGCCAAGGTACTGAGCACCGAAACTGCCGTGCTCGCCGGCAGCAAGCTGTTCGAGCTCGCCGGCACGCGCTCGACGCTGAACCAGTTCAACCTCGATCGCCACTGGCGCAATGCCCGTACCCACACGCTGCACGACCCGGTGCGCTGGAAGTACCACCACGTGGGCAACTACCACCTCAACGGTGTGTTTCCGCCGCGCCATCCTTGGTTGTAAAGCACGCATTCCCGGTGAGCCTGCGGCAGGGCGCCGATCAGGCCACCGGGTTGCGAGCTGCAGGGGGCGCTAGCCGAACGAACTGAGCGTGGGAACCGCAGACAGCAGCGCGTGGGTGTACGGGTGGGCCGGGGTGCAGAACAGCGTGTCGGCATGTGCGACTTCCACCACCCGTCCTGCCTGCATCACCGCGACGCGTTCGCACACATGGCGCACCACGGCGAGATCGTGGCTGATGAACAGCAGGGCCAGGCCCAGCTCGCGCCGCAGGCTGTGCAGCAGGTTCAGCACCTGCGCCTGGACCACCACGTCGAGCGCGGCGGTCGCTTCATCGCACACCAGCAATTGCGGGCGCAAGGCGAGCGCACGGGCGATGCCCACCCGCGCCCGCTGCCCGCCAGAGAGCTGGTGCGGGTAGCGGTTGGCGAGCGCTGCGGCAAGGCCGACGCGTTCGAGCGCTCCGGCGACGAAATCGTCGGGCCTGCCAGCGATGAGACCATGCAGTAGCGGCGCCTCGGCGATCTGCCGGCCGATGCGCAGCCGTGGATTGAGCGCGCTGCCCGCATCCTGGAACACCATCTGGATGCCCGGATGCGGGCCGGGTGGCATAGCTGCGCCCAGCCAGCTGCGCGTGCCACGGCTGGGCGGCAAGAGGCCGGTGGCGATGCGCGCCAGCGTCGATTTGCCGCTGCCCGATTCCCCCACCACGCCCAGGGCTTCGCCCGCCGCGATCGACAGCGTGACGGCATCGAGCGCGGTGATATGTCGTCGCTGCCATGGCAGGCCGCCAGGCAGCGTGAAATCGCAGCCCAGCTCCGCAACGGCGAACAGCGGCGGGCTCATGACATCACCAGTGGAAAGAAGCAGCGCACCTGCCGCCCTTCGCCCAGCGGATGCAATGCAGGCCCGGCTGCGCACTCGGCACGGGCGATCGGGCAACGTGTCTGAAAGCGGCAACCCGGTGGCGGCGGTGCCAGATCCGGTGGCTGGCCGGGCAGCGTGACAAGCTCAGCGCACGGCTCGGTGCGCGATGGAATGGCTGCGAGCAGCGCGGCGGTGTAGGGGTGTGCAGGCTGCTGCAGCACCCGTTCGGCGGGGCCGGTTTCGATCAACTGCCCGCCGTACATCACCAGTACGCGATCGGCGAAACCGGCTGCGACTGCCAGATCGTGGGTCACCCACAGCACCGCCGTGCCATGTACATGCCCGTGGGTGCGTACTAATGCCAGGATCTGCGCCTGCAGCGTCACGTCGAGTGCGGTGGTGGCTTCGTCGGCGATCAAGAGCGCGGGCTCGTTGATCAGCGCGGCGGCGATGGCCACGCGCTGGCGCATGCCGCCTGACAACTGGTGCGGATAGGCGCGCAGCCGCAGTTCCGGCTCCGGCAGGCCGACTGCCTGCAGCGCGGACACCGCCCGCCGCCGCGCCTCCTGCCGGCCTACACGGCGATGCGCCAGCACGGTTTCCGTCAGTTGCGTGCCTATGGTCAGCACCGGGTTCAGCGTCGCCATCGGGTCCTGGAACACCACGGACAGCGCGGCGCCGCGCAGCCGGCGCAAGGCACGCTCGGAGAGATCGGTGAGTTCCTCGCCATGCAACCGTATACTGCCGCCCACCCGTTGCACGGCGGCTTCGTTGAGCCCGGCCAGCGCCAGCGCCGTCAGCGTCTTGCCTGAGCCTGATTCGCCGACCAACGCCACCACCTCACCGGGTGCGATGGCGAAGCTCACGTCGTCGACCGGGTAGACAGTGCGCTGCGCACCGGGGATGCGCAGGGAGAGCTGCTCGACCGCCAGGACCGTCACCGTACCGCTTCTCGGGGATCGGCCAGCCGGCGCAACGCGTCTGCCAGCACATTGCAGCTCACCAGCAACAGTACCAGCAGCACGCCGGGAAACACGCTGATCCAGTAGCGACCAGACAGCAGGTACTGGAAGCCGTTCGCGATCAACAGGCCCAGAGAAGGCTCGGTTACCGGCAGGCCGACGCCGAGAAAGGACAGCGTGGCCTCCAGCGAAATGGCGGCGGCCAGCTGCAGCGCGGCCACCACCAAGAGCGTTGGCAGGCAGTTGGGCAGCAGGTGATGCGCCAGCACGCGCCAGGTTGGTAGCCGCAACAGTCGGGCGGCGGCGATGTAGTCCTTGTTGCGTTCGACCAGTGCCACACCCCGCGTTGCCCGGGCGTAGTAGGCCCACTGCGCCGCGACCAGCGCCAGCACGATCTTCGCAAGGCCCGGCCCGGTGACGGCCAGCAACACCAGCGCCAGCAGGATGGCGGGGAAGGACAGTTGCACATCGACGATGCGCATCACCAGCGCGTCGACCCAGCCACCACGCCAGGCGGCGACAAGGCCGAACACGATGCCGATCAGCAGCGCGAGCACGGTGCTGGCAAAGCCGACCACCAGGCTGATGCGCAAGCCATAGAGCATGGCCGACAGCATGTCGCGCCCCTGGGCGTCCGTGCCCAGCCAGTAGCGCATCTGGCCGGAATAGGCGGCGCTGCCGGGTGGCAGGCGCGCGTCGAACACGTCGAGCACTGCGAGATCGTAGGGGTTCTGCGGTGCGAGCCAAGGGGCGAAGAGGGCGCCGCCGACCAGCAGCGCCAGTGCGATCAGTGCCGTGTAGCCGCTGCGGCTCATGCCGCGCTTCCCAGCCGCACGCGTGGGTCGAGCAGGGCATAGAGCAGATCGACCACCAGGTTGATGGCGACGAACAGCGCCACGGTGATCAAGAGGTAGGCCACCACCACCGGACGGTCGAGCACGGCGATGGCATCGATCAACAGCTTGCCCATGCCGGGCCAGGCAAACACGGTTTCCGTCACGACAGCGAAGGCGATCAGCGAGCCGAACTCCAGCCCGGAGACCGTGACGATGGGGATCAGGATGTTCTTCAACACATGCACGCCGACGATGCGGGCCGGAAACAGACCACGGGCACGGGCAAAGCGCACGTAGTCCTGCCGCATTGCCTCGCGCGTCGCGCCCGCGGTCAGCCGGAGAAGCAAGGACCACTTGAACAGCGCCAGCGTGACCGCGGGCAGCAGTAGGTGGCGCCAGCCTTCAATCCCGGTGATCGACAGCGGCATCCCGAACACCGGCTCGGTCGGCCCGCGCCCGCCGGTGGGCAGCCATCCGAGGCCCACGGCGAACAGCATGATCAGCATCATGCCGACCCAGAATGTAGGCAGCGAAAACCCCAGCAAGGCGAGGCCGTTGACCAGCCGCGCCGACAGGCTGTTCGGGCGCAGCCCTGCCCATAGCCCCAGCGGCACGCCGGCGACGAGCGCGATCAGCAGCGCGGCACTGGCCAATTCCAGCGTGGCGGGCATGCGCGCGAGCACCAGCCGGATCGCCGGCTCGCCGTGGGTGAAGGTCTGCCCCAGATCGCCGCGGCCGGCGGCGGCGAGGAAGTGCCCGTACTGCGCCCACCACGGCGCATCGAGACCCAGGCTCGCGCGTACGCGCGCAATATCGCGCTGGTCGGCCTGCGGATCGACCAGCAACGCGATCGGATCGCCAATCGCGTAGACGGCGATGAACACCAAGAGCGACATCACCAGCAATACCACGGCGCTTTGCAGCAGGCGGCGCAGGATCAAATTGATCATGGGCTCGCCGCGCGTGACCAGCCCGGCATGGCGCCGGACCAAGCAAGGCCCGCGCTCATTCGGGCCTGAATTGCCAGGCGAAGGTGAATTCGTCGATGCGCGGCGTGTAGCGGATGCCTTTCTTCACCGCCCAGCTGGCGTACTGGTGATAGAGGGGGATCACCGCATAATCCTTCAGCCCCACCGTCGCGGCCTCCTCGGCCAGCTTCTCGCGCTGCGCCGGCTCGGTGGCGGCAAGCGATGCGGCCACCAGCTGGTCGACCTTGGCATTGCTGTACTTGCCCCAGTTCCAGCTGCCCCAGCCGGTATCGGGGTTGACGGTGCCGACGAGTGAACGCAGCGCGAAATCGCCCGCCAGCGAGCCCCAGCCCAGCAGCGCCACGCTGTATTCGCCGGCGCGTGCCTTGCCGAAGTAGGCCGACAGCGGCAGCGTTTCCACCTTGGCATCGATGCCGACACGGGTCAGCAGTTGCGCCACCGTCTGTACCACCTGCTCATCGTTGATGTAGCGGTTGTTGGGGCCATGCAGCGTGAGCCGGAAACCGTCCGGATAGCCCGCTGCGGCCAGCAGCTTCTTCGCGCCCTCCGGATCGTACGCTTCGGGCTTGAGCTTCTCGGCGTGGCCCAGGATGCCCGGCGAGACGATGTTGGCCGCCGGCGTTGCCAAGCCTTCGAGCGTGCGCTCGGTGAGCGCTTCGCGGTTGATCGCTTTGGAGAGCGCCTGGCGCACGCGCACGTCCTTGAGCGGGTTTTTCGCGAGCGGCTTGCCCGCCTTGTCGGTCACGTCGGGAGTGATATCGCGCACTTGATCCAGATGCCAGAACAGCGTGCGCCACGATGCGCGCTGCGCCAGTGTGAACTTGGGGTTGGCCTTCAACCGTGCGATATCGGCGGTGGGGATGTTCTCGATGGCGTCGACGTCTCCCGCCAGCAGCGCGGCCAGGCGCGGCGCATCGCTGGTCAGGATGCGGAAGGTGACCTTGTCCCAGGCCGGTTTCTCGCCCCAGTATTGCGGATTCTTCACCAGCTCGATGGCCTCGCCGCGCTTGAAGCCGCCAAACTTGAACGGGCCGGTACCCACGATGGCCTTGCCAGAGTTGAAGTCATCCGCACTCGCATTCTGCACCGCCTTTTTCGAGACAATGAAGATGGAGTTGAGATCAAGCGGTAGCGGGCCGTAGGGTGTGGCGGTCTTGAGCCGCACCGTGTAGCGATCGACCGCCTCCTTGGCAACGATGGGCTTGGTGTAGCTGGTGAAAGGGCCGGGGCTGTTGGTCAAGGTAGCGGGCCTATCGAGTGAGAACAGCACGTCATCGGCCGTCAGCTCGCTGCCATCGTGGAATTTCACGCCGCGACGCAGCTTGAACTCCCAAGTAGTCGGATCGATCGCCTTCCAGCTCACGGCAAGGCCCGGCTGCAGCTTGCCATTGGCGTCTACGCTGGTCAGCGCCTCGAATAGGTGGGACGACAGCGCGATGTTTGGCGCGATATTAACGAAATGCGGGTCCAGCGAAGAGACATCGGCCGCCAAGCCAATGCGTAGGTCAGCTGCGTGAGAAGGCACAAGCGTTGCCAACGAGAGCAACAGAGCAAGCAAGGAGCACCGGAACAGGGCCATGGCAGATTCTCGAAATCGGGAGAACCGATCTCAGCAAGCTCTGTTCCAGCGGATCGTTGGTAAGTTTGCTCAGTGGTGTGGTGATTACCTGCTGGATTTTCAACGGAACAAGACGAAACTTGTCGTTTTATCCACAGCGTCAGCGTTGTGGTCACTATGCACTACCGGCGCGCGCTGAATTCAAACGATAGCATCCGCAATGTACCCATTAGCCGGCATTGATTGCACAGAACAACAACACATATCAAACGATCACAGACTCATTCCACTGTGACCGACTTCGCGAGATTGCGCGGCTTGTCCACATCCGTGCCCTTGCGGCAGGCGGTGTGATAGGCAATCAGCTGCAGCGGCAGAGTCATGGTGATGGGGGAGAGCGGGCCTGGGGCGGCGGGCACGGTGAGTACACGGTGGGCGCCGTCGAACTCGGCCTCGGTGCCGGGCTCGGCCAGTACGAACACCTTGCCGCCACGTGCCTGGACCTCGTGCACGTTGGAAATCAGCTTGTCGAGTAGCGCGTCTCGGGCGGCGCACACGATCACCGGCATATGTTCGTCCACCAGCGCCAGTGGGCCATGCTTGAGTTCGCCGGCGGCGTAGCCCTCGGCATGGATGTAGGCGATCTCCTTGAGCTTGAGCGCGCCTTCCAGTGCGATCGGGTACAGCGTGTTGCGGCCAAGGAACAGCGCATGCTGGTAGTGCGCCAGCTCCTGCGCCCAGCGGTCGATCTCGGCATCGAGTGCCAGCGTGTCGAGGATCTGGTGCGGCAACGTTGGCAGCGCGTCGCCCAGCGCGGTGAGTTCGGTTTCCGGCAGGCTGCCGCGGGTGCGTGCCAGCGCGGCAGCGAACACGTAGAGCCCGACCAGCTGGGTGAGGAATGCCTTGGTGGAGGCGACGCCGATCTCGATGCCGGCCTGGGTGAGGAACAGCAGATCGGCTTCACGGGTCAGCGTGGCGTGCGGTACGTTGCACAGCGCCAGAATCTTGACCGCACCGCGTTCGCGGGCTGATCGCACTGCGGCGAGCAGGTCGGCGGTTTCGCCCGATTGCGAGATGGCGACGATCAGCGTGCCGTCCTGTTCGTGGCTCTTGCGGTAGCGGTATTCGCTGGCGATGTCGACGCTGACCGGCAACCCGGTCCATTCCTCGATCCAGTAGCGGGCGACGAGGCCGGCGTGGTAGCTGGAGCCGCAGGCAACAATGCGGATGGCTGGCGCGGCGGCGAAGGCGACCTCGGCTTCATGGCCGAACAGCTCCGCGCGGCAGCCCAGCTCGGTGGCGCGCGCCAGCGTATTGGCGACGGCGGAGGGCTGCTCGAAGATTTCCTTTTGCATGAAGTGGCGATAGCTGCCGAGCTCGGCGGCATCGGCCGAGACATCGACGGTGCGCGCGTTGCGCTTCACCAGGTTGCCGGCCGCATCGAACACTTGCACCTCGCTGCGTGTCAACTCGGCGATGTCGCCTTCTTCCAGGTAGACCATGCGCTGCGTCACCGGCAGCAACGCGGCGATGTCGGAGGCGAAGAATTGTTCGCCGAAACCCAGGCCCAGCACTAGCGGGCTGCCACGGCGGGCGCAGACCATCCGGTCCGGCCAATCACGGCAGATCACGCCGATGGCGAAGGCGCCGGTCAGCCGGGCCATGGCGGCACGCACCGCGCCGAGCAGATCGGTGCTGGTTTTCAGCTGGTGATGGATCAGGTGGGCGATTGCTTCGCTGTCGGTGTCCGAGGTGAAGCGGTAGCCCAGATCGCTGAGCTCTCCGCGCAGTTCGCGGTGATTCTCGATGATGCCGTTGTGCACGATCAGCACGCTGTCGCCGCCAAGGTGCGGGTGGGCATTGGCTTCGGAAGGCTCGCCGTGAGTGGCCCAGCGGGTGTGGGCGAGGCCTACCCGACCGGCGAGCTGGCCGCCGCGCTGCGCCAGCTCGGCGACCCGACCGGCCACGCGCAGCCGTGTCATGTCCGAGCGTTCGATCAGCGCAAGGCCACTGGAATCGTAGCCACGGTATTCCAGGCGGGCGAGGCCGGCCAGGAGCATGGGAACCACATTGCGATCCGAGATCGCACCGACGATGCCGCACATAGCTGAACTCCGTTGTTGCTATGCACAAAATCTACGTGGCGTCGCCCGGCTTGTCGTTATAGGGAATCCCTTAAGGGTTTTTTGCAGATGCGAAATAACGACGTAAGCATATGAGGCCCGCAGCATGACAACCGACAGGCGGACAGGAAAGCCCTGGCAGCGCTGTCTAGATTGGAACAAAGCGCCGTAAAGGCAAGGAGAGCGCGATGCACATGCTTGCGATGGGGCCGATCGGCATCCGGTTGTATGCCCGTATCCTGACCGCCGAAGCCAGCCGACCGGACGAATTGGCCGATCACGTTGTTGACGAGATCAACTGCTATCTGCCGCGCGCCAGCAGCGAGGAGCAGGTGATGCTGTTCCAGCTGGCTTGCGAAACCCACGAACTGCTGGGCGATGCCTTCGAGCGGGTGGACGACTTGGCCGTACGGCGCCAAGTCATCGATCTGCTGTCCAACGTGATCCAACCGGTCCGCGCGCTGCCGCCCGCGGAGGGCTGATCGCTTCAGCTGGCTTCGGTCTGCGCTGACTGTCGCAGCAGCCGTTCCAGCGCATGGCGGCGCGCCCGCTCGGCCTTGTCACGGGCGCGCTCATCCTCGCTCAATGCCTTGTAGAGCGACACGCACAATCCCACCATCACCAGTGCGAACGGCAGGGCGGCGACGATCGATAGCGTCTGCAGGGCCTTGAGGCCGCCGGTGAACAGCAGCACCACCGCCATGGCCGCCATCAACACGCCCCAGATCAACTTGATCCGTGCCGACGGATTATGCGAGCCGCCGGACGACAGCATGCCCAGCACGAAGGTGGCCGAATCGGCGGATGTGACGAAGAAGCACAGGATCAGCAGCAGGGCGGCACCGGACAGTAGCGTGGACAACGGCAGCGCATGCAGCAGTGCGAACAGCGTCTGCGCATAATCCTGCTGCTGCACGGCCAGCAGGTTCACGCTGTCGAACAGCTGCTGGTGCAGCGCGGTGCCGCCGAAGACCGCAAACCAGATAAAGCTGACCAGCGTAGGCGCAAGCAACACACCGAGCACGAACTCGCGGATGGTGCGCCCGCGTGAGACGCGCGCGATGAAGATGCCCACGAACGGCGCCCAGGTGATCCACCAGGCCCAGTAGAACAACGTCCAGTCCGCCACCCAAGTGCCTTGGCTGAACGGCGTCAGGCGCAGGCTCATGCCTGCGATGTTGTGCAAGTAGCTGCCCAGCGTGGTGGTCAGCGTCTCGGTGATGAAGAGCGTCGGCCCCAGCAGTGCCACCGCCAATAGCAGCGCCAGTGCCAGCAGCACATTGGCGTTCGACAGCCATTTGATGCCGCGCTCCAGCCCAGTCAGCGCTGAAATCAGCGCCAGGCCCACGGCCAGCACGATGATCACCACATGCAACAGGTTGCTGTCCGGCACGCCCAGCGCCAGCTGCAGCCCGCCGGCAATCTGCAGCGTGCCGAGCCCGAGCGAAGTCACCACGCCGCAGGCGGTGGCGATGACGGCCAGGATGTCGATTGCCTTGCCGATCGGCCCGTGGGCATGCCGCCCCAGCAGCGGCTGAAACGCGGTGCTCACCAGTACCGGCTGTTTCCGGTTGAAGCCGAAGTAGGCAATGGCCAGTGCCATCACGCCGTAGATGGCCCACGGGTGCAGGCCCCAGTGGAAGAAGGTGAAGCGCATCGCATCGCGCGCGGCAGCAGCGGTCTGCGGCTCGGCCAACGGCGGCGCTGCATAGTGAGCCAGCGGCTCGGCCGCGCCCCAGAACACCAGCCCGATGCCCATGCCGGCGGAGAACAGCATGGCAAACCAGCTGGCCCGCGAGAAGGTCGGCTCCGCGTCGTCGCCTCCCAGGCGGATGCGGCCGAAGCGGCCAAAGGCTAGATAGAGCGCGAAGCAGAGGAAACCGAACACCGACAGCAAGTAGAACCAGCCAAAGTGGCTGATGGTGAAGCCCAGCATGGCCTGCGTGGTGGCGCTCATCGCGTCGGGCATCAGCGCACCCCAGGCGACGAACAGGGCGGCGAGCGCGACCGAGATCCTGAAGACCATCGCTTATCTCCCTGATTTTGTTGATTACTTTTTCAGCATAACAGCCGACTCAGGGCGATTTTCCCGTCAAGTGCAATAGTCCCGCGGGAAGTGATGGGATCATGCCGAAATGTTGTGGAGTGCTTTGGTTGATGCGATACGGCAGCGGGCCGCTGCGTGCGTGCTCAGGGTGTGAGTTCGGGGGCGGCCAGCGCCAGCTGCAGATCGCGGTGCGAGGTGGGGAAGGCCTCGGCCTCCACATTGATGCGCCGGTATTCCTCGTACAGCGCGGTGTAGTTCTCCCACAGCGCGCCGACGTCTTCGGGCAGGTCCGCCTGCTTCTGCAACAGGTTCTTGGCCCGGCGTGCGATGTCGATATAGCGGTTGCCGATGGCGCGATGGCCTTCGGCGGTCTTGTGGAAGTTGAAGAAGGTCTGTACTGCGGAAAGGCTGGCGGCGCAGAAGGCGAGCAGGGTGGAGATCAGCGACAGCGCGTCGACCGCCCGGCCGCCAAGCGCCAGGCTGGCGGGATCGAGCTCGCCGCTCAGGTTGATATTGCCGCCCTGCAGGTTGACCAGCACGATACCAACGAACAGGTTGGCCAGGATCACTGGCACACCGCACCAGCGGTGCAGGGTCAGCTTGCGGTCGGCCGCGGCGAAGTGGCGACCCTTGCAGATGCGGGCGTCGCGGCGCAGTTCTTCCAATGCGGCAAGTGCGCCCAGCCCGTGTTGTACCTGGTCCATATGCTCATCCGGTTCGATCCCGGCGGCATCTTAATCCAGCGCAATCGGGCCAGCCATAGCAAAACCCGGCCGCGAGGGCCGGGTGGGTGTAGTGGTGTGTAGCGATGTCAGTTGGCGCTGAGGTCGCCGCCGATATCGCGAACCGACTGTCCCTGGTGGAAGGCCGGCTGCTGCTCGTACTTATAGCTACGGCTGCTGCCGTCTTCGAATGCCACGTCGACTTCGTACACGGTGCTCTTGCGCACCTGCTTCTCGATCTGGTGCCCGGCAACGGCGCCACCGATGGCACCGAGTACCGTGGCGGCCTTGCGGCCATTGCCCTTGCCCACTTGGTTGCCCAGCACGCCGCCGACCACGCCGCCGGCAATGGCGCCACCACCGCTGGCGTTCCCGGCCACTTCCACTGCGCGTACCGCAGTCACCGTGCCGCAGCTGGCGCAGGTCTGCTTCACCGGGGTCGGGTCAGCATGCGGCACCGAGGTCGGTCGCGCCGTCGGTCGCGGCTTGGGTGTGGGGCGCGGTGTCGGGGCTGCCGTGGGTTCCGGCGTGGGGGAGGGGGTCGGTGTGAGCGTAGGCTCCGGAGTTGGTGTCAGCGCGGTCACCGGGGTGATCATCGAGGCGGACGCTGGCATGCTGGCCATCGGCTGCGGTGCCGGCTCGGGCTGGCCGATCCAGCCCATCCAGTGCGCGATACCGACGCCGGAAAACAGAATCACCGCGACGGTGGCGGCCAGGACCAGCGGATGCAGCTTGTTCGAAGTTGAGGTATCCATACGTTTCTCCTGTTGTCGCACCCGATCGAGCCGGGCTGCTTATGAGAACGATGATGCGCCCCACCCCGACGACACGCGAGTGACAGGCGGCACAAACCCGGCGGCATTTTTTACCTCGTGTTCGATGGTATTCCGCCGGGTTTCGCCGGCATTCAGGCCATTGCCGGCTCAGGCAACGTTCGTTTCAGACCGTCCTGCCACCCGGTCAGGCCGAGGATGCGCTCGCCCAGTGGCGTGAGCGCCGCACGAGGATAGCGGGCCTGTTCCCAGCCGCGTGGATCGCCGGGGAAGGCATAGCCGCGCGCCGGTTCGCGCCGGTGCCAGCTGCCGATGCGCCAGTCACGTAGCTCGGTATCGGTCTCGTTGGCCGGGGTGAACGAGATGTACTGAGCTAGGCGCACCCGGTCGGTCGAGGTATTGGGCCGGATGCCGTGGGCCAGCAGGCTATTGAAGATCAGCAGATCGCCGGCTTGCATCGGGATGAAGCGTGGCGCCCAAGGCACGGTGTCGAGCTCCGGTCGCCACGGGTTGCGACCGGCCGGGGCGCCGCGTCGCCAGTCTTCGAAATGCTCGAACAGCTCGGGAATGCACTGGAAGCCGCCGCCTTCTTCGCTGGTATCGGATAGTGCCAGTACGCCCTGCACATTGACTGGCAGCGGATCCAGCGTGGTATCGGCGTCCCAATGGATGAAGCCGCCGAATTTGCGCACGCCGGCATTGGGTGTGTTGAGATTGGCGCGATCGATCGTTACCCACAGGTCCTCGCGATCCCAGATGTCGACGAAGGCGTCGTAGATGCGCGGCGTCTGACGGTTGTCCCACAGCGTCTGGTGCTGGTAGGCCTCGACCATGCCGGAGCCATTGAGCTCACGCATCTCGTTCTCGCGGAGCTGCGGCCGGCTCCAGCTGGCAGGGTCGTGTGGATCCAGTTCCTGGAATTCCCACAGGAAGTCGGCCGTGCACGCTACTTGTTCAACACTGACTGCCTGGCGCACGATCACGTAGCCATAACGTTGCCAGTGAGCGAAATCAGCGTCGCTCAACACGCGCAAGGGCAACCGTTTCTTCAGATCGCGCAGCTGGGTCTGCTCGGTATAGGCCACCGAAGGATTGCCGGGGCGTTGATCGCCGTAGCCGTAGTTCATCGTGATCTCCTGGTTGTCGGCACCGGGCCGTGGCAACCAGTCTCGTCGTCCGGCATATGCCGTATTGCGCGGTATTGGGCGACTATTGATACGATCGTGATGTTTGAATGACCAATGGTGGTCACGATGCGTCCGCAATTCGAACATGTGCTGGTGCCGGCTGGGCAATCGTGGTCCTTGTTGTGGCGCGAGCTGCCCGAGCTGCCATTCCAGTGGCACTACCATCCCGAGTTCGAGCTGACGCTGACACTCAATGCCCGAGGTCAGCGCTTCATTGGCGACGATGTCGCGGATTTCGACGACGGCGATCTGGTGCTGGTCGGCCCCAACCTGCCGCACACTTGGGCGGCGCAGCAGCGCCTGCGCGACGATAGGCCGATGCTGGCGGTGGTCGCCTGGTTCGATCAGGGCTGGCTGGCACAACTGACCACCGTGTTGCCCGAGCTGGCGCCGCTGCATCAGCTCGCGCGCTCGGCGGGGCGTGGCCTCGTGTTCTCGCCTGCTACCCGCGAGCGGGTACGCACCGACCTGCTCCGCTTGGGGCCGCTCGCGCCGGCGCAACGGTTGCCAGTCCTGCTTGATGTATTGCTGGCGCTGGCGGCGGATCGGGAGGCGGTGCCGCTGGCGTCATTGGCGCCGCCAGGCGGCATGGCCGACGGCCAGCGCGAGCGGATCGGCCGCATCCTCGACCATTTGCATGCGCATTTTGCCGAGGACATCGTGGTGGACGAACTGGCGCAACGGGCGTCACTCTCGGTAGGTGCTTTCCACCGCTTCTTCAAACGCCACACGCTGACTACGGTGATCGACTACGTCACCCGCTTGCGGGTAGGGCGTGCCTGCCAGCAACTGATCCAGACCGACAAGGCCATCGGCGCGATCGCCGAGGAATCCGGCTGGCGCAATCTCGCCCACTTCAATCGGCAGTTCCTCGCCGCCAAGGGCATGACACCGCGTGCTTTCCGCGCCCGGCAACGGCAGCTGGAGGCGAGGGTAGTGCGCTAGACGCGGACAATCTGATATGCAGTGCGCAGCCATCGCGAGAGAAGTGCGATGGCAGACCGCTGGCTTTCACCGCCCTGCGCACTACGTACTGCGCCGTGAAGCCGTATGACGACTGGGGCCCGTACGCGTCGCGCGGCGAACGGGAAAAATTCCCTTGTCGATCAGCGGAGTGGCGAATTTTCTTGCCGCCCGGCCGAAAACAATTTGACATGATTTGGGTCGTTGACCATAATGCGCAGCTCTTGCGGTGGGGTGGCCGAGTGGTTAAAGGCAGCAGACTGTAAATCTGCCCTCTCTGAGTACGCTGGTTCGAATCCAGCCCCCACCACCAAATGCGCTTCGCGGTGTGAAGTCTGCGTTAACTGCTAGTGAAGCTAGGATCCTGCGGGTGTAGCTCAATGGTAGAGCAGAAGCCTTCCAAGCTTATGACGAGGGTTCGATTCCCTTCACCCGCTCCAGGTTAAGCTGTTGTAGCTCAGGGGTAGAGCACTCCCTTGGTAAGGGAGAGGTCGTGGGTTCAATTCCCACCAACAGCACCATCTCTCATCAATGCTGGTGTATTTCAGGTTCTCGAGAAGGAAATATCATGGCAAAGGAAAAGTTTGCGCGGACGAAGCCGCACGTGAACGTGGGCACCATCGGTCACGTTGACCATGGCAAGACCACTCTGACCGCAGCGATCACCACCATCCTGTCGAAGAAGTTCGGCGGCGAAGCCAAGGGCTACGACCAGATCGACAGCGCGCCGGAAGAAAAGGCTCGCGGTATCACGATCAACACCGCCCACGTCGAATACGAAACCGAAAAGCGCCACTACGCGCACGTCGACTGCCCGGGTCACGCTGACTATGTGAAGAACATGATCACCGGTGCCGCCCAGATGGACGGCGCGATCCTGGTCTGCTCGGCCGCTGATGGCCCGATGCCGCAAACCCGCGAACACATCCTGCTGTCGCGCCAGGTTGGCGTGCCGTTCATCATCGTCTTCCTGAACAAGGCTGACCTGGTGGACGACGCCGAACTGCTCGAGCTGGTCGAAATGGAAGTGCGCGAGCTGCTGTCCAAGTACGACTTCCCGGGTGACGACACCCCGATCATCACCGGCTCGGCGCGTCTGGCCCTCGAAGGCGACCAATCGGAATACGGCGAACCCGCCATCTTCCGTCTGGCCGATGCCCTCGACACCTACATCCCGGAGCCGGAGCGTGCCATCGACGGTACCTTCCTGATGCCGGTGGAAGACGTGTTCTCGATCTCGGGTCGCGGTACCGTGGTGACCGGTCGCGTTGAGCGTGGCATCATCAAGGTCGGCGAAGAAATCGAAATCGTCGGTATCAAGCCGACCACCAAGACCACCTGCACCGGCGTGGAAATGTTCCGCAAGCTGCTGGACCAAGGCCAGGCTGGCGACAACATCGGCGCGCTGCTGCGCGGCACCAAGCGTGAGGAAGTCGAGCGCGGCCAAGTGCTGGCCAAGCCGGGTTCGATCACCCCGCACACCAAGTTCGAAGGTTCGGTCTACGTGCTGAGCAAGGAAGAGGGCGGTCGTCACACCCCGTTCTTCAACGGCTATCGTCCGCAGTTCTACTTCCGTACCACCGACGTGACCGGTGCGGTCGAGCTGCCGGCAGGTACCGAAATGGTGATGCCGGGTGACAATGTGGAAGTGACCGTGTCGCTGATCGCACCGATCGCCATGGAACAAGGTCTGCGCTTCGCCATCCGTGAAGGCGGTCGTACCGTCGGCGCCGGTGTCGTTGCCAAGATCATCGAGTAAGTAGTTCACAAGAAAGGGTGGGGTTGTTATAATCCCGCTCTTTCCCTGTAGGCGATTAGCTCAATTGGTAGAGCACCGGTCTCCAAAACCGGGGGTTGGGGGTTCGAGACCCTCATCGCCTGCCACAGAATAGACAGGGCCGTTTCCTCTGGGAACGGCCCTGTACTATCGGCAATCCAGAAGCGGGCACATGGAAAGCGTAGATAAATTCAAGGTTGCGGCAGCATTGTTGCTCGTCGTGGCAGGTGTGGCAGGCTATTACGCCGTGCCGGCCGATCAAGGTGTGTTGCGCGTTGTCGCGGTTGTGGTCGGCTTGTTGCTGGCGGCGACGGTGCTGTGGTTCTCTTCGCCGGGGCGCTCGTTCGTCGATTACGCGCGCGACTCGGTGAAAGAGGCGCAGAAAGTGGTCTGGCCAAGCAAGAAAGAGACTTGGCAGGTGACTGGTGTGGTATTCCTGTTTGTCGGCGTATTGGCGCTGTTCATGTGGGCGGTCGATTCGGGTCTGGCGTGGTTGTTCTATGACGTGATCCTGGGTCGCGGCCGGTAAGTAACGGGGTAATACGATGGCAATGCGTTGGTATGTGGTGCACGCTTACTCGGGCTTCGAGAAGAGCGTGCAAAAGGCATTGAAGGAGCGCATCGAGCGCGCCGAAATGCAGCACCTGTTCGGCCAGATTCTGGTGCCGGTCGAAGAGGTGGTCGAGATCAAGGCCGGTCGCAAGGCGCTGACCGAGCGCAAGCTGTTCCCGGGCTACGTCTACGTCGAGATGGATATGACCGACGATTCGTGGCATCTGGTGAAGTCCACGCCCAAAGTGACCGGTTTTCTGGGTGGGGTCGGCAATCGCCCCACGCCGGTGTTGCCGCGCGAAATGGATGCGGTGCTCAAGCAGATTCAAGAGGGTGTGGAAAAGCCACGCCCCAAGGTGTTGTTCGAAGTCGGCGAGACGCTGCGCGTCACCGACGGTCCGTTTGCCGACTTTCAGGCAACGGTCGAGGATATCGACTACGACAAGAGTCGCCTCAAGGTGTCGGTGCTGATCTTTGGTCGCGCCACGCCGGTCGATGTGGATTTTGCGCAGGTCGAGAAGGTTTAAGCGGCCTGTGTGTTGGTCCGGTGCCAAGGCGCCGGTTTGGACGGGGAGCGGGGCGCGAGTCCCGCGTTTGACCCATTTAAGGAGTTAGATCGTGGCAAAGAAGATCATCGGCTACATCAAGCTGCAAGTGCCAGCTGGTAAAGCCAATCCGTCGCCGCCCATTGGCCCGGCCCTGGGTCAGCGCGGCCTGAACATCATGGAATTCTGCAAGGCGTTCAACGCCCAGACCCAAGGCGTCGAGCCGGGTCTGCCGATTCCGGTGGTGATCACCGCTTTCGCGGACAAGTCCTTCACCTTCGTGATGAAGACTCCGCCGGCGACCATTCTGATCAAGAAGGCTGCCGGCATCCAGAAGGGTTCCAGCAAGCCGCATACCGACAAGGTTGGCACCATCACCCGTGCCCAGCTGGAAGAAATCGCCAAGACCAAGCAGCCTGATCTGACCGCTGCCGATATCGATGCCGCCGTGCGTACCATCGCCGGTTCCGCGCGTTCGATGGGCCTGAATGTGGAGGGCGTGTAAATGGCTAAGGTTTCCAAGCGTCTGGCCGCACTGAAGGCCAAGGTTGACAGCACCAAGCTGTACGCCCTCGACGAAGCGCTGGCGCTGATCAAGGAAGGTGCTACCGCCAAGTTCAACGAATCGATCGACGTGTCGGTCAACCTCGGCGTCGACCCGCGCAAGTCGGACCAAGTGGTTCGCGGTGCTGTCGTGCTGCCCAAGGGTACCGGCAAGAGCGTTCGCGTTGCTGTGTTCACCCAGGGTGCCAATGCCGAAGCCGCCAAGGCTGCCGGTGCTGACATCGTCGGCTTCGAAGACCTGGCCGAGCAAGTGAAGGCTGGCAACATGGATTTCGACGTGGTGATCGCCTCGCCGGACGCCATGCGTATCGTCGGTCAACTGGGCCAGATCCTCGGCCCGCGCGGCCTGATGCCGAACCCGAAGGTCGGCACCGTGACCCCGAACGTCGCCGAGGCCGTGAAGAACGCCAAGGCAGGTCAGGTCCAGTACCGTACCGACAAGGCCGGTATCATCCACGCCACCATCGGCCGCGCTTCGTTCGAAGCCGCCGACCTGAAGGCGAACCTGGTTGCGCTGATCGATGCGCTGCAGAAGGCCAAGCCGGCCGCTGCCAAGGGTATCTACTTCAAGAAGGTCGCCGTATCCAGCACCATGGGTATCGGCGTGCGCGTGGATACCACCACGGTTACGCAATAAAGAACTTTGGGCCTGTGTCCGTCGCAAGGCGGGCGCGGGATTGTCAAAGACCGTAGGCGCGTGAGGGATATATCCCGATCGCTTAATTAACGAGGGCGCAAGCACTCGCTGGCCCACGCAGACGGTGCACCCAATCTAGGTTTTTCCCGGTGGCGCAAGCCGCCGGGCGCTCCTGAATGAAGGTCGCCGTTAGGGGGTGCAAGCAATTGCACCGTTCTCTCGCTAATGGAGGTAGACCTTGAGTCTTAATCTCGAAGACAAGAAGGCCGTCGTTGCTGAGATCTCGGCAGAAGTTGCCAAGGCTCAGACCATCGTCGTCGCCGAGTATCGGGGTATCGGGGTTGCCAACATGACTCAGCTGCGCAAAGACGCGCGCGAGTCCGGCGTGTACCTGCGCGTTCTGAAGAACACGCTGGCACGCCGTGCGGTCGAAGGCACGCCGTTTGCCGGTCTGGCTGACCATATGGTCGGCCCGCTGGTATATGGCCTGTCCGAAGACCCGGTTGCCGCAGCCAAGGTACTGAACAGCTTCAGCAAGAAGGACGACAAGATCGTCATCAAGGCTGGCTCTTATGAAGGCAAGGTTCTGGATGCCGCCGGAGTTGCCGAGCTGGCCTCGATCCCGAGCCGCGAAGAGCTGCTGTCCAAGCTGCTGTACGTCATGAAGGCACCGCTGTCGGGCTTTGCCCGTGGTCTCGCTGCCCTGGCGGAAAAGAAGCAAGCAGAAGCTGCTTAACCCGATTTCATTACGAATTACCGATTTTCAGGAGTTTTACAAATGGCTCTGTCCAAAGAAGATATCCTCGAAGCCGTTGCTGGCTTGACCGTCATGGAACTGAACGACCTGGTGAAGGCGTTCGAAGAGAAGTTCGGCGTTTCGGCTGCTGCTGTTGCTGTTGCTGCTGGCCCGGCTGCCGGTGGCGCCGCTGCTGCTGCAGAAGAGAAAACCGAATTCGACGTGATCCTGACCGGCGCTGGCGCCAACAAGGTTGGCGTGATCAAGGTCGTCCGCGAAGTGACCGGCCTGGGTCTGAAGGAAGCCAAGGATCTGGTCGACGGCGCTCCGAAGCCGGTCAAGGAAGGCGTGTCGAAGGCTGATGCCGAAGCCATCCAGAAGAAGCTGGTTGAAGCTGGCGCTACCGCTGACGTGAAGTAATTGCGTTAGCCAGATGTGCAGGCAGGCGGAGCAATCCGCCTGCCCTTTTGCGTTTTGTCGTTCCGCACCGGGGCTGGCCCGGGTAGAAGGCAAATCACAGGGCGCGCGCGATGCGCACTTTGGATTTTGTCTTTTGCGCCTCACTCCATGGAGAGCTTGTGAGTATGAATTACTCGTTCACTGAGAAGAAACGCATCCGTAAGAGCTTCGCCAAGCGGGCGAACGTACTGGATGTGCCGTTTCTCCTTGCGACTCAGATTGACTCTTACACGGATTTCTTGCAACAGGAAGTCCCGGTCGCCGAGCGCAAGAATGCCGGTCTGCAGGCCGCATTCAGCTCCATCTTCCCGATCGTCTCGCACAACGAGAACGCTCGCCTGGAGTTTGTGCATTTCAACCTCGGCGAGCCGCCGTTCGACGTGATCGAATGCCAGCAGCGCGGCATCACCTTTGCTGCCCCGCTGCGCGCGCGCGTGCGCCTGGTGATCATGGACCGCGAAGCCGCCAAGCCGACCGTGAAGGAAGTGAAGGAGCAGGACGTTTACTTCGGCGAAATTCCGCTGATGACGCGTAACGGCTCGTTCGTGATCAACGGTACCGAGCGTGTCATCGTGTCGCAGCTGCACCGCTCGCCAGGCGTGTTTTTCGAGCACGACAAGGGCAAGACCCACAGCTCGGGCAAGCTGCTGTTCTCGGCCCGCGTGATTCCTTACCGCGGCTCGTGGCTGGACTTCGAATTCGATCCGAAGGACTTGCTGTTCTTCCGGATCGACCGCCGCCGCAAGATGCCGGTCTCGGTGCTGCTGAAGGCGCTGGGCTACACGCCGGAACAGGTGCTGACCGAGTTCTACGACACCGACACCTTCAACATGGGCAAGAAGGGCCTGTTCCTGGAGCTGGTGCCGGAACGCCTGAAGGGCGAGGTCGCCAAGTTCGACATCGTGTCCGACGATGGCAAAGTGCTGGCCCAGGAAGGCAAGCGCATCACCGCCAAGACCATTCGCGACATCCAGACCGCTGGCCTCAAGCAGCTGCCGGTGCCGGTCGATTTCCTGATCGGCCGTATCCTGGCGCACGATGTGGTCAACGCCGATACCGGTGAAGTGATCGCCCGCGCCAATGACGAGATCACCGAAGACCTCGCTATCAAGTTCGACGCCGCTGGCGTCGCGCAGGTCAAGGTGCTGTTCGTCAATGATCTGGACCAGGGTGCCTATATCTCGGCCAGCCTGCGTTCGGACGAAACTGCCGACCAGTACGCCGCCCGTGTCGCGATCTACCGCATGATGCGCCCCGGCGAGCCACCGACGGAAGACGCCGTTGAAGGTCTATTCCAGGGCCTGTTCTTCGCCGAAGAGCGCTATGACCTGTCGGCCGTCGGCCGCATGAAGTTTAACCGCCGTGCCTATGCCGAGCTCGACGACAAGGCTCCGGGCTGGCGTCGTCGCTTTGCCGAGCGTGCCGGCGCGCCGGGCGACATCGGTCCGGGTGTGCTGTCGGTCGAGGACATCCTCGCCGTGATCGGCATCCTGATCGAGCTGCGCAATGGCCGTGGCGATGTCGATGACATCGATCACCTGGGCAACCGCCGCGTGCGTTCGGTTGGCGAACTGGCCGAGAACCAGTTCCGCGCCGGCCTGGTGCGTGTCGAGCGCGCCGTGAAGGAGCGCCTGTCGCAAGCCGAGTCCGACAACCTGATGCCGCATGACCTGATCAATGCCAAGCCCGTTTCGGCCGCGATCAAGGAATTCTTCGGTTCGTCGCAGCTGTCGCAGTTCATGGACCAGACCAACCCGCTGTCGGAAATCACCCACAAGCGTCGTGTCTCGGCACTGGGCCCGGGCGGTCTGACCCGCGAGCGCGCCGGCTTCGAAGTCCGTGACGTGCACCCGACCCACTATGGCCGCGTCTGCCCGATCGAAACGCCGGAAGGCCCGAACATCGGTCTGATCAACTCGCTGTCGTGCTACGCACGTACCAACGAGTACGGCTTCCTGGAAACCCCGTACCGCCGCGTGGTGGACGGCAAGGTGACCGACCAGATCGATTACTTGTCGGCCATCGAGGAAGGCAAGTACGTGATCGCCCAGGCCAACGCTGAAGTGGCCGGTGACGGCACGCTGACCGACGAACTGGTGACCTGCCGTGAACACGGCGAAACCATCATGGCCAGCCCGGACCGCGTGCAGTACATGGACGTGGCACCGAGCCAGATCGTGTCCGTCGCGGCCTCGCTGATCCCGTTCCTCGAGCACGACGATGCGAACCGCGCGCTAATGGGCGCCAACATGCAGCGCCAGGCCGTGCCTTGCCTGCGTGCCACTGCCCCGTACGTCGGTACCGGTATCGAGCGTACCTGCGCGGTCGATTCGGGCACGGCCGTGGCTGCGCTGCGTGGCGGCGTGGTCGACTATGTCGATGCCAACCGTATCGTGGTCCGCGTCAATGACGACGAGACCCTGCCGGGCGAAACCGGCGTCGATATCTATAACCTGGTGAAGTTCACCCGTTCCAACCAGAACACCAATATCAACCAGCGCCCGATCGTGAAGAAGGGCGATAAGATCGCCCGCGGCGACGTGGTGGCTGACGGCGCTTCGACCGACCTCGGCGAAATGGCGCTTGGTCAGAACATGACCATCGCGTTCATGCCGTGGAACGGCTACAACTTCGAAGATTCGATCCTGATCTCCGAAAAGGTCGTGGCCGACGATCGCTATACCTCGATCCATATCGAGGAGCTGAACGTGATGGCTCGCGACACCAAGCTCGGGCCCGAGGAAATCACCCGCGACATCTCCAACCTGTCCGAGCGCATGCTGGGCCGGCTGGATGAGTCGGGCATCGTCTACATCGGTGCCGAAGTCGAAGCGGGTGACGTGCTGGTCGGTAAGGTGACGCCGAAGGGCGAAACCCAGCTGACCCCGGAAGAGAAGCTGCTGCGCGCGATCTTCGGCGAGAAGGCGTCCGACGTGAAGGACACCTCGCTGCGGGTGCCGTCGGGCATGACCGGTACCGTCATCGACGTGCAGGTGTTCACCCGTGAAGGCGTGGAGCGCGACAAGCGCGCCCAGTCCATCATCGATGACCAACTGCGTCGCTATCGCCAGGATCTGAACGATCAGCTGCGTATCGTCGAGAACGATCTGTTCGAGCGGATCGAGCGCCAGATCGTCGGCAAGAAGGCCAATGGCGGCCCGCAGAAGCTGGGCAAGGCCGAAGTGACCAAGGATTACCTGGCCAGCCTCGCCTCCAAGCACGATTGGTTCGACATCCGTCTTGCCGACGAGGAGGCTGCACGCCAGCTTGAGGCGATGAAGGACCTGATCGCCCAGATGCGCGCCGACTTCGATCTCAAGTTCGAAGACAAAAAGCGCAAGCTGACCCAGGGCGATGAGCTGCCACCGGGCGTGATCAAGATGGTCAAGGTCTACGTAGCCGTGAAGCGCCGTCTGCAGCCGGGTGACAAGATGGCCGGCCGTCATGGTAACAAGGGCGTGGTCTCGAAGATCCTGCCGGTGGAAGATCTGCCGTACATGGCCGATGGCTCCCCGGTCGACATCGTGCTGAACCCGCTGGGCGTGCCGTCGCGGATGAACATCGGCCAGATCCTGGAAGTCCACCTCGGGTGGGCGGCCAAGGGCATCGGCCAGCGTATCGAGGCGATGTTGCGCGAGCAGCAGAACGCCGCTGCGATCCGCAAGTACCTGGATGAGATCTACAACAGCGCCGGCAAGGCCGAAGATATCGCCGGTCTGTCCGACGGTGAAGTGCTGGAGCTGGCCAACGGCCTGCGTACTGGCATGACTTTTGCCAGCCCGGTGTTTGATGGCGCCAAGGAATCCGAGATCCGCACCATGCTGGACTTGGCCTACCCGGACAGCGACGCACGGACTGGCCTGTTGGGCTTCAACGATTCGAAGACCCAGATGCAGCTGTTCGATGGCCGCAACGGCGAGCCGTTCGAGCGCAAGGTCACTGTGGGCGTGATGCACTACCTGAAGCTGCATCACTTGGTCGACGACAAGATGCATGCGCGTTCGACCGGCCCGTACTCGCTGGTCACGCAGCAGCCGCTGGGTGGTAAGGCGCAGTTCGGTGGCCAGCGCTTCGGTGAGATGGAAGTGTGGGCACTGGAAGCCTATGGTGCTGCGTACACGCTGCAGGAAATGCTGACGGTGAAGTCCGATGATGTGAATGGTCGTACCAAGATCTACGAAAACATCGTCAAGGGCGACCACCGTATCGATGCCGGCATGCCGGAATCCTTCAACGTGCTGGTGAAGGAAATCCGCTCGCTCGGTATCGATATCGATCTGGAAACGTACTGATCTGTGTGAGGTGTGGGCAGGCGCCCTCGGGCGCCTCACACCTGACGACCACCCCTCACAGGAGAAAGATTGAATGAAAGGCCTACTCGAACTCTTCAAGCAAGTCACCCAGGACGAGGAATTTGACGCGATCAAGATCGGGCTCGCATCGCCCGAGAAGATCCGTTCCTGGTCCTTCGGTGAAGTGAAGAAGCCGGAAACCATCAACTACCGTACGTTCAAGCCGGAACGCGACGGCCTGTTCTGCGCCCGTATCTTCGGGCCGATCAAGGATTACGAGTGCCTGTGCGGCAAGTACAAGCGCCTGAAGCATCGCGGCGTGATCTGCGAGAAATGCGGCGTTGAAGTCACGCTGTCCAAGGTGCGTCGCGAGCGCATGGCCCACATCGAGCTGGCCAGCCCGGTTGCCCACATCTGGTTCCTGAAGAGCCTGCCGAGCCGTCTGGGCATGGTGCTGGACATTCCGCTGCGCGACATCGAACGGGTGCTGTACTTCGAAGCATTCATCGTGGTCGAGCCGGGCATGACCCCGCTGAACCGCGGCCAGCTGCTGACTGAAGACGACTACTTCAACAAGGTTGAAGAGTATGGCGACGAGTTCGTCGCCATGATGGGCGCCGAAGCGGTACGCGAACTCCTGAAGGCGCTGGATGCCGATCGCGAGATCGCCACGCTGCGCCAGGAGCTCGAATCGACCGGTTCGGACACCAAGATCAAGAAGATCGCCAAGCGCCTGAAGGTGCTCGAGGCTTTCCAGAAGTCCGGCATCAAGCCCGAGTGGATGATCATGGACGTGCTGCCGGTACTGCCGCCGGAACTGCGCCCGCTGGTTCCGCTCGATGGCGGCCGCTTCGCCACGTCCGATCTGAATGACCTGTATCGCCGCGTCATCAACCGGAACAACCGTCTGAAGCGCCTGCTTGAACTGCGCGCGCCCGACATCATCGTGCGTAACGAAAAGCGCATGCTGCAGGAATCGGTCGATTCGCTGCTGGACAACGGTCGTCGCGGCAAGGCCATGACCGGCGCCAACAAGCGTCCGCTGAAGTCGCTGGCCGACATGATCAAGGGTAAGGGCGGTCGTTTCCGTCAGAACCTGTTGGGCAAGCGCGTCGACTATTCCGGCCGTTCCGTGATTACCGTGGGCCCATACCTGCGTCTGCATCAGTGCGGCCTGCCCAAGCTGATGGCGCTGGAACTGTTCAAGCCCTTCATCTTCCACAAGCTCGAAGTGCTCGGCCTCGCCACCACCATCAAGGCGGCGAAGAAGATGGTCGAATCGCAGGAAGCCGTGGTGTGGGACATCCTGGAAGACGTGATCCGCGAGCATCCGGTGCTGCTGAACCGCGCGCCGACGCTGCACCGTCTGGGCATCCAGGCGTTCGAGCCCGTGTTGATCGAAGGCAAGGCCATCCAGCTGCACCCGCTGGTTTGCGCGGCGTTCAACGCCGACTTCGACGGTGACCAGATGGCCGTCCACGTGCCGCTGTCGCTGGAAGCGCAGATGGAAGCCCGCACGCTGATGCTGGCCTCGAACAACGTGCTGTCGCCCGCCAACGGCGAGCCGATCATCGTGCCGTCGCAGGATATCGTGCTGGGCCTCTACTACATGAGCCGTGAGGCCGTGAACGGCAAGGGCGAGGGCATGAAGCTCGCTGACGTGCAGGAAGTGCATCGTGCCTACGCCAACAAGGCGGTCACGCTGCAGACCCGCGTCTCGGTACGCCTGAAGGACTGGTACAAGGACGACAACGGCGACTGGCAATACAAGCTGGTTCGCCGCGATACCACCGTTGGTCGCGCCATCCTGTCGGAAATCCTGCCGAAGGGCCTCGACTTCAGCCACATCGACAAGTCGTTGAAGAAGAAGGAAATCGGCAAGCTGATCAACGCCTCGTTCCGTCGCTGCGGCCTGAAGGACACCGTGGTGTTCGCCGACCAGCTGATGTACACCGGCTTCAGCTACTCGACCCGCGGCGGTATCTCGATCTGCGTCGACGACATGCTGGTACCGAAGGAAAAGGTCGAGTTGCTGGCTGCCGCCAACGCGGAAGTGAAGGAAATCGAGCAGCAGTACACCGCCGGTCTCGTGACCCAAGGCGAGCGCTACAACAAGGTGGTCGATATCTGGGGCCGTGCCGGTGACCAGATCGCCAAGGCCATGATGGCGCATCTGGGCAAGGAAAAGGTCGTCAACGCCGAAGGCAAGGAAGTCGACCAGGAATCGTTCAACTCGATCTATATGATGGCCGACTCGGGCGCGCGGGGCTCCGCAGCCCAGATCCGTCAGCTGGCCGGGATGCGGGGCCTGATGGCCAAACCGGATGGCTCGATCATCGAGACGCCGATTACCACCAACTTCCGCGAAGGCTTGACCGTTCTGCAGTACTTCAACTCGACGCACGGTGCCCGTAAGGGTCTGGCCGATACCGCGTTGAAGACCGCGAACTCCGGTTACCTGACGCGTCGTCTGGTCGACGTGACGCAGGATCTGGTGGTGATCGAGGACGATTGCGGTACCAAGTACGGCGTGACCATGAAGGCCGTCGTGCAAGGCGGTGACGTGATCGAAGCGCTGCGCGACCGTATCCTTGGCCGCGTGACTGCTGTCGACCTGATCGATCCGGCCTCGCAAGAGACCGTGATCGAAGCCGGCTCGCTGCTGACCGAAGAACTGGTCGACCAGATCGACGCCGTCGGTATCGACGAGGTCAAGGTCCGCACCCCGCTGACCTGCGAAACCCGCTACGGCCTGTGCGCCAAGTGCTACGGCCGTGATCTTGGTCGCGGCCATCTGGTGAACTCGGGCGAAGCGGTCGGCGTGATCGCTGCGCAGTCGATCGGTGAGCCGGGTACCCAGCTGACCATGCGGACCTTCCACATCGGTGGTGCCGCATCGCGGGCTGCTGCAGCGAGCCAGGTCGAAGCCAAGTCCAACGGCAAGGTGGCCTACAGCGACAAGATGCGCTACGTCACCAATGCCAAGGGCGAGCCGGTGGTCATCGCGCGTTCGGCCGAAGTGCTGGTGCTGGACGAGCAGGGTCGCGAGCGCGAGCGCCACAAGGTGCCGTATGGTGCCACGCTGCTGGTGAAGGATGGCGATGCGATCAAGGCCGGTACCGTGCTCGGGACCTGGGATCCGCACGCCCGCCCGATCATTACCGAGTACGCCGGTCAGGTGAAGTTCGAGAACGTCGAGGAAGGTTTCACCGTCGTCAAGCAGGTGGACGACGTGACCGGTCTGTCGACCCTGGTCGTGATCAACGTGAAGACCAAGGCCGGCGCCAAGGGTGTCCGTCCGCTGGTCAAGTTGCTCGACGAGAAGGGCGCTGAAGTCAAGCTTGCCGGTACTGAAACGCCGGTCACCATCGGCTTCCAACCGGGCGCGATTATTACCGTGAAGGATGGCCAGCAGGTCAACCCGGGTGAGGTGCTGGCGCGGATTCCGCAGGAATCGGCCAAGACCCGCGACATTACTGGCGGTTTGCCGCGCGTGGCCGAGCTGTTCGAAGCCCGTTCGCCGAAGGATGCCGGCATGCTGGCCGACATCACCGGTACCATCAGCTTCGGCAAGGAAACCAAGGGCAAGCAGCGCTTGGTGATTACCGATCCGGATGGCACGCCGCACGAATACCTGATCCCGAAGGAAAAGCACGTAATGGTGCACGAGGGGCAGGTGGTGAACCGCGGTGAAATGATCGTCGATGGCGCAATCGATCCGCACGACATCCTGCGTCTGCAGGGTATCGAGGAGCTGGCGCGCTACGTGGTCCAGGAAGTGCAGGAGGTTTATCGTCTGCAGGGCGTGAAGATCAACGACAAGCACATCGAGGTGATCGTTCGCCAGATGCTGCGTCGCGTGGTCATCACCGATGCGGGTGGTTCCGACTTCATCCAGGGCGAGCAGGTCGAGCGTGCCGAGGTGATGATCGCCAACGACAAGCTGGCTGCCGATGGCAAGGAACTGGCCAAGTTCGACAACGTGCTGTTGGGTATTACCAAGGCCTCGCTGTCGACTGACTCGTTCATCTCGGCCGCGTCGTTCCAAGAAACCACGCGCGTGCTGACCGAGGCTGCCATCATGGGCAAGGTCGACGATCTGCGCGGTCTGAAGGAAAACGTGATCGTCGGTCGTCTGATCCCTGCCGGTACGGGTCTCGCTTACCATCGCAGCCGCAAGCAGGCCGCGCCGACGCTGGAGTTCGCGACCGAATCGGTCAGCGACGAGGCGGCGGTCGCCAGCAGCGAGGAAGCACTCTGATCAGACGTCACTTGACGTCAAGGGCTTGATTTTTCTAAAATCCCAAGTCTTTTCTAAGGCGGCACCTGGATTTCCAGGTGTCGCCGGCTTTATTTGGGCCGCCGACCGTAAGCGTCGGCCCGAAGGTCCCCGCAAGGGGTTGTTAACTGAGGAAGTACAAATCAATGCCAACTATCAACCAGCTGGTCCGCAAGGGCCGCGAGAAGGAAGTGGCGAAGAGCAAGGTTCCCGCGCTCGAAGCCTGCCCTCAAAAGCGTGGCGTGTGCACCCGTGTGTACACCACCACCCCGAAGAAGCCGAACTCCGCTCTGCGTAAAGTGTGCAAGGTTCGTCTCACCAACGGTTTCGAAGTCATTTCGTACATCGGCGGTGAAGGCCACAACCTGCAGGAACACAGCGTGGTGCTGATCCGCGGTGGTCGTGTGAAGGATTTGCCGGGTGTGCGTTACCACACCGTGCGCGGTTCGCTCGATACGGCCGGCGTCAAGGATCGTAAGCAGTCGCGTTCGAAGTACGGCGCCAAGCGTCCGAAGTAATACTTCGAGCAAGCGGCGGACCATCCCGCAAGGGGGCCGTCGAGTAAGTGGCCGTCCGATTGGCCGGCCGTGGGGATAACCCCGACTGAATGTCACATTAAGGAAATAGAGTCATGCCAAGACGTAGAGAAGTTCCGAAGCGCGAAGTGCTGCCGGATCCGAAGTTCGGTTCCACGGAACTGACCAAGTTCATGAACGTGGTGATGATCGACGGCAAGAAAGCCGTGGCTGAGCGCATTGTTTACGGCGCGCTCGCCCAGATCGAAAAGAAGGCTGCCGGCAAGACCGCGCTGGAAGTCTTCACCGCCGCCATCAGTAACGCAAAACCGGTCGTCGAGGTGAAGAGCCGTCGCGTCGGTGGTGCAAACTATCAAGTGCCGGTCGAAGTCCGTCCCAGCCGTCGTTTGGCATTGGCGATGCGCTGGTTGCGTGACGCGGCCCGCAAGCGTGGCGAGAAGTCCATGGATCTGCGTCTGGCTGGCGAGCTGCTCGATGCAGCAGAAGGCCGTGGTGGCGCGATGAAGAAGCGCGATGAAGTGCACCGCATGGCAGAAGCGAACAAGGCGTTTGCCCACTACCGCTTCTAATGCATAACGCTTAAGGATAAAACCGTGGCTCGTAAGACCCCCATTGAGCGGTACCGCAATATCGGTATTTCCGCTCACATCGACGCCGGCAAGACCACCACGACCGAGCGTATCCTGTTCTACACCGGCGTGAACCACAAGATTGGTGAGGTTCACGACGGCGCTGCCACCATGGACTGGATGGAGCAAGAGCAAGAGCGTGGCATTACCATCACTTCGGCTGCGACCACCACCTTCTGGAAAGGTATGGGTCTGCAGTTCCCGGAGCACCGCTTCAACATCATCGACACCCCGGGGCACGTTGACTTCACCATCGAGGTGGAGCGTTCGATGCGCGTTCTGGATGGCGCCTGCATGGTGTACTGCGCGGTGGGTGGCGTTCAGCCGCAGTCGGAAACCGTGTGGCGTCAGGCCAACAAGTACCAGGTGCCGCGTCTGGCGTTCGTGAACAAGATGGACCGTCAAGGCGCCAACTTCTTCCGCGTCGTCGAGCAGATGAAGACCCGTCTGAAGGCCAACCCGGTGCCGGTGGTGATCCCCATTGGTGCCGAAGACACCTTCGTCGGCGTGGTCGACCTCCTGAAGATGCAGGCCATCTTCTGGGACGATGCCTCGCAAGGCATGAAGTTCGAGTACAAGGACATCCCGGCTGACCTGCAGGCAACTGCCCAGGAATGGCGCGAGAAGATGGTTGAATCGGCCGCCGAGGCGACCGAAGAGCTGATGAACAAATATCTGGAAGAAGGCGACCTCACCGAGGCCGAAATCGTCCAGGCACTGCGTCAGCGCACCATCGCCTGCGAAATCCAGCCGATGCTGTGCGGCACCGCGTTCAAGAACAAGGGCGTGCAGCGCATGCTCGACGCCGTGATCGAATTCCTGCCGTCGCCGGTCGATATCCCGCCGGTCAAGGGTACCGACGAGAAGGAGCAGCCGGTCACTCGCGAGGCTTCGGATTCGGCGCCGTTCTCGGCGCTGGCATTCAAGCTGATGAACGACCCGTACGTTGGCCAGCTGACCTTCTTCCGCGTCTACTCGGGCGTGGTGAAGTCGGGCGACTCGGTGCTGAATTCGGTCAAGGACAAGAAGGAACGGATCGGTCGTATCGTGCAGATGCACGCCAACGAACGTCAGGAAATCGATGAGGTTCTGGCAGGCGACATCGCTGCCGGTATCGGCCTGAAGGACGTCACCACCGGTGAAACCCTGTGCTCGCCGGATCACCCGGTCATTCTGGAGCGCATGGTGTTCCCGGAGCCGGTGATTCACGTCGCCGTCGAACCGAAGACCAAGGCTGACCAGGAAAAGATGGGCGTCGCCCTGAACCGCTTGGCCAAGGAAGATCCGTCGTTCCGCGTGCGTACCGATGAAGAGTCGGGCCAGACCATCATTTCCGGTATGGGCGAATTGCACTTGGAAATTCTGGTCGACCGCATGAAGCGCGAATTCGGCGTGGAAGCCAACGTCGGCGCGCCGCAAGTGGCCTACCGCGAAACCGTCACCCAGACCGTGAAGGATGTGCAGGGCAAGCATGCCAAGCAGTCCGGCGGTAAGGGCCAGTTCGGTGATTGCACGATCACGCTCGAGCCGTCCGGCGAGGGCAAGGGCTACCAGTTCATCGACGAAATCAAGGGTGGCGTGATTCCACGCGAATTCATCCCGTCGGTGGACAAGGGTATCCAGAACACGCTGAAGTCCGGTGTGCTGGCTGGCTTCCCGGTGGTGGACGTGACCGTGCGCCTGACCTTCGGTTCGTACCACGACGTCGACTCGTCGCAGATCGCCTTCGAACTGGCTGGCTCGATTGCCTTCAAGGAAGCAATGCGTCGCGCCGGTGCGGTGATTCTCGAGCCGATGATGGCCGTGGAAATCGAAACGCCGGAAGAGTATATGGGCGACATCATGGGTGATCTCTCGTCCCGTCGCGGCATCATCCAGGGTATGGATGACAACCCGGCTGGCGGCAAGATGATCAAGGTGGAAGTGCCGCTGTCGGAAATGTTCGGCTACTCGACCACCCTGCGCTCCATGTCGCAAGGTCGTGCCACCTACTCGATGGAATTCAAGCACTACTCGGAAGCGCCGAAGCACGTCGCCGACGCCATCATCGCCAACAAGAAGTAACGGTTAACGAATAAGGAATACAGCAATGGCAAAAGAAAAGTTTGCGCGGACGAAGCCGCACGTGAACGTGGGCACCATCGGTCACGTTGACCATGGCAAGACCACTCTGACCGCAGCGATCACCACCATCCTGTCGAAGAAGTTCGGCGGCGAAGCCAAGGGCTACGACCAGATCGACAGCGCGCCGGAAGAAAAGGCTCGCGGTATCACGATCAACACCGCCCACGTCGAATACGAAACCGAAAAGCGCCACTACGCGCACGTCGACTGCCCGGGTCACGCTGACTATGTGAAGAACATGATCACCGGTGCCGCCCAGATGGACGGCGCGATCCTGGTCTGCTCGGCCGCTGATGGCCCGATGCCGCAAACCCGCGAACACATCCTGCTGTCGCGCCAGGTTGGCGTGCCGTTCATCATCGTCTTCCTGAACAAGGCTGACCTGGTGGACGACGCCGAACTGCTCGAGCTGGTCGAAATGGAAGTGCGCGAGCTGCTGTCCAAGTACGACTTCCCGGGTGACGACACCCCGATCATCACCGGCTCGGCGCGTCTGGCCCTCGAAGGCGACCAATCGGAATACGGCGAACCCGCCATCTTCCGTCTGGCCGATGCCCTCGACACCTACATCCCGGAGCCGGAGCGTGCCATCGACGGTACCTTCCTGATGCCGGTGGAAGACGTGTTCTCGATCTCGGGTCGCGGTACCGTGGTGACCGGTCGCGTTGAGCGTGGCATCATCAAGGTCGGCGAAGAAATCGAAATCGTCGGTATCAAGCCGACCACCAAGACCACCTGCACCGGCGTGGAAATGTTCCGCAAGCTGCTGGACCAAGGCCAGGCTGGCGACAACATCGGCGCGCTGCTGCGCGGCACCAAGCGTGAGGAAGTCGAGCGCGGCCAAGTGCTGGCCAAGCCGGGTTCGATCACCCCGCACACCAAGTTCGAAGGTTCGGTCTACGTGCTGAGCAAGGAAGAGGGCGGTCGTCACACCCCGTTCTTCAACGGCTATCGTCCGCAGTTCTACTTCCGTACCACCGACGTGACCGGTGCGGTCGAGCTGCCGGCAGGTACCGAAATGGTGATGCCGGGTGACAATGTGGAAGTGACCGTGTCGCTGATCGCACCGATCGCCATGGAACAAGGTCTGCGCTTCGCCATCCGTGAAGGCGGTCGTACCGTCGGCGCCGGTGTCGTTGCCAAGATCATCGAATAAGGACTGGATGCAATGCAAAGCCAGAAAATCCGTATCCGCCTGAAGGCGTTCGATTACGCACTGATCGACCGTTCGGCCCAGGAAATCGTCGAGACCGCCAAGCGCACCGGCGCCGTGGTCAAGGGCCCGGTTCCGCTGCCGACCAAGATCGAGCGTTTCGACGTGCTGCGTTCGCCGCACGTGAACAAGACCTCGCGCGACCAGTTCGAGATCCGTACCCATCTGCGCCTGATGGACATTGTCGATCCTACCGACAAGACCGTTGACGCGCTGATGAAGCTGGATCTGCCGGCTGGCGTCGACGTCGAGATCAAGTTGCAGTAATTCGAATGTCGCAAGCACGCTAAGTGCTTGCGACATAAGAAAAAGCTGTGCTAGTATCGCGGGCTTGCCGTCTTTGGGCGGTAAGCCCGTTTATTTTTAACTGGTTATTAGCCGATCAATCGCAATCGGCCCTGTAAAGGAAATAACTATGAGCTTAGGTCTTGTCGGTCGCAAAGTCGGCATGACCCGCGTCTTTGCCGAGGATGGTGCATCCATTCCGGTAACGGTGCTGGACATGTCGGCCAATCGCGTCACGCAAATCAAGTCCGCAGAAACCGACGGCTATGCAGCTGTTCAGGTGACTTTCGGTGCCAAGAAGGCCAACCGCGTCAACAAAGCGGAAGCCGGTCATTTTGCCAAGGCAGGCGTTGAAGCCGGCCTCGGACTCGTCGAGTTCCGGGTTGCCGCTGAAAAGCTGGCTGATCTGAAGGCAGGTGATGCGCTTTCCGTTGAGCTGTTCGCTGCTGGTCAGCTGGTCGACGTCACCGGAACCTCGCAGGGTAAGGGTTTCTCGGGCGTTATCAAGCGTCACAACTTCAGTTCCAACCGTGCCACCCACGGTAACTCGCGTTCGCACAACACGCCGGGTTCCATTGGTCAGGCGCAGGATCCGGGTCGTATCTTCCCGGGTAAGCGCATGGCTGGTCAGTACGGCAATGTGAAGTCCACCGTGCAGAACCTCGAAGTGGTTCGCATCGATGTCGAGCGCCAGTTGCTGCTCGTCAAGGGTGCGGTTCCGGGTTCCAAGGGCAACGACGTTGTCGTGCGCCCCAGTGTCAAGGCAGGTGCGTAATGGAACTGAAAGTCATCAATGCATCGGGCGAGGCGCAAGCCGCCGTCGCCGGTTCCGATGCCCTGTTCGCGCGTGAGTTCAACGAAGCGCTGGTGCACCAGGTCGTAACGGCCTACTTCGCCAACGCGCGCAGTGGCAATCGTGCTCAGAAGGATCGTTCCGAAGTCAAGCACACCACCAAGAAGCCGTGGCGTCAGAAGGGTACGGGTCGCGCTCGTGCCGGTATGAGCTCGTCGCCGCTGTGGCGTGGTGGTGGTAAGACCTTCCCGAATAGCCCGGACGAGAACTTCAGCCAGAAGGTCAACCGCAAGATGTTCCGTGCTGGCATTGCGACCATCCTGTCGCAGCTAGTGCGCGAAGACCGTCTGGTGGTGGTCGATTCGTTCGCGCTCGAAGCGCCGAAGACCAAGGCTTTCGTGCAAAAGCTCGAAGCGCTCAAGCTGGATTCGGCCCTGATCGTGACCAAGGAGCTGGACGAGAACCTGTATCTCGCTTCCCGCAACCTGCCGAACGTGCTCGTACTCGAGCCGTCCCAAGTCGATCCGGTTAGCCTCGTCCGCTTCAACAAGCTGGTCCTGACCCGCGATGCGCTCCAGGCTCTCGAGGAGATCTACGCATGACGCAATTTACCGAAAACCGTCTGCTGCAGGTTCTGCGTGCACCCATCGTCTCGGAAAAGAGCACGTTGGTTGCCGACAAGAACGAGCAGATCGTATTCCGCGTCTCCACCGATGCGACCAAGAGCGAGATCAAGGCAGCGGTCGAACTGCTGTTCAAGGTCAAGGTCCAGGGCGTGACCGTGGTGAACGTCAAGGGCAAGTCCAAGCGTTTTGGCCGCTTCAACGGCACCCGCAAGGACTGGAAGAAGGCTTATGTCAGCCTGGTTCCGGGTCAAGAAATTGACCTTGCAGCCGCGCAATAAGGAGACTTGAACATGGCATTGGTTAAAGTAAAACCGACGTCCGCTGGTCGCCGCGCCGTTGTCAAGGTGGTGAACCCGGATCTGCACAAGGGCGCCCCGTACGCCCCGCTGCTGGAATCGCAAAGCAAGACCGCTGGCCGCAACAACCGCGGCGTGATCACTACCCGTCACAAGGGTGGTGGCCACAAGCAGCACTATCGCGTGATCGATTTCAAGCGCAACAAGGATGGCATCCCGGCAACGGTTGAGCGCCTGGAATATGACCCGAACCGTACCGCCAACATCGCACTGCTGTGCTATGCCGATGGCGAGCGCCGCTACATCATCGCCCCCAAGGGTCTGAAGGCGGGTGCCGTGGTGCTGTCCGGTCCGGAAGCGCCGATCAAGGTTGGCTCGGCCATGCCGATCCGCAACATCCCGGTGGGTTCGACCATTCACTGCGTCGAGCTGCAACCTGGCAAGGGTGCCCAGCTGGCCCGTTCAGCTGGTGCTTCGGTCCAGCTGCTGGCTCGCGAAGGTGCTTACGCCCAGCTGCGTCTGCGCTCCGGTGAAATCCGCAAGGTGCACATCGACTGCCGCGCCACCCTGGGCGAAGTGGGTAACGAAGAGCACATCCTGCGCTCGTACGGCAAGGCCGGTGCGAAGCGTTGGCTGGGTATTCGTCCGACCGTCCGCGGTACTGCGATGAACCCGATCGATCACCCGCACGGTGGTGGTGAGGGTCGTACTGGTGAAGGTCGTGTGCCGGTTAGCCCGTGGGGCCAGCCGACCAAGGGCTACCGTACCCGCAACAACAAGCGTACCGACGGCATGATCGTTCGTCGTCGTCCTGCGAACAAGGGGTAATTGAACATGGCACGTTCTGTCAAGAAGGGTCCGTTCGTCGACCTGCACCTCATCAAGAAGGTCGAGGCTGCCCGTACGTCGAACGACAAGCGCCCGATCAAGACCTGGTCGCGTCGTTCTACCGTTCTGCCGGACTTCGTCGGTCTGACGATCGCTGTGCACAACGGCAAGCAACACGTTCCGGTCTATGTGAACGAAAACATGGTTGGCCACAAGCTGGGCGAGTTCGCGCTCACCCGCACGTTCAAAGGCCATGCCGCGGACAAAAAAGCCAAGCGCTAAGGTGAAGACATGCAAGTATCCGCTGTACTGAGCAATGCTCGCCTCTCCGCACAGAAAGCTCGGCTGGTCGCAGACCTGGTTCGTGGCAAGCCTGTGGAGCAGGCCATCAACATCCTGACCTTCAGCCCGAAGAAGGCCGCAGTCCTGATCAAGAAGGTGCTGGAATCGGCTATCGCCAACGCTGAACACAATGACGGCGCCGATATCGACTCCCTCAAGGTCAAGACCATCTTTGTGGACAAGGGTCCGTCTCTCAAGCGTTTCTCCGCTCGTGCCAAAGGCCGCGGCAACCGCATCGAGAAGCAGACCTGCCACATCACGCTGACTGTGGGCGACTAAGGAGCGATTATGGGTCAGAAAATTCATCCGACGGGTTTTCGTCTCGCCGTCACCAAGAACTGGGCCTCGCGCTGGTACGCCAACAGCCGTAACTTCGGCAAGATGCTAACCGAGGACATCGAAGTCCGCGAGTTTCTGAAGAAGAAACTGGCGAACGCTTCGGTGAGCCGCGTCGTCATCGAGCGCCCGGCCAAGAATGCCAAGATCACCATCTACACCGCACGTCCGGGTGTGGTGATCGGCAAGAAGGGCGAGGACATCGAGCTCTTGAAGAAAGAGCTGCAGAACGTCCTCAAGGTGCCGGTGCACGTCAACATCGAAGAGGTGCGCAAGCCGGAAATCGACGCGCAGATCATTGCCGACAGCATCTCGTCGCAGCTGGAAAAGCGCGTGATGTTCCGTCGTGCCATGAAGCGCGCCATGCAGAACGCCATGCGTCTGGGTGCCCAGGGCATCAAGATCATGTCGTCCGGCCGTCTGAACGGCATCGAAATCGCCCGTACCGAGTGGTATCGCGAAGGCCGTGTGCCGCTGCACACCCTGCGTGCCGACATCGACTACGCGACCAGCGAAGCCAAGACCACGTACGGCATCATCGGGATCAAGGTTTGGGTTTACAAGGGCGAAGTGAAGCCTGGCGAGAAGGCCGCTGAGCCGGCGCCGGAAACCCAGCGTAAAGCACGAAAGGGGCCTCGCAATGCTGCAGCCAACTAGACTCAAGTACCGCAAGGTACAAAAGGGCCGTAACACCGGTATCGCCACCCGTGGCAATAGCGTTGCGTTCGGCACCTGGGGCCTGAAGGCCACCAGCCGTGGTCGCCTGACCGCCCGCCAGATCGAATCGGCGCGTCGTGCCATCACCCGCTACATCAAGCGTGGTGGCCGTGTGTGGATCCGTGCGTTCCCGGACAAGCCGATCTCGACCAAGCCGGCCGAAGTGCGTATGGGTAACGGCAAGGGTAGCCCGGATTACTGGGTTGCCGAAATTCAACCTGGCAAGGTGCTGTACGAACTGGACGGCGTGAGCGAAGAAATCGCCCGCGAAGCGTTCCGCCTGGCTTCGGCCAAGCTGCCGTTCGCGACGACCTTCGTCACTCGTCAAGTGGGGCAATGATGAAAGCTGCTGAACTTCGTCAAAAGTCGGTCGACGAGCTCAAGGGCGAACTGACTGCCCTATTGCGTGCACAGTTCGGTCTGCGCATGCAGGCCGCTACCGGCCAGCTCGCCAAGAACACCGAGATCAAGCGTGTGCGCAAGGACATTGCGCGCGTCCGTACCATCCTGGCCCAGAAGGCGGCGTAACATGAGCGAAGCAAAACTGAAGCGCACGCTGACCGGTCGAGTGGTCAGCGACAAGATGGACAAGACTGTCACCGTTCTGGTTGAGCATCTGGTCAAGCACCCGCTCTACGGCAAGGTGATGCGTCGTTCCAAGAAGTATCACGCGCACGACGAAACCAATCAGTATCACGAAGGTGATCTGGTCACGATCGCGGAAGGTCGCCCGCTGTCGAAGACCAAGAGCTGGGTGGTTACCGAGCTGGTCGAAAAGGCACGCGTGGTCTAATTCTTTAGACTGCTCAAGTGCTTGCACGGGCATTGTACTTCGCGTACAATGCCCGTTTTTCCGTCTTGCGATGGAGTCAAATCCATCGTGTTTTTCCCCTTCGGGGTCCAAAACTGGCTGCGTCTTGGCCCGGTTTTGCCGGGCACTGTTCCGGTCTTTGCCGAAACATTCGCAGATTAAGTTGGAGGTTGTTTTTCCATGATTCAAATGCAATCCATGCTGGAGGTTGCTGACAACACCGGGGCGCGTCACGTGATGTGCATCAAGGTGTTGGGTGGCTCCAAGCGTCGCTATGCAGCAGTGGGCGACATCATCAAGGTGACCATCAAGGATGCGGCCCCCCGTGGTCGTGTCAAGAAGGGCGACGTCTACAACGCCGTGGTGGTTCGTACCGCCAAGGGCGTGCGTCGCGCCGATGGCTCGCTGATCAAGTTCGACGGCAATGCCGCCGTGCTCCTGAACAACAAGCTGGAGCCAATCGGCACCCGCATCTTCGGACCGGTAACGCGTGAACTGCGTACCGAGCGCTTTATGAAGATCGTGTCGCTGGCGCCGGAAGTGCTGTAAGGGGAACGGGATGAACAAGATTCGCAAGGGTGACGAAGTCATCGTCATCACCGGTAAGGACAAGGGTCGTCGCGGCACCGTGCTGCGCGTTCTGCCGACCGAAGACCGTGTCGTGGTCGAAGGCATCAATGTGGTGAAGAAGCACCAGAAGCCGAACCCGATGCGCGGCCAGCAAGGCGGCATCGTGGAAAAGACCATGTCGATCCACGTGTCCAATGTGGCGATTTTCAATGCGGCTGCCGGCAAGGCTGACCGCGTGGGCTTCAAGGTCCTCGAAGACGGCAAGAAAGTCCGCGTCTTCAAGTCGACCGGCGAAGTGATCGGCGGCTAAGGGGTAGAACATGGCTCGTCTGCAAGATATTTACCAAGAAAAGATCGTTCCGGCGCTCATCGAGCAGTTCGGTTACAAGTCGATCATGGAAGTGCCGCGCATCGAAAAGATCACCATCAACATGGGTGTGGGTGAAGCGGTCGCTGACAAGAAGGTCATGGAACACGCTGTCGGTGATCTGGAAAAGATCGCTGGCCAGAAGGTGGTCGTGACCAAGGCCAAGAAGTCGATCGCCGGCTTCAAGATTCGTGACGGTTACCCGGTTGGCTGCAAGGTCACCCTGCGTCGTGATCGGATGTATGAATTCCTGGACCGCCTCGTCACCATCGCGCTGCCGCGCGTGCGTGACTTCCGTGGTATCTCGGCCAAGTCGTTCGATGGTCGCGGTAACTACAACATGGGCGTGAAGGAACAGATCATCTTCCCGGAAATCGAGTACGACAAGATCGATGCTCTGCGCGGGATGAACATCACCATCACGACCACCGCCAAGTCCGACGACGAAGCGCGCGCCCTGCTGGCCGCCTTCAAGTTCCCGTTCAAGAATTGAGGCGAACAACATGGCTAAACTCGCACTGATCAAACGCGAAGAAAAGCGCCGCGCCACCGTCGCCAAGTTTTCCGCCAAGCGCGAAAAGCTGTTGGCCGTGGCCAATGACGTGAACGCGAGCGAAGAAGAGCGCTTTGCTGCTCGCCTGTCGCTGCAAAAACTGCCGCGCAACGCCAGCCCGGTTCGCACCGGTACCCGTTGCTCGATTACCGGCCGCCCGCGCGGCGTGTTCCGCAAGTTCGGCCTCGGCCGTAACAAGCTGCGCGAACTGGCTATGAAGGGTGAAATCCCCGGCATGGTCAAGGCTAGCTGGTAATAGGAGAGAAATAACATGGCAATGCATGATCCTATCGCCGATATGCTGACCCGCATCCGTAACGCGCAGCGTGCGGACAAGGGCACCGTGACTATGCCGTCTTCCAAGTTGAAGGTGGCTATCGCCAAGGTGCTGCAGGACGAAGGCTATATCGAATCGTTCGCCGTCGCTGGCGAAACCAAGCCCGAGCTCACCATCGAGCTCAAGTACTACGCCGGCCGTCCGGTCATCGAGCGCATCGAACGCATCTCGAAGCCTGGCCTGCGCATCTACAAGGGCGCTGCGGACATCCCGCAAGTGATGAATGGTCTTGGCGTGGCAATCCTGTCGACGTCCAAGGGTGTGATGACCGATCGCAAAGCGCGTGCCAACGGTGTTGGCGGCGAGCTGCTTTGCATCGTCGCGTAATGAGGTGAACCAATGTCTCGTGTAGCGAAGAACCCGGTCGTCATCCCGTCCGGCGTGGAAGTGAAGATCGCTGACGGCGCGATCGTGGTGAAGGGTGCCAACGGCAGCCTGTCCCAGGTGCTCGCCGCCAACGTCGAAGTCAAGGTCGAGAACAACGAAGTCAAGTTTGCCGCCAAGGATGGCAGCAAGCCCGCCCGTGCCATGTCCGGCACGCTGCGCGCGCTGGTCAACAACATGGTGACCGGTGTGAACAAGGGCTTCGAGCGCAAGCTGAACCTGGTTGGCGTGGGCTATCGTGCCCAGGCCCAGGGCGACCTGCTGAATCTCACTCTCGGTTTCTCCCACCCGGTGGCGCACCCGATGCCCGCTGGCGTCAAGGTCGAAACCCCGTCGCAGACCGAAGTCATCCTGAAGTCTGCCAACAAACAGCTGCTTGGTCAGGTCGCTGCTGAAATCCGCGCTTATCGCGCGCCGGAACCCTACAAGGGCAAGGGCGTTCGTTATTCGGACGAAGTGGTTGTTCTGAAAGAAACCAAGAAGAAGTAATCGAGGCTGAATCATGGACAAGAAAGAGACTCGACTCCGCCGTGCACGTAAAACCCGTGCCAAGATTGCGGAGCTCAAGGTGGTGCGCCTGTCGGTGCACCGTACCAACAGCCACATCTACGCGCAGGTCATCGCTGCCGACGGCAGCAAGGTGCTTGCCAGCGCTTCGACCGCCGAGAAGGAACTGCGTGAGCAGGTCAAGAACGGCGGCAGCGTTGAAGCAGCTACCCTGATCGGCAAGCGCATCGCCGAGAAGGCTCGTGCTGCGGGTGTGGAAAAGGTTGCGTTCGACCGCTCCGGTTTCCATTACCACGGTCGCGTGAAGGCATTGGCTGATGCTGCTCGCGAAGGCGGCCTCGTCTTCTAATTTGGAGTGATCAAATGGCTAGGAACGAAGTAGAAGATCGCGGCGACGGCCTTCGCGAAAAGATGGTGGCCGTGAATCGCGTCACCAAGGTCGTGAAGGGTGGCCGTATTCTCGGCTTCGCCGCACTGACCGTCGTGGGTGACGGCGATGGCGGCGTTGGCATGGGCAAGGGCAAGTCGAAGGAAGTGCCGGTTGCCGTGCAAAAGGCCATGGAAGAGGCGCGTCGTCGCCTGACCAAGGCCCCGCTGAAGAATGGCACCGTGCCGCACACCGTCGTGGGCCGTCATGGCGCTACCACCGTGTTCATGCAGCCGGCGCCGGAAGGTACCGGCATCATCGCCGGTGGCCCGATGCGTGCCGTGTTCGAAGTGGCTGGCGTGCAGAACGTCACCGCGAAGATCCATGGTTCGACCAACCCGTACAACGTGGTTCGCGCCACGCTGGACGGTCTGGCCAAGCTGAATACCGCGAGCGAAATCGCGGCCAAGCGTGGCAAGACGGTCGAAGAAATTCTGGGGGATGCGTAATGTCCGAAGCGAAGAAGATCAAGGTGACGCTCGTCAAGAGCGTGATCGGTCGCCTCGAATCGCACCGTGCCTGCGCACGTGGTCTCGGTCTGCGCAAGCTGAACAGCTCGGCTGAAGTGATCGATACCCCGGCCAACCGCGGCATGATCAACAAGATCAGCTATCTGCTGAAGGTGGAGGGCTAACCATGTCTCTCGTACTGAACAACCTCAAGCCTGCCGAAGGCGCAACCCACGCCAAGAAGCGTGTCGGTCGCGGCATCGGCTCCGGCCTGGGCAAGACTGCCGGTCGCGGCCACAAGGGTCAGAAGTCCCGCGCTGGTGGCTTCCACAAGGTTGGCTTCGAAGGCGGTCAAATGCCGCTGCATCGTCGTCTGCCGAAGCGCGGCTTCGTGTCACTGGCCAAGGGCAAGAGCGCCGAGGTTCGCCTGGGCGATCTGAATGCACTGCCGGTCAACGAAATCGACTTTGCAGTGCTGCTGCAGGCCGGCGTGATCGGTCAGCATGCGCTCACCGTCAAGGTCATCGCCTCGGGCAAGATCGAGCGTGCCATCACTCTGAAGGGCGTCGCCGCCACCAAGGGTGCCCGCGCCGCGATCGAAGCCGCTGGCGGTAGCATCGTCGAGTAAACGCGCTTAAAGCAGAGGCGATCACGTGGCAAATCCCGGTATGGCAGCCGCAGGCAGCAAGTTTGCGGATCTGAAGAAGCGAATCTGGTTTCTGATCGGCGCGTTGATTGTGTACCGCATCGGTGCACACATCCCCGTGCCGGGCATCAACCCGGTCGAGCTGGCTAAGCTGTTCAACTCGTCGCAGACGGGCCTCCTGAACATGTTCAACATGTTCTCCGGTGGTGCGCTGTCGCGTTTCACGGTGTTTGCCATCGGGATCATGCCGTACATCTCGGCGTCGATCATCATGCAGCTCGGCGCCGAGGTGTTCCCTTCGCTCAAGCAGCTGAAGAAGGAAGGCGATGCCGGTCGTCGCAAGATCACGCAGTACACGCGCTACGCGACCGTGCTGTTGGCGACCGCGCAGAGCTTCGGTATCGCCATGATGCTGTTCAAGCAGCCTGGTCTGGTGCTGCTGCCGCAGACGCTGTTCGTGTTCACCACGGTGGTTACGCTGGTGACGGGTACCATGTTCCTGATGTGGTTGGGTGAGCAGATCACCGAGCGTGGCATCGGCAACGGTATCTCGATCCTGATCTGTGCCGGTATCGCCGCAGGCGTACCGAGCGCAATCGGCAAGACGCTGTCGCTGGTCCAGGCCGGCAGCCTGCACGAGATCATGGCGCTGGTACTGGCCGTCGGTGTGGTGTTGCTGACTGCTGCCGTGGTCTTCGTCGAGCGCGGCCAGCGCAAGGTGCCGGTGCAGTATGCCAAGCGCCAGGTGGGCAACCGCGTGATGCAGGCGCAGAGCACGCACCTGCCACTGAAGATCAACATGGCAGGCGTGATCCCGCCGATCTTCGCGTCGTCGATCATCCTGTTCCCGGCCACCCTGCTGTCGTGGACCGGCAATAGCGAATCGCTGGGCTGGCTCAAGGTCATTGGCGATGAGCTGCACCCCGGCAAGCCTGTCTACGTGTTGCTCTACGCCGCTGCCATCATCTTCTTCTGCTACTTCTACACGGCCCTGGTTTTCAATCCCAAGGAAACCGCGGACAACCTGAAGAAGAGCGGGGCGATGATTCCGGGCTATCGTCCGGGTGACAACACCGCGAAGTACATCGAGAAGCTGATTCTGAAGCTGACCTTGATTGGCGCGGTGTACATCACCGTGATTTGCCTGATTCCTGAATTCCTGATTCTGAAGTGGAACGTGCCGTTCTACTTCGGTGGCACCTCGCTACTGATTCTGGTGGTGGTGACCATGGACTTCATGGCTCAGATGCAGTCCTACGTACTGTCGCATCAGTACGAAAGCCTGCTGAAGAAGGCAAATTTCAAGGGCGCCTAGGACGCTTAACAGACCAAATCTTTATGGCTAAAGAAGACGTCATTCAGATGCAGGGCGAAGTCCTGGAAACGCTGCCCAACGCAACGTTCCGGGTCAAGCTTGAAAACGGACATGTGATCCTCGGTCATATCTCCGGCAAGATGCGGATGCACTACATCCGCATCCTCCCCGGTGACAAGGTTACGGTGGAACTTACGCCGTACGATCTGACCAAGGCTCGCATCGTATTCCGGACGAAGTGATTCTCCGGGATTTCACTTAAGTAGAAAGGACCAGAACGATGAGAGTTCAAGCATCGGTCAAGAAAATCTGCCGCAACTGCAAGATCATCCGTCGCAATCGCGTCGTTCGCGTGATCTGCACCGACCCGCGGCATAAGCAGCGTCAGGGCTGATTGAGCTGTACGGCTCCTGTTGCTATAATCCGCAACTTTTTGGAAGAACCTGGGGTAAAGAAGTATGGCCCGTATTGCTGGGGTTAACATCCCTAATCATCAGCATACTGTGATCGGCCTTCAGGCAATCTACGGCATTGGTCGCACCCGCGCCCAAGCCGTTGTCGCCGCCGCCGGCATCGAGCCGAGCAAGAAGGTCAAGGATCTCAGCGAAGCTGAACTCGACAAACTGCGTGAAGAAGTCGGCAAGTACACCGTCGAAGGTGACCTGCGTCGTGAAGTCACCATGAGCATCAAGCGTCTGATGGACCTTGGCTGCTTCCGTGGTTTCCGCCATCGCAAGGGTCTGCCGGTTCGTGGTCAACGCACGCGTACCAATGCGCGCACCCGTAAGGGCCCGCGCAAGCCCATCGCCGGCAAGAAGTAATTCCGGCCGGTTGAATTAAAGGATTTTTAGTATGGCTAAAGCAAACACAGTGCGTGTACGGAAGAAAGTCAAAAAGAGCGTGTCTGAAGGCATTGCGCATGTTCATGCGTCCTTCAACAACACGATCGTGACCATCACCGATCGCCAAGGGAATGCACTTTCTTGGGCTACCTCGGGCGGTGCTGGTTTCAAGGGCTCTCGGAAAAGTACACCCTTCGCGGCACAGGTTGCTGCGGAGCACGCTGGTAAAGTTGCCCAAGAATATGGTGTGAAGAACCTTGAAGTCCGTATCAAGGGTCCTGGTCCGGGTCGTGAATCCGCTGTGCGTGCTCTGAACGCGCTCGGCTTCAAGATCACCAGCATTTCGGATGTGACGCCTGTGCCGCACAACGGCTGCCGTCCTCCGAAAAAGCGTCGTATCTAATCCCGGAGTAGAACATGGCTCGTTATATTGGACCCAAGTGCAAACTCGCACGTCGCGAAGGCACGGATCTTTTCCTCAAGAGCGCGCGTCGTTCGCTCGACAGCAAGTGCAAGCTGGAACAAGCCCCAGGCCAGCACGGCGCTAAGAACACCCGCTTGTCGGACTACGGCGTTCACCTGCGTGAAAAGCAGAAGATCCGTCGCATCTACGGCGTGCTGGAACGTCAGTTCCGTCGCTATTTCGAAGAAGCCGCGCGCCGCAAGGGCTCGACCGGCGAGAACCTGCTCAAGCTGCTTGAGTCGCGTCTCGACAACGTCGTGTACCGCATGGGCTTCGCCTCGACTCGTGCCGAAGCGCGCCAGCTGGTGTCGCACAAGGCTGTCGTGGTGAACGGCAAGGTCGTGAACATCCCGTCGTTCCAGGTCAAGACTGGCGATACCGTTAGCGTTCGCGAAAAGGCGAAGAAGCAGGTGCGTATCCAGGAAGCCCTGTCGCTGGCCGAAGGTATCGGCTTCCCGAACTGGGTTGCCGTCGACAGCAAGAAAATGGAAGGCGTGTTCAAGAGCGCGCCAGAGCGTTCCGATCTGTCCAGCGACATCAACGAATCGCTGGTCGTGGAATTCTACTCCAAGTAATTAGCTGCCCCGGAAAGGCCAAGGGATACTGATACATGCAAAACCTCGCTAATGAGTTGCTCAAGCCGCGCATCATCGACGTGCAGGCTCAATCGGCCGCCCAGGCTCGGGTGGTGATGGAGCCGTTCGAGCGCGGTTACGGCCATACGCTCGGTAACGCCCTGCGCCGCATCCTGCTGTCTTCGATGCCCGGATATGCGCCGACTGAGGTGAAGATCGAAGGTGTCGTCCACGAATACAGCGCGCTCGATGGCGTGCAGGAAGACGTGGTCGACATCCTGCTGAATCTCAAGGGCGTGGTGCTCAAGCTGCACGGCCGTGAGGCCGTGACGCTGACGCTGACCAAGGATGGTGCTGGCGTGGTCAAGGCTGCCGACATTCAGGTGCCGCACGACGTGGAAGTGGTCAATCCCGACCACGTCATTGCTCACCTGTCGACCGGTGGCAAGCTGAACATGGAAATCAAGGTCGAGAAGGGGCGTGGCTATCAGCCGGCACCTGCTCGCCTGAACCGCGAGGAATCGCGCAGCATCGGCACCATTCAGCTCGATGCCTCGTTCAGCCCGATCCGCCGCGTGGCCTACTCGGTCGAGAGCGCCCGCGTGGAACAGCGTACCGACCTGGACCGCCTGATCCTCGAAATCGAGACCAATGGCATCCTGACCCCGGAAGATGCAGTGCGCCAAGCCGCCCGCATCCTGGTGGATCAGCTCGCCGTGTTCGCAGATCTCGAAGGCACGCCGGTCGAGGAAGAGAAGCCGGCCGCGCCGCAGATCGACCCGATCCTGCTGCGCCCGGTGGATGATCTCGAGTTGACCGTTCGCTCGGCCAACTGCCTCAAGGCAGAGAACATCTACTACATCGGCGATCTGATCCAGCGCACCGAAACCGAGCTTCTCAAGGCGCCGAACCTCGGCCGCAAGTCCTTGAATGAAATCAAGGAAGTGCTGGCATCGAAGGGCCTCAGCCTGGGCATGCGCCTCGAAAACTGGCCGCCGGCCGGCTTGGACAAGCCGTAACCGGTCAAGGTAAAGGAACTGACAAATGCGTCACCGTTTAGGTAATCGTAAACTCAACCGTACCTCCAGCCATCGCCAAGCGCTGCTGCGCAACCTGGCGAACGCGCTGCTGCGTCACGAAGTCATCAAAACCACGCTGCCGAAGGCCAAGGAACTGCGTCGTGTCGCAGAACCGCTGATCACCCTCGGCAAGGCACCGTCGCTGGCGAACCGTCGCTTGGCGTTCGACCGCACCCGCGATCGCGAGATCGTGGTCAAGCTGTTCGACGTGCTGGGCCCGCGCTATGCAGCCCGTAACGGCGGCTACCTGCGTATCCTGAAGTGCGGTTTCCGCGCTGGCGACAATGCCCCGATGGCATTCGTCGAGCTGGTCGACCGTCCGGAAGATGCCGAAGTGGTCGAAGCCGGCGAGTAATCGCGGCTAAGATGACGACAAAGGCCAGTGCTTGCACTGGCCTTTGTTTTTGCGCGCTATCCGGCGTCGGGGATGGTCGGTACGTCGCCTGGGCGTGGTTCGAGGGGCCGCATCGCCAGCGCCGGCAACGACTGGTAGCCGCTCCAATGCCTGGCGGCGTGCTGTGCAGCGTCGCGCACCAGCGCATAGGCGGCATCGTGCGGCAACAGCGTGAGATCGGCTACGGCGCGGTAGTCGTCGGGCAATGCGGGATCGTACCAGCCATTCGCCAGATGTCGCGCCAGTGCGGCGGCAACCATCACCAGTCGTACGCGCGGTTCAGTCAACTGACGTTCGTCCATCAAGTGAGCAAGCAGTCGAGGTAGCCGCCAGCGATGGACCAGTTCCAGCTGGATCTCGAACAGCGTATGCCCCAAAACCTGTCGTTGGGCGTCGCGGCTGCGCAATCCGGGCTGGGCACTCAATAGCTGTTCGATCTGCGTGGCCAGCGCCGGCGCGTGCAGCCATAGCAGGATCTCGGCCGTATCGTGTAGCAGCGAGGCCGTGACTACCTCGCTGGGGTCGATGTCATGACGCCGTGCCGCGATCCGTTCGGCGATCCTGGCGGCGAAGGTGGCGCGTTCCAACATGCGGCGCGTGCCCGCGAGCGCATCGGGGTGCTGTGCCAGCACGGTTTCCAGGATGGTGGTGCCGCCGAAGTGGCGGACGAAGCCGCGCGTGCCGATCATCATCAGTACGCGGTCGACCGTGTTCACGTCGGTGACTTGGCTATGCTGGCGATGGTGTTGCAGATAGCGGATCACCTGCAGCGTGAGCAGGGCATCCTGATTGATGGGGCCGGCGATGTCATGCAGGCTGATCTCGTCGGCGCGGCCTTGCAGTGCTTGCAACTGCCTCAATGTGTGTTGCAAGATCGGCAGCTCGCGATCGGCCAAGTAGCTGACCCAGGCTTCCAGGGACGGCAGGGGAGTGGTGAGCATGGTGTCCGGTCGCAGGGAGGATGATGTTCATTGTAGAGAGTGAGGACGATGGCCCGCTACGCGATCGGTGATATCCAGGGGTGCTGGGACGAACTGCAGGCCCTGCTGTTTGCCATCGATTTCGACCCGGCGCGGGACGTGGTGTATCCGGTCGGTGACCTGGTGAACCGCGGGCCCGGATCGCTGCAGGTACTGCGCTGGGCACGTGAACAGGGTGATGCAGTGCAGGTGGTGCTGGGCAACCACGATCTGCATCTGCTGGCCTGCTTCGCGGGCCATGGCACGCTGAAGGGAGGGGACACGATCGGCGACGTGCTGGCGGCACCCGATGCCGAGGCGCTGGCCGACTGGCTGCGGCGTCAGCCTTTGCTGCGGGTGCTGGACGATACCGTGATCGTGCATGCCGGCGTTTGGCCGCGCTGGAGCCTGAAACAGGCGGTGGCAGCGTGTGCCGAGGTGGAGGCCGCACTGGCCGTTCCGGACTGGCAGGCGGCGTTCGTCGAGATGTACGGCAATAAGCCGGCCCACTGGAAGCAGGCTGAAAGCCGGATCGAGCGCTGCCGCTTCACCATCAACGCCTGCACCCGGATGCGTTTTGTCGATGAGGAGGGCGCGCTGCAGCTCAAGTTCAAGGGGGAGGTGGCGGATGCGCCCAAGGGGTTGACGCCCTGGTTCGACGCCCCCCGCAAGGCGCTGCCGCGCGTGGTGTGCGGCCACTGGTCCGCCCTCGGCCTGATGATGCGGGATGAAGTCTGGGCGCTGGATACGGGCTGTATTTGGGGCGGACTGCTGACCGCAGTCGACCTCGATACCAGCCGCATCATTCAGGTTCCGGCGCAGAAGGCGTATCAGGCCTTGGAGTGATGGTGTCGGCAGAGCGCTTCGTGTGCTGCCTTGATCCGTGCCTCGGCAAAGCGTGTGACGGTGCGCCGGTCTTCCTTGCCGACCGGGAACGGCGCCAAGAAGTTGATCTCGGCGACCAGCCCGCGTGCGCCCAGCAGCTTCCATAGCGATTCGGTCAACGTCATCTCGTTGATATAAGCCGCTGCATCGCACCAGTTGCCGTCACGGTCGGTGTAGCGCAGGTAGACCGGCTGGATGGTTGCTTGCGCGTCGATCGCGGCTTGTAGCAACGACGAGCGGAACGGCAGGATGCCCTTGCCGTCCGAAGTCGTTCCCTCTGGAAATACGGCCACGCAGTGCCCACCTTGCAGTGCTTCGATCATGTCGTTGTTGACGCGCGCGGTGTCGCGCTTGCGTTCGCGCTCGATGAACAGCGTACCGGTGGCATGGCACAGCCGCCCAACGACGGGCCAGTCGCGGATCTCCGCCTTGGCGACGAAGCGCGATACGGTCACCGTGTTCAGCACGAAGATGTCCAGCCAGGAGATGTGGTTGGACAGCAACAGGTGGTTGGCTGGATACAGGCCGGGCGCAATGCCCTGGACCCGGATCGAAATGCCCAGCTTGTGGGTCAGCGCCAGCGACCACGACTGGATGCGGCAAAGACGCTCCGCCTCGGAAAGCCGCGGAAAGCGCCAGGCAGCAACGGCGATGCCGCGGGCGAGATGAAGCAGCACACTGATGAGGCGCCGCGTGCGCAACCAATTGGAAGACATGGACTGAAACCGGCTTTTGCCGTGCTTGCGGGATAGGGTGGAAAACCCCGCGAGTGTAGCGGCATCGTCCGGATCAGGCCATGTGCTTATTGCGTCCAGCGGTTCCAGTTCGAATTCAGCGTATGAAGTGCCGGGCGTAACGGGCATCGATCTTTTGCATGGGCAGGAGGACGAACAGGTCGGCGGTATTGAAGTCCGGATCCCAGGCGGGTTCGCCGCAGATCAGCGCACCGGCGCGCAGGTAACCCTTGATCAGCGGCGGGACTTCCACCGGGGTCTTCTGATCCAGCGCGGCGAGCGGCAGTGGGCAGCGGGGAAATACACGCCATTCCACCGGCGACATCGCGGTTTCCGCCAGCTTGCGATAGAGGCTGGCCGCATGATGGCCACCATCGGCCAGCGACATCGAAGCACAGCCGATCAGGTACTGGTAGCCATGGCGGTGCATGTATTCGGCAAGGCCCGACCACAGCAGCGCAATGGTGGCGCCGGTACGGTAATCCGGGTGCACACAGGAGCGTCCGACTTCGACGAACTGATTGCGCAGATGTTGCAGCCGGGTCAGGTCGAACTCGGTGTCGGAGTAGTAGCTGCCAAGCTTGCGAGCCTGGTGCGGGGGCAGAATGCGGTAGGTGCCGACTACCTCGCCGGTCTCGTCGTCGAGCACCAAAAGGTGTTCGCAATAGGCGTCGAACAGATCCTGATCGAGGCCCGGTTCCTTGGCATTGAGGCGGGCACCCATCTCTTCGGCGAAAACCCGATAGCGCAAGGCCTGCGCTGCACGAATGTGATCCTGGGTGCTGGCGAATGCCAGCGACAGTGCGCGTCTGCGTTTTTCGGTGCCGGTTTGCAGTTGCTGCAGCATCGGTATTCCTCCGTGTGTGAGGCACACAGTAAGGCGATCCAATGACGAGCAGATGACGAATTATTGGCGCTGTGATGACAGCGTGTGAACCCTCACGCTAGGTGTTCAGTTGCCGTTTGGGTCTTCGTTGGCCGAGTCGCTGCCTGGGATGCGGTAGCGCTCTTCCGCCCAGCCGGCCAAGTCCTCGGTGCGACAGCGGGCCGAGCAGAACGGTCGGTACGGATTTTCCGGGGAGAACGCGGCAGGGGTGCCGCAGGCGGGGCAGGGAACGAGGCGAGGTTTCACAGATTGCAATAACCGAGACCGAATTCGATGTCGCTATCGACCACGCGCGCGCGTTCGCCACTGGTTGACGGATGTACGAAACGGACGTTGATGGCGTAGCGGTTGGCTGACAACTCCGGAACCACTGGGAGATCAGAGGGCAGGGTGACACGCAGCATCTGGATGGTCTTGCCGCCGGACATTTGCTGGAACGTACCTTGATGAGCGGTGTAATGGCTGACCCGAGCTGAATCGCGCAGCAGGCGCAACACGATATCGATGCCCTGTTTGATCGGCGTGAGCGGACGGAACCAGCGGTCGATGTCGGCCTGCCGGCGCTCGGCCGGCAACTGCTGCCAGTAATGATAGGACGGCAGGTCGAACTCGCAGGCGCCACCGGGAATCGACAGGCGCTGCTTGATCGTCATCAGCCACTCGTTCTCGCGCAGGTACTGGCCGAACTTGCCGGTCATGTCCAGCATGCGCGCATGGGTGACCTCGATTTCGCCCAGCACGTCTTCCAGCGCGGCTTCGGAGATATGTGGATTGTTGCGCAGCGCGGCGAGGGCCTGGCGTTGACGTTCCAGCTCCTGCAACAGATCCGACTTCAGATCTGCCCGGCTGGCGACTTCCATGATCTCGAAGATGCCCAGCAGCGCCGTATGGTGGTCGACGGCTTCCTGTCGACCGGCGAACAACGCCGTGCGGTCGTACAGATGCTCCAGCCGCAGCAGAGTGCGGATGCGCTCGTTGATGGGGAATTCGTAGCTGATCACGACGAGCCGGGTGCAGAAAGATAAGCAATTCTGCAGTATGTACGCAGCTTTGAAAACCCGCTACGTAAGCTTTGTTTCATCATCACGCGTCCAAGCCAGGTATTGGACATGGAGTTTTGCAACCGCTTGCTTCAGCGCATCGAGATCGCGGTCGTTGATCAGGATATCGTCCGCCTGCTGCAAGCGGAGCGCTCGACTTGCCTGTTGCGCGATGATGCGCCTGGCCATGGCGTCATCTAGCCCGGGGCGAGCAGCCACTCGCGCAAGTTGGACGGCTTCCGGCACATCGATTACCAGAATCCGGTCGACCAGATCGATGAAGCCCGGTGCTTCCAGCAGCAGGGGTACAACCAGCACGGCGTAGCGATGGGCCTTGGCGAGCGCAGCCAGTTTCTCCGTGCTGCGCGCGAGGATGCGGGGGTGCAGGATATGTTCGAGTTGCGCCTTGGCTGCGGAATCGGCAAACACCAGTTCGCGCAACGCGGCCCGATCCAGCTCGCCGGCGGGGGTAATGAAATGCGAGCCGAACGTTGCGGCGATTTGTGCAAGTGTCGCCGCGCCCGGGGCGACTTCGACGCGCGCAATCTCATCGGTGTCGACCACTGGTACGCCGAGCTCGGCGAAGTAGAGGCTGGCAGCTGATTTTCCGCTACCCACACCACCGGTGAGCCCGACGACGCGCATGGCTAGAAGGTGGGGAACAGCAGTTGTTGCAACTGTGGCCCACATAACAGCGTGAGCCAGCCGGCGATGCCCAAGTAGGGGCCGAATGGCATCGGCTTGCCGAAACCACGCTTTGCGGCGAGTACCAGTGCAATGCCGATGACTGCACCGGCCAGCGACGACAGCAGAATGATCACCGGTAGCACTTGCCAGCCGAACCAAGCGCCAAGTGCGGCAAGCAACTTGAAGTCGCCATAACCCATGCCCTCCTTGCCGGTGAGCAGTTTGAATGCCCAGTAGACGGTCCATAACGACAGATAGCCAGCAACTGCACCAACCACCGCGCTTGTCAGCGAGGTGAAGCCAGCGTCACCTAGATTGATCAGCAAACCCAGCCAGAGCAGGGGCAGCGTGATCGAATCCGGCAACAGGTAGGTATCCGCATCGATGAAGATCAGTGCGATCAGCGCCCAGGTGAGCACGACCGCGGCAAGGCCAGCCAAGCTGGGGCCAAACATCCACGCCACTGTGGCACTGAGCAGCGCGGTGAGTAATTCGACCAATGGGTAGCGCGGGCTGATTCGTGCGTCACAGCCGCGGCAGCGGCCGCGCAGCACGAGATAACTCACGATCGGGATATTCTCCAGCGCGGTGATCTGATGCCCGCAGTGCGGGCAGGCCGAACGGGGGACTACAAGGTTATAGCTCGCTCTGGCAGGCGGTGGCGCATCGTCGCCCAGGTTGAGCGTCGCGCATTCGTGGCGAAATTCCGCCTCGATCATCTTGGGTAGGCGATGGATGACGACGTTGAGAAAACTGCCCACGAGCAGACCGAGTAGGAACAAAAACCCGCTATAAGGCAGCGGGTCTTCAACAAGTGAATCGATCATTATTCTTAGCCTACTGCTTCGCCCATTTTGAAAATTGGCAGATACATTGCAATGACCAAGCCCCCGATCAACGTGCCAAGCACAACCATGATGATGGGCTCCATGAGGCTTGAGAGGGCCTCGACGGCGTTGTCCACTTCTTCTTCATAGTAGTCGGCAACTTTGCTTAACATGGCATCTAGCGAGCCGGACTCTTCACCAATAGAGGCCATTTGTAGCACCATGTTCGGAAAGACTTGAGCATTTTGCATGGCCACGGTTAGGCTTACCCCAGTGGCCACTTCCGTTTGAATCTTCTTGGTTGCCATTTTATATATATAATTTCCAGACGCTCCTGCCACGGAATCAAGCGATTCTACCAGTGGTACACCGGCGGCGAACATTGTGGATAACGTACGGGACCAACGTGCAATAGTCGCGTTCTTCATGATCTCGCCAATAATCGGTAATTTCAACATAAAGCGGTCCATTGCGATTTGCATAGCCTCGGAGCGGCGCCATGCTTTTAGAAAAGCCCAAATGCCGCCAAATATACCTCCGAAGATGGCCCACCAGTAGCTCACGAAGAAATCCGATAGGGCAATAACTAACAAAGTTGGGGCTGGCAAATCTGCGCCAAAGCTTGAAAAAAGATCCTTGAATGCAGGGATGACGAAAATCATGATCACAGCGGTGATCACAAATGCAGCTACAATCACCGCCGTCGGGTAAAATAGGGCTGACTTGATTTTTTTCTTGACTGCCAGGATTTTTTCTTTATATGTTGCAAGCCGGGCCAATAGGCTATCCAAAATGCCTGCCTGTTCGCCGGCTTGAATCAAATTGCAGTATAAGCTATCGAAGTAAGCTGGGTGTTTACGAAATGCCTGGGTCATTGAAGAGCCAGTTTCAATGTCTGATTTGATCTCCATTAGTAGCTTGGTCATTGAGGCGTTGTTGTGGCCCTTGGCGACAATGTCGAACGCGGTGAGCAAGGGGACGCCGGATTTCAGCATGGTGGCTAATTGGCGGGTAAACATCGTTACGTCGAGTTCTGTGATGCGTCGGCCGGCCTTTAGGCGCTGTTTTTTGATTTTAACAACGTTGATGCCCTGCCGACGCAGGTGATTGCGCAATACGGCTTCACCCGTGGCGCGCATTTCACCTTTGATCACCTTGCCACTGCGATCCTTGCCTTCCCAGGCGAAGGTGAACTCTTTGACCTTGGCGGCTGCGGCACGAGCTGGAGGTCTTGCCATAATCTAACTCCCTGTTATTCGTTGGTGACAGCCATCACTTCTTCGAGTGAGGTCAGGCCTTGCTTGACCTTGATCAAGCCGGAATGCCGCAAATCGCGTACGCCTTCACGCCGCGCCTGGTCTGCGATATCGATGGCCGTGCCATTCTTCATGATGATGCGATTCATCTCGTCGGAAATTGGCATGACCTGGTAAATGCCGACCCGGCCCTTATAGCCGGTACCCTTGCAGGCATCACAGCCAACGGGTCGATACGGTTGCCAGCTGCCATCGAGATCGGCGTTGCTGAATCCAGCGTCGAGCAGTGCCTCAGGAGGGATATCTACCGGCACCTTGCATTGTGCGCACAGGCGTCGGCCCAGCCGTTGCGCGGTAATCAGAATGACTGACGAGGCCACGTTGAACGGCGCGACACCCATGTTCAACAGACGGGTCAGCGTGGTCGGTGCGTCGTTGGTGTGCAGCGTCGAGAACACCATGTGGCCGGTCTGTGCGGCCTTGATCGCAATATCGGCGGTTTCGAGGTCACGGATTTCACCGACCATGATCACGTCCGGATCTTGGCGCAGAAAGGCCTTGAGGGCTGCCGAAAAAGTCAGCCCGGCCTTGTCGTTGACGTTGACTTGGTTGATGCCCGGCAAATTGATTTCCGCCGGATCCTCGGCGGTCGAAATATTGATGCCCGGTTCGTTCAGGATATTGAGGCAGGTGTAGAGCGACACCGTCTTGCCCGAGCCGGTCGGTCCTGTGACCAGCACCATGCCGTAAGGACGTCGGATTGCCTCCATCAGCGCTTCTTTCTGGTCCGGGTCGTAGCCTAGGGCATCAATGCCGAGGGTGGCCGAGGTCGGGTCCAGAATCCGGATACAGATCTTCTCGCCGTGCAGGGTTGGTAGCGTCGAGACCCGGAAATCGATGGCGCGGCTCTTGGAGAGGACGAGTTTCATCCGGCCATCCTGCGGCACGCGCTTTTCCGAGATGTCGAGCTTGGAGATCACCTTGATCCGCGATGCAAGCTTTTCCTTGATCGCCAAAGGGGGCTGGGCGATCTCGCGCAATATGCCATCTTGGCGATAGCGGATGCGGTAGTACTTCTCGTACGGCTCGAAATGGATATCCGAGGCGCCAGCATTGATTGCATCAAGCAGAATCTTCTGCAGGTATTTCACTACCGGTGCATCGTCGACGTCGGCACTGACGGCATCCGGGGCGGACGGTTCATCGCCAGCACTGATATCGAGATCGGCCTCGTTGACGTCGAGATCCTTGAGTGTGGATCCGGTCGCTTCGAGCAATTTGCCGAGCAGCACCACCAGTTTCCCATCCTCGACGACGATGGGTTCGACCTGCAAGCCGGACTGGAAACGAACTTCTTCGAGTGCCTGCAGGTTGGTGATGTCCGAGATGCCGACGAACAGCTTGGTGCCGCGCTTGTATAGCGGTACTACCCGCTGGGCCTGCATCACCTTGGGGTCGAGCACGCCTTGCGGGATATAGCTGCTGTCAATCTGGTCGAGATCGAACAAGGGATAGCCAAACGCCTGGGCGCCAAATTCCGCAACGTCCTTGGCGGACATCTTCTTGCTGCTGATTAGTTGCTCGATAAAGCTGAGCTTGTTGCTCGTCGCGCTCTGGTGCAAGGCTTCGGCGTCGGCCTCGATCAGGCGGCCGTGCTGGACCAGGAGGCGGGCGAGTCCGGAAAGCGGGGCAGTGGTGGTGGACATGAGTAAGCTAGTGAGGCGCTACATGAACGGCCCGGATGGCCTTTGGGGCAGTCTAGCAAATGTCGCCCGGTGCTGCGCATCCGCGTGTAAGGCTGATCGGTGGCGCGGTCGGTTGCGTTGAATGTGGTGATGAAGTAACTGCGGCGGGACGGTGATCAGCCCGAGCGACCAGGTTGCCAAGAGTCCGGCCAGTTGAAGAAAGTCGGGCGGCTACCCGCTATTTTGCTGGGCTTGATGCCGCGAGTGCTGGGCGGGGAAGTGGAGCGCAAACGTGGGGGAAAGAACTTAGCGGTGCAGAATCGCTTCGAATACCACGCGTGTGCCGATGTAGCCCAACAGCAACAGTCCACAACCAGCCAGGGTCCAGTTGGTGGCGGTGCGGCCACGCCAGCCCTTGAAATGACGGCCGAGCAGCAGCGCGCCGAAGGTAAGCCAGGCGGCCACGGATAGCAGCACTTTGTGATTGAACTCCACGGCTTTGCCGTAGATCGTCTCGCCGAACAACGCGCCGGTGAGCAGGGCCAGCGTCAGCCAAGCAAAGCCCAGGGTGATGCACGAGAACAGCAGTCGTTCCAGCGCCATCAGCGGCGGCAACTTCTGCACTAAGAGGTGCGCGTCGGCGTGGTGCAGTCGTTTGTCGGCAAAGCGCATCAGTACGGCGAGGCCTGCAGCATTCGCAAGCAGTCCCTGGGCCAGCATCGCAGCAAGGAAGTGCAGCCGGGATAGCGTGTTCTGCGGGTAATCAAGCGCGTGGCCGGTTGGCAGTAGGAGGCTGGCGCCGAGCAGCAGCGCCACCACGGCCAGCAGTGGTGGCTGCAGGCCGTCGAGGCGCAGTGTGAGCTGGCCGAGCAGGTAGACCAGCAGCGCCAACCAGCCTGTCATCGACAGCGCTTCGGCGGCACCGAAGTGCAGTGGCGCTTGGGTCAGTGGCGGCCACAGCGCCAGGCCGTGCAGCACGAAGGCAAGCAGCAGCGTGCCGTGCTCGAGCCCCGGCCGCGCTGTGGCGTGGCCGGAAAGTCGGGTGCGGCAAAACTGCCAGCCGAGCAACGCGTAGATCGCAAGAGCGGTAAGGGCAAGCCAGGGCACGGGGCTGTGGGGTAAAATCGGCGGATTCGACAGTCTAGCAGAGCGGGTTGCGCCGTCCAGCGCGCCGCGTGCTTTGAGGAAAATCCATGTTTGAGAATCTCTCCGGCCGGCTGGGTGGGGTCGTCAAGTCGCTGCGCGGCAACGCCCGTCTCACCGAGGCCAATATCCAGGACACCTTGCGTGAGGTGCGCATGGCGCTGCTGGAGGCGGATGTCGCGCTGCCGGTGGTCAAGCAGTTCATCGCCGACATCAAGGTGCGCGCACTGGGCCAGGACGTGATCGGCAGCCTCACGCCGGGTCAGGCTTTCGTCGGTGTGGTCTACGAAGAGCTGACCAAGCTGATGGGCGCGCAGAACGATGCGCTCAATCTCGCGGCAGTGCCGCCGGCTGTGGTGCTGATGGCTGGCTTGCAGGGCGCGGGTAAGACGACTACGTCGGGCAAGCTGGCCAAGCGCCTCAAGGAAGAACAGAAGAAGAAGGTGCTACTGGTATCGGCCGACGTCTACCGCCCGGCGGCGATCGAGCAACTGAAGACCGTGGCGGCCCAGATCGAGGTCGAGTGGTTCCCATCCGATGTCAGCCAGAAGCCGGTCGATATCGCGCTGGCCGCGCTTGATCATGCCAAGCGCCACTTCCATGACGTGCTGATTGTCGATACCGCCGGCCGCTTGGCGATCGACGAGGCGATGATGGCCGAGATCAAGGCCGTCCATGCCGCGATCAAACCGATCGAAACGCTGTTCGTCGTCGACGCCATGCAGGGTCAGGATGCGGTGAATACCGCCCAGGCATTCAACGAGGCATTGCCGCTCACTGGCGTGGTCCTGACCAAGATGGATGGCGATGCACGCGGTGGTGCGGCGTTGTCGGTGCGCAACGTGACCGGCAAGCCGATCAAGTTCATCGGCGTGGGCGAAAAGCTCTCCGGCATCGAGCCGTTCTATCCGGACCGGATGGCGAGCCGGATTCTCGGCATGGGCGACGTGCTGAGCCTGATCGAAGACGTGCAGAAGACCGTCGACGAGGCCGAAGCCTTGAAGATGATGAAGAAGGTCAAGTCCGGCAAGGGCTTCGACCTTGAGGACTTCAAGTCTCAGATCGGCCAGATGAAGAAGATGGGCGGCATGTCCGCATTGCTGGACAAGCTGCCGGGCGCTGGCCAGTTGGGCGAGATCGCCAACAATCATGTTACCGACAAGGCCGTGGCGCGCATCGAGGGCATTATCAATTCGATGACGCCGGAGGAGCGGCGCAAGCCGGAGCTGCTTAAAGCCAGCCGCAAGCGACGCATTGCCGCCGGTGCCGGGGTCTCGGTGCAGGAGGTGAATCGGCTGCTCAAGCAATTCGAGGAGACGCAGAAGATGATGAAGCAGTTCTCCAAGGGCGGCATGATGAAAATGATGCGTGGCCTCAAAGGCATGCTGCCGGGCATGTAGTCGGGTGCGCACAAGTCTTTGTTGCCAAAGTGCTTGTGTTGCCTCGTGCTGTTCGCCTACAATTGCGAGTTTCGCGTAAACCGATTCTGGGTACAAAACAATGGTTGTGATTCGTCTTGCTCGTGGCGGCGCCAAGGACCGTCCGTTCTTCAATATCGTCGTCACCGATTCGCGCAACCGTCGCGATGGCCGCTTCGTCGAGCGCGTGGGTTTCTACAACCCGCAAGCCAAGGATGGCGAAGAGGGCGTACGCTTCTCGCTCGATCGCGTGAACTACTGGGTTGGCGTTGGCGCCCAGACCAGCGATTCCGTCGCTCGCCTGCTGAAGTCGTACAAGCCGGCTGCCTAAGCGCTCGTGTCGCTTAGCAAGGATTCGGCCTCGCCCGCACTGCCCGCGGTCCCTGATGATCTGGTGACCATGGGTTTTGTGAGCGGGGCTTTTGGTATTCGCGGCTGGATCAATGTGGTCGCCGATACCGAGTTCGCCGACAGCTTGTTCGACTACGACACGTGGTGGCTGGGCCGTGACGGCCAATGGCGCGCCTATGTCTTCGAGGAAGGCCAGGTGCAGCCGAAAAAGCTGGCTGCCAAGCTCGAAGGGGTCGATGACCGGGATATGGCCTTTGCGCTCAAGGGTTGCCAAGTGGCGATCCCGCGTAGTGGGATGCCTGCGGCTGGCGACGACGAGTATTACTGGGCCGATCTGGTAGGCCTCGCCGTGGTGAATACCGCGGGCGAAGCGCTGGGGGTGGTCGAGCGGCTGTTCGAAACTGGCGCCAATGATGTGCTGGTGGTGAAGGACGGCGACACAGAGCGGTTGCTGCCCTTTGTCGCCCAAGTGGTGCTCAAGGTGGAGCTCGAAGCCCGGACCATTACGGTCGATTGGGGCCTCGACTACTGAGATGGCAGTGCCCGAGCGTCGCGTGCTGTTCGATGCGGTGAGCATCTTTCCGGAGATGTTCGACGCCATTACTCGCTATGGGGTGACGCAGCGCGCGGTCGAGCTCGGCATTTTCGATTTCAAGGCGTGGAATCCGCGTGATTTCACCCAGGACAACTACCGCAGGGTCGATGATCGGCCCTATGGGGGTGGTCCCGGCATGGTGATGTTGCCCGATCCGCTGACGCAGGCGATCTCTGCCGCGCGATCGCGGCAACAGCAGGTTGGCGTGACACCGCGGGTGGTCTACCTCTCGCCGCAAGGCGCGCCGCTTGACCATGCCAAGGTAGTGGATCTGGCGGCTTGCGATGGCTTGGTGCTGTTGTGCGGTCGCTATGAAGGTGTCGACGAGCGTCTTCTCGCGACGCTGGTGGATGAAGAGGTTTCGGTGGGCGACTATGTATTGTCCGGTGGTGAGCTGCCGGCCATGGTGCTGATCGACGCGGTGATGCGTTTGCTGCCCGGCGTGTTGAACACGGCGGCGAGCGCACAGGAAGATTCGTTCGTGGATGGGCTGCTGGATTGTCCGCATTACACCCGTCCCGAGGTTTACCGCGACATGGCGGTTCCGGAAGTGCTGCTTTCGGGCAACCATGCCGCGATTCGGCGCTGGCGGCTGAAGCAGGCGCTGGGGAGGACGTGGTTACGTCGCCCCGAGCTGCTTGCCAAACGCCAGCTTTCAAAAGAGGAAGCTCGTCTTCTGGCCGAGTTCAAGTCCGAACACCACGTGGCGGATTGACTACGGCGTTACCCGCAAGGGCAGAAGGAACAAGCTTCACACAGGAGTGTTAGGTCATGAACCTGATTCAACAACTCGAGCAAGAAGAAATCGCCCGCCTGGGCAAGTCCCTCCCCGAATTCGCACCGGGCGACACCGTCGTCGTGCAGGTGAAGGTGAAGGAAGGCAATCGCGAACGTCTGCAGGCCTACGAAGGCGTGGTCATCGCCAAGAAGAACGCTGGCCTGAACAGCGCCTTCACCGTGCGCAAGATCTCGGCCGGTACTGGCGTCGAGCGGACCTTCCAGAGCTACTCGCCGCTGGTCGCTTCGGTCGAAGTGAAGCGCCGTGGTGACGTGCGCCGCGCCAAGCTGTATTACCTCCGCGATCGTTCGGGCAAGTCCGCACGTATCAAGGAAAAGCTGCCGGCACGCAAGCAAGCCGCTGCTGCCACCGAGTAATCGGTTGGCCGGTGATGAAAACGCGGGTGTCCTCACTCGCGTTTTTTTTTCGGCTACGATAAGCCCTCGCCATCGTCTGAGCGTGCCATGCCGTACATGCACCCCATCGTTTATGCCGACTATCACGCCATCGCGCCAAGCCCGATCGGGCCGCTGGGCTTGATGGAAGGCGCCGACGTGATCCAGCTGATCGATTTCCTGCCACCGGATGCGCCGCTGCGCGTGGCGCAGACGCCGTTGCTACAGGAAGTGACGCGCCAGCTCGATGCCTATTTCGCTGATCCGAACTTCCGCTTCGACCTGCCTTATCGATTGCAGGGAACGCCACACCAGATCGCGGTCTGGCAGCAGATTGCCGCGATTCCGGCCGGCGACATCGTGCGTTATGCCGAAATCGCCTGGCGCATCGGCTCGGTGCCGCGCGCGGTCGGCACTGCCTGCGGCCGCAATCCGCTGCCGGTGGTGATCCCCTGTCACCGCGTGGTCGCCGCCAACGGCCTGGGTGGCTTCAACGCCAATCGCAATGGCGTGGACTGGCTGCCGCTCAAGCGCATCCTGCTGCGGCACGAAGGCGTGCTGTGACGCTGTCGGCGACGTCCGAGCGCCTGATCGATGAATTCATCGACGCCGTATGGCTGGCCGATGGCTTGGCCAGCAACACCGTGGACAGCTATCGCCGCGATCTGCTGATCTGGGCGCAATGGTTGGAAGGTGAAGGCTGTGCCTTGCTCGCGGCGACGCGCGATCAAGTCCAGTCGTTTCTCGCGCGCCAGGCGCGCGAGGCCAAGGCCGCGACACTGGCGCGGCGTCTGGCTAGCCTGCGCAAGTTCTATCGGCACTGGCGCAGCAGCGAGCGCATTGCGCTCGATCCCACCGAACTGCTCAGCTCGCCACGCAGGGTACGGCCGTTGCCGAAAGCGTTGGAAGAGATCCACATCACCGCGCTGCTGGATGCACCCGATCTCGAACAGCCGGCGGGTTTGCGTGATCGCGCCATGCTGGAGCTGATGTATGCCACAGGCCTGCGGGTGTCCGAGCTGGTGGCTTTGCCGATCGAACATGTGCATCTGAATGAAGGATTCGTTCAGGTGGTTGGTGGCAAGGGCGGCAAGCAGCGTATCGTGCCGATGGGGGCGGAGGCGCAGCACTGGTTGGAGCGCTACTTGCGCGAGGCGCATGGATTGCTCTGCACCGGCCGCAAGGCGCCGACACTGTTCGTCAACCAGCGTGGCGAGCCACTCACTCGGCAGGGGGCTTGGTTCATCATCAAAGGTTATGCCGTGATCGCGGGTATTCCGGCGGAAAAGCTGTCACCGCACGTATTGCGCCACGCCTTTGCTACCCATCTGCTTAATCACGGTGCTGACCTGCGCATTGTGCAGATGCTGCTGGGGCATGCCGACATTGGTACCACGCAAATCTACACACACGTGGCGACGGCACGGCTGCAAGCGCTGCATGGTCTGCATCACCCCCGAGGCTGACATCACATTTGCGATTTTCTTCTGCTAGTTTGAAGCGGTCATTGGTAAATTTTTCAAACTAGGGGGAATCCATGGATCAAGATCTGCTCACGCAGGGCACGGCAACGGTCGGTCGTTATCAGGATATCGTCGTGCAGTACCTCACGGCATTCGGTATCAAGATCCTCGCCGCCATTTTCTTCTGGGTGATTGGCCGCTGGTTGATCGGCTTTGCCGTCGGCCTGGTACGCAAGTCGCTGGAGAAGCAGCACGTCGATCCCACGGTGCTGCGCTATGTCGGTTCCATCATCACCGTCACGCTGAACATCATCCTGGTGATCGGCATCCTTGGTTACTTTGGCATCCAGACCACGACATTCGCGGCCTTGATCGCGGCTGCCGGGGTGGCGATCGGCATGGCGTGGTCCGGCCTGCTCGCAAATTTCGCTGCAGGAGCTTTCATCATCGTGCTGCGCCCGTTTAAGGTGGGGGACTTCATCTGCGCTGCCGGCGTGACCGGCACCGTGATGGAGATCGGGCTCTTCGCGACCACCCTCAACACCATGGACAACGTGCAGACCATCGTTGGCAACAACAAGATCTTCAGCGACAACATCCAGAACTTCACCGCCAACCCATTCCGGCGTGTCGAGTTGAAGGCGCAATTGGCGGGCTCGACCGACGTCGCGGCGGCGGTGGCGCTGCTGAAGAACAAGATCGGCGCGATTCCAAACGTGCTGACCGATCCGCCGATCGAGGTGGACATCCTGGAGTTCAACCTGGTCGGTCCGGTGCTGGCGGTGCGGCCGTTCTGCCACAACGATCACTACTGGCAGGTGTATTTCGAAACCAACCGGGTGATTCGCGAGAGCTTTATCGAAGCTGGCTATGCCGCGCCGATGCCTGCCCAGACGGTGGTGGTGCAGCAGCCTGCCTAGCTGCTGGTGTAACGCCCAAATAAAACGCCCCGCAGTTGCGGGGCGTTTTATTTGGAGGTGACCATCAGGCCGGCACTGGCGCGGCCTCGTCCTCTTCGATCTTCAGGATCACCTTGCCATCGGCATCGAGATCGATGGTGACTTCGCCGCCATGGTTCAGGCGACCGAACAGCAGTTCGTCGGCCAGCGCCTTGCGGATGGTGTCCTGAATCAGGCGCGCCATCGGTCGCGCACCCATCAGCGGATCGAAGCCCTTCTCGGCCAGCATGGCCTTCAGCGCTTCGGTGAAATGCGCTTCCACCTTCTTTTCCTGCAACTGCAGTTCCAGTTGCAGCAGGAACTTGTCGACCACCTGCAGGATGATTTCCGGTGTCAGCGGCGCGAACGGGATCACCGCATCCAGCCGGTTACGGAATTCCGGCGTGAACAGGCGCTTGATTTCCTGCATCTCGTCGCCGGTTTCCTTCTTCGACGTGAAGCCAATCACCGACTTGTTCAAGCCCTCGGCACCGGCATTGGTAGTCATGATGATGATCACGTTGCGGAAGTCCGCCTTGCGCCCGTTGTTGTCGGTCAGCGTACCGTGGTCCATCACCTGCAGCAGCACGTTGAAGATGTCCGGATGCGCCTTTTCGATCTCATCAAGCAACACCACCGCATACGGGTGCTTGTTGATCGCCTCGGTCATCAGCCCGCCCTGCTCGAAGCCCACATAGCCGGGAGGCGCGCCAATCAGCCGGCTGACGGCGTGCCGTTCCATGTATTCCGACATGTCGAAACGGATCAGCTCAATACCAAGCGTATAGGCGAGCTGCCGCGCCACCTCGGTCTTGCCGACGCCGGTCGGGCCCGAGAACAGGAAGGCGCCGATCGGCTTCTGCGGATTGCCGAGGCCTGCACGCGCCATCTTGATTGCCGTGGCCAGTGCATCGATCGCGTTGTCCTGACCGAACACCACGTTCTTCAGATCACGATCCAGCGTCTTGAGCTGAGTCTTGTCGTCAGACGACACGTTCTTCGGCGGGATGCGCGCAATCTTGGCGACGATATCCTCGATCTCACCCTTGCCGATGGTCTTCTTCTGCTTGGAGCGCGGCAGGATCTTCTGCGCTGCGCCGGCCTCATCGATCACGTCGATGGCCTTGTCCGGCAGGTGACGATCATTGATGTACTTGGCCGACAGCTCGGCAGCGGTCGAGAGCGCGGTCAGCGTGTACTTCACGCCATGGTGCGACTCGAACTTTTCCTTGAGGCCCTTGAGAATCTCGACAGTCTGCGCCACCGACGGCTCGGCCACATCGATCTTCTGGAAGCGACGCGACAGCGCGTTGTCCTTCTCGAAGATGCCGCGGAATTCACTGTAAGTCGTTGCGCCGATGCATTTGAGCGTGCCGTTCGAGAGCGCAGGCTTCAAGAGATTGGACGCATCGAGCGTGCCACCTGAGGCCGCACCAGCTCCCACCAACGTGTGGATCTCGTCGATGAACAGAATGGCGTTGCGTTCCTCGGCCAGTTGCTTGATCACGGCCTTGAGGCGTTGCTCGAAATCGCCGCGATACTTGGTGCCAGCGAGCAACGCACCCATGTCGAGCGCGTAGACGGTGGCGTCGGCGAGGATATCGGGTACCTCACCCTCGACAATGCGGCGTGCCAAGCCTTCAGCAATTGCGGTCTTGCCCACGCCAGCTTCGCCCACCAGCAATGGGTTGTTCTTGCGCCGGCGGCACAGGATCTGCACCACCCGCTCCAGTTCGGCGTCGCGACCGATCAGGGGATCGATCTTGCCGGAGAGCGCCTGCTGGTTCAGGTTCAGCGTGAAGCTTTCCAGCGCGCCGCCGGCACTGACTTCGGCATCCTGTTCTTCACCGCTGCTTTCGTTGCGCGGCGCCGGGGAAGGATTGGCCTGGCTCTTGGCGATACCGTGGGAAATGAAATTGACCACGTCGAGCCGGGTGATGCCCTGCTGGTGCAGGAAATACACGGCGTGGCTGTCCTTCTCGCCGAAGATGGCGACGAGTACGTTGGCCCCGGTCACTTCCTTCTTACCCGAGCTTTGCACGTGCAGGATGGCGCGCTGGATCACGCGCTGGAAACCGATCGTCGGCTGGGTCTCCACCTCGCCGGTGCCGGAAACGACCGGCGTGTGCTCGGCGACGAAATCACCGAGTGCCCGGCGCAGCTCATCCATATTGGCGCCGCACGCACGCAATACGTCGGCGGCAGACGGATTGTCGAGCAGGGCGAGCAGGAGGTGCTCCACGGTGATGTACTCGTGGCGCTTCTGTCTCGCCTCCATGAAGGCCATATGCAGGCTCACTTCAAGTTCTTGGGCGATCATTCGTTTACCTCCATGATGCATTGGAGCGGATGTTGGTGTGCGCGGGCGTGCTCGGTTACCTGTGCCACCTTGGTGGCTGCGATGTCTTTGGGGTACACCCCGCAGATACCGCGGCCTTCGTTATGCACTTTGAGCATGACAACGGTGGCTTGTTCTCCCCCCATTGCAAAAAACTCCTGCAGCACGACGATCACGTATTCCATTGGCGTGTAGTCGTCGTTCAGCAAGACCACCCGAAAGAGTGGGGGAGGTGCCGTGCGCTGCTCACGCAGCGCCTGTTCATGCTCGATCTGATGTTGCAGGGCCATGTTTGTCCAACCGGTTTCCCTATCCATTTTGGCCCGTGGGGGGGCTTTTTCAAGCGTTCCAACGATGCAACAGTTTGCTGAAATTCACGGGCGCGCGCTTGACCTGTTTCGTAACTATCGCGTAAAAACAAATCGCGTTTGATGGACAAGTTTCATGCCTTACCGGTACACCCGTCGTTTGGCCTTGACTTCAAACAGGCGGCGCCCGTGGGGGTGCTGTTTCTATGCATATCTTGGAGAAAGACCTGAATGGCTACGGGTACCGTGAAGTGGTTCAATGATTCCAAAGGCTTTGGCTTTATTACTCCGGATGAAGGCGGCGACGATATCTTCGCTCACTTCTCCGCGATCAATATGCAAGGCTTCAAGACCCTGAAGGAAGGCCAGCGCGTTTCGTTCGAAGTCGCGACCGGCCCGAAGGGCAAGCAAGCTGCAAACATTCAGGCTGCCTGATTGTTGCGTTTGTGCTGAAAAACCCCGCGCAAGCGGGGTTTTTCTTTTGGCTGGCTTCGGTTGGCGGCCGACAAAAAACCCCGCCTGAGCGGGGTTTTTGACCACGCCAGCATAACTTACATGCGGGCGATGATGGCCTTGCCGAAGGCCGAGCAGCTCACTTCCTCGGCGCCTTCCATCAGGCGGGCGAAGTCGTAGGTGACGATCTTGTCCTGGATGGTCTTTTCCATCGCCTGGATGATCAGATCGGCGGCTTCCTTCCAGCCCATGTGGCGCAGCATCATTTCAGCAGACAGCAGCAGCGAGCCTGGGTTTACCTTGTCCTGGCCGGCGTACTTCGGAGCGGTGCCGTGGGTGGCTTCGAAGCAGGCCACGTTGTCCGACAGGTTGGCACCCGGGGCAATGCCGATGCCGCCCACTTCCGCAGCCAGCGCGTCGGAGATGTAGTCGCCGTTCAGGTTCAGCGTGGCGATCACGTCGTACTCGGCCGGACGCAGCAGGATCTGCTGCAGGAAGGCGTCTGCGATCACGTCCTTGATCACGATGCCGTTGGGCAGTTGTACCCACGGACCGCCGTCGATCTCGACGCCGCCGAATTCCTTCTTGGCGAGCTCATAGCCCCAAGTGCGGAACATGCCTTCCGTGAATTTCATGATGTTGCCCTTGTGGACAAGGGTCACGGACTTGCGGTTGTTGTCGATCGCGTACTGGATCGCCTTGCGCACCAGGCGCTCGGTACCTTCCTTGCTGACCGGCTTGATGCCGATACTGGACGATTCCGGGAAGCGGATCTTCTTCACGCCCATCTGTTCCTGCAGGAACTCGATCACCTTCTTGGCGCCTTCGCTGGTGGCGTCCCACTCGATGCCGGCGTAGATGTCCTCGGTGTTCTCACGGAAGATCACCATGTCGATCAGCTCGGGCTTCTTCACCGGCGAGGGCACGCCGTCGAAGTAGCGCACCGGGCGCAGGCAGACATAGAGATCCAGCTGTTGGCGCAGGGCCACGTTCAGCGAGCGGATGCCGCCGCCGACCGGGGTCGCCAGCGGGCCCTTGATCGAGACCACGTATTCCTTCAGCGCATCCAGTGTTTCCTGCGGCAGGTAGGTGTCGTTGCCGTAGATCTTGGCCGCCTTCTCGCCGCAGTAGATTTCCATCCAGTTGATCTTGCGTGCGCCGCCGTAGCACTTGGCCACGGCTGCATCGACCACGTCCTTCATCACCGGGGTGATATCGACGCCGATGCCATCGCCTTCGATGAACGGGATGATCGGGTTATCCGGGGTGGCGAGGTTCGGAACGATCTTCGCGCCCTCGGCGGGCACCTTGATATGGCTCATCGTTGACTTTCCCATCTGTTGGATTTTGGACAGCGGCGCGCCTCGTTACGGTGCACGCATCAAACCCCGGATTATCGCGTGAACGCGGGTTTCATGCCAAGTCGCTCAGGCGGGACGGACGGTGCTCGCGCTACAATCGGGCATGGCCAAGCTCATCCTCCTGAACAAGCCCTATGGCGTGATCTGCCAGTTCTCGCCAAGCCCACCGCACCAGTCGCTCGCCGACTACGTGCCGGTGAAGGGCATCTATCCAGCCGGTCGGCTCGATACCGATTCGGAAGGACTGGTGCTGCTGACCGATTCCGGCCCATTGCAGGCACGTATTGCCGATCCCCGGCACAAGCTCGTCAAGACCTACTGGGTGCAGGTGGAGGGCGAGCCGGACGACAACGCACTCGCGCCACTGCGGCAAGGGGTGGACCTGGGCGATTTCGTCACGCTGCCAGCTGAGGTGCGCATCATGGCCGAGCCTGAGGGGTTATGGCCACGCCAGCCGCCGGTGCGTTTTCGCGCCGCCATTCCCACCAGCTGGCTGGAAATCCGCATCGCCGAGGGCAAGAACCGTCAAGTACGGCGGATGACAGCGAAGGTTGGCTTCCCCACGCTACGGTTGATCCGCTGGGCGGTGGGTGAGCACACGCTAGCTGATCTAGCGCCGGGGCAATGGTGCGAATTGCAGGTTGCGGTGCCGGCGACTCAAGCCATGCCGTCGAGGGGGGGGCGCTCCAGGTCCGAAGCGGCGGGGGCGGCGCGGGCCGAATCGCCCACAATGAACAAACTTTAAGCTTGCGAGTGTGGAAAGCGATTCTATGCTGCGGATTGGGTCAACCCCCATAAGGAGCATTGCGATGAAGAAGCTGTTGATGATCTTGGCTGCATTCGGTCTCGCAGGTCATGCGTTGGCCAATGAGGCAGCGCCGGAAAAGGCGGATGGCAAATCTGTCCAGGAATATAAGGCCAAGCAAGAGGCGCAAAAGAAAAAGGATGCCCAGAAGAAGGCCAAGAAAAAGGCAGACGAAGAGCACAAGAAGGCCGAAGGCGAAGCGTCGCATTGACACGCGCTGTTCACGGCAGCGGGCGAGGAGACTCGCCCGTTTCTTTTTGCCAGTCGGTGGAGGTGCCGGATCGGGTAAAATAGCGCTTTGTTTTCAGCAGCATTGCCATGTGGAAGCCCAATGTCACCGTTGCCACGGTTGTCGAGCGCAACGGTCGATTCCTGATCGTCGAAGAGCGCATCCTTGGTGAGCGCAAACTCAACCAGCCGGCCGGCCATGTCGAGCAAGGCGAGAGCATCACCGCCGCGTGCGTACGCGAAACGCTCGAGGAAACCGCGCACCATTTCGCGCCCACCGCGCTGGTCGGCATCTATCAGTGGAGCCCGCCGGAGCGGCCGGAGCTGACTTACCTGCGTTTCGCCTTCACCGGTGAGCTCACCGGCCACGAGCCGGAGCGTGCGCTCGACGATGGCATCGAGACCGCGCTGTGGCTGAGTCGGGACGAGCTGGTCGCCCGCAGCGCCGAGCACCGCAGCCCGCTGATCCTTGCCTGCATCGATGACTACCTGGCCGGCAAGCGCTATCCGCTCGCATTGCTGCGTGATTTTGATCGGCAGGAGGCTGCATGAGCGTGGCCAAGATCGTGGTGGGGCTGTCGGGGGGCGTAGATTCGTCGGTGAGTGCGCACCTGTTGAAGGTGCAGGGCTATGACGTGCATGGTGTGTTCATGCAGAACTGGGAAGACGACAACAACGACGAATACTGCTCGATCAAGGAAGACAGCATGGACGCCATCGCGGTGGCGGACCTGTTGGGCATCGATATCGAGCTGGTCAACTTTGCCAAGGAATACAAGGACCGAGTGTTCTCGTACTTTCTGGCCGAGTATTCCGCCGGCCGTACACCGAACCCGGACATCCTGTGCAACAGCGAGATCAAGTTCCGCTGCTTCCTCGATTACGCGATCGAGCTGGGTGGCGCCAAGATGGCTACCGGCCATTATTGCGGCAACCGGCTGCGTAGCGATGGCCGTACCGAGCTGATCCGCGCGGCGGACCAGGGCAAGGACCAGACCTATTTCCTGTATCGCCTGAGCCAGGAGCAGGTGAGCCAGGCGGTGTTCCCGTTAGGCGGCCTGCAAAAGAGCGAGGTGCGCCGCATTGCCGAGGAGATCGGCCTGCCCAATGCCAGGAAAAAGGACAGCACCGGCATCTGCTTCATCGGCGAGCGCCCGTTCCGTGACTTTCTCAACCGCTATCTGCCGAAAAAACCGGGTGCCATGGTCACGCCGGAAGGCCGGGTGATGGGCGAGCACATGGGGCTGATGTACTACACGCTGGGGCAGCGCTCCGGTCTTGGCATCGGTGGCGACAAGACGGGCAGCGGCGAACCGTGGTTCGTCGGTGGCAAGAATATCGAGACCAACGAGCTGATCGTGGTACAGGGGCACGACCATCCGCTGTTGCTCAAACCCACGCTGCGCGCGAAGGATTGCTCGTGGATACTCGGCGAGCTGCCGATGGAGGGTCGCTACACCGCCAAGACGCGCTACCGGCAGCAGGACGCTGCGTGCACGCTGCGCCACATCGATGGCGGCGTCGAGCTCGATTTCGCCGAGGCACAATGGGCGGTGACGCCGGGGCAATCGATGGTGCTGTACCAGGGCGACGTTTGCCTGGGCGGCGGCATCATCCAGTAGCGGTCCGCGGTGCCTTGCGTGCGCTCACAACGCCATTACCGCCACCCAGCCTGCGGCCAGCAGCGGCAGGTTGTAGTGCAGGAAGGTTGGCACCACCGTGTCCCACATATGATCGTGCTGGCCGTCGACATTCAGGCCCGCCGTGGGCCCCAGGGTCGAATCGGACACCGGCGAGCCGGCGTCGCCCAATGCGCCGGCGGTGCCGATCAGGCAGACGATAGCCGTCGGCGACAAGCCCAGCTGCAGCGATAGCGGCACATACAGCGTGGCGAGGATGGGCACGGTGGAGAACGACGAGCCGATCCCCAGCGTGACCACCAGCCCGACCAGCAGCATCAGGAACACCGCCAGTCCCTTGCTGTCGCCGATTACATCGACCGAAGCGGCCACCAGCCGGGCGACGTCGCCGGTTGCCTTCAGCACCTCGGCAAAGCCCGAAGCCGCGATCATGATCAGGCCGATACCGGCCATCATCTTCATGCCTTCCATGAACACACCATCCGCATCACGCCAGCGTAGCGCGCCACCCGCCACGCACACGGTGAAACCGGCCAGCGCGCCCAGCAGCATGGAGTCGGCCCACAGCTGGGTGATGAAGGTAACGACCACGGCGATGCTGGCAACCAGCAAGGTGCGCGGCGTGTAACGGGCGTCCTCGTGCTCGGCGCGCGCGAGGCGCGCCAGATTGTAGTCGCGCGGCTTGCGGTAGCTGAAACAGGCGATGGCAAGGCCGAGCGCCATGCCCAGTGCCGGGATCGCCATCGCGTGCATCACGTCGACGTCGTTCGCGTCGAGCCCGGCCTTGGCGATGCTGCCGAGCAGGATCTGCTTGAGGAAGATTTCGCCAAAGCCCACCGGCAGAAACATGTAGGGCGTGATCAAACCGAAGGTGATGATGCAGGCCAAGAGGCGCCGGTCCACCCGCAGCTGGCCCAGCGTGAACAGCAGCGGTGGCACCAGAAGCGGGATGAAGGCAATGTGGATGGGCAGCAGGTTCTGCGAGGAGATCGCCAGCAGCAGCAGTGCGCCGAAGATCGCCCATTTCACGCTACGCCCGCCGCCACCGCGTTGCACCGCCCGGGCCAGCCCGTCGGCGAGCGCGTGCGGCAGGCCGGATGACGCGATTGCCATGGCGAAGGCGCCGAGCAGTGCATAGGACAGCGCCACGCCGGCGCCGCCACCCAGGCCGCCATTGAAGGCGGCAAGAGTGGCCGCGAGATCCAGCCCACCCAGCAGGCCGCCGACGACAGCGCTCGCCAGCAAGCTGATCACCACGTTCACACGCGCCAGCGACAACGCCAGCATCAGCAGGACGGCAATCACGACGGAATTCATGGCGGGCTCCTGGACGGGCAAAGGCGGCGATGATCCGCCAAGCTGGGCGGACCTGCATCGCGGCTAACGGCAATGGCAGCATCGGTACGCTGCGCTTTTACGGCGCATTGATGTCGCCGTGCCGGTTCTTGACGGGATGTTTATGCCGGCCTGCCTAGCATGCCGGGGTCGCCATCCTTCAGGACACTGTATGAAACCCGTCGCCATCCTGCGCCACGATCCGCTTCAAGGCCCTGGCTATCTGCTCGACTTCCTTGTGCGTCACGGCATTCCGCATCGCCTGTTTGCCATCGACGCCGGTGATACGCCGCCGACCCGTGCTAGCGAATTCTCCGGCGTGGTGGTGCTGGGTTCGCCTGCCAGCGTCAACGACGGGTTGTTGTGGATGCGGCGCGAGGAACGGCTGCTGGTGGACGCGCTGCACCTGTCAGTGCCCATCCTCGGGCACTGCTTCGGCGGTCAGATGCTGGCTCGCGCACTGGGCGCCGAGGTGCGGCGCAATCCGGTGCCGCAGATCGGCTGGGGCCGGGTGTTCGTGACGCAGTTCGACGAATCGCGTCGCTGGTTCGGGCCGCGCCGCGAACTGCAGCTGTTCCACTGGCACTACGAGACCTTTGCCATCCCGCGCGGTGCGCGCCGGGTGCTGTTCGGCAGCTATTGCATGAACAAGGGTTTTGCCTATGGCCCGCATCTAGGCGTGCAGTCGCACCTGGAGGTGACCGAAGCGACGGTGCGCAGCTGGTGCGCGCAGGGGGTGAGCGAGATCGCGGACCATGCCGGCCCCGCAGTACAAGACGCAGCGGATCTGCTGGCCGACTTGCCGGCCAAGGTGGCGGCGCTGCATTGCATTGCCGACCAGGTGTATGGCCAATGGGCAAGCCGGTTGGCGCGGCCGGTGTTGCTGCGGCCGCACGGCGGCGAAGGCTGGGGACGGGCGCTGAACGGTGGCTGAGCCGGCGTGGTCAGCGGGTCAACAGTTTGCGCAGCGGCGTCGGAATGCCGGCTGCAAGCGCGGCATCGCGACTGAACCAGCGCACGCCAGCCTCCTGCACCGCAGGCGCTGTGTTCAGCACGCTGACCGGCTGTGGAGTGATGGTCAGCCGGAAGTGCGTGAACACATGGACAAAATCGGGCAGGGCGGGCTCGGGCAGCACGGTGAGGCCCCAGCGCTGGCGGCAGCTGTCTTCCGCATCCAGTGTGCTCGCCACTTCGGGCAGGCTCCACAACCCTCCCCAGATGCCGGTGGGCGGCCGCTGCTCCAGCATGAGCTCGCCGACATCGTTGCGGATCAGCAGCATCACCGTGCTGCGTTCCGGCATGGCTTTCTTTGGCTTCGGAGTGGGCAGCTCCAGCTGGCGGCCGGTCTGCCGTGCCACGCAATCGTCCTGCAGCGGACAGGCCAGGCAGGCCGGTTTCTTCGGCGTACAGACGGTTGCGCCAAGGTCCATCTGTGCCTGGGTGTAGGCCGGCATCTGTGTGCCGTTGGCTGGCAACAGCGATTCCGCCAGCAGCCACAGCCGGTTCTCGATCGCCTTCTCGCCGGGAAAGCCGGAGATGCCGGCCCAGCGGGCCAGCACCCGCTTCACATTGCCGTCGAGGATGGGGCTCTTCACGCTGTAGGAAAACGCCGCGATTGCTGCCGCTGTCGAGCGACCCACGCCGGGCAGTTCGGCCAGCAGCACCGGATCTTGCGGAAACGTGCCGCCGAAGCGTTCGACCACCATGACGGCCGCCGCATGCAGGTTGCGGGCACGGCTGTAGTAGCCGAGGCCGCTCCACAGGGCGAGCACATCGTCGAGCGGTGCAGCGGCCAGCACGGCGACGCTGGGGAAGCGCGCCAGAAAGCGCTGGTAATACGGGATGACGGTGGTTACCTGCGTCTGCTGCAACATGATTTCGGACAGCCAGACACGATACGCGTCGGCCACTTGCCAGGGCAGGTCGTGCCGGCCGTGCGTGGCCTGCCAGCCCAGCAGGCGCTCGGCAAAGGAGATCATCGTTTCGCCCCCACTGTGGACTGCGGCGTGGGGCGGCTCTGCCGTTGCAGCAGTTGCTGGCGCAAATTGCCGTAATCCACCCGGTACTCCGGCGCGGCGAGTGAGCCCGTCAGCGTGACCGGCACGATCAGGCCAGCTAGCTGCTGCAGTTCGGGCACGCGCGGATTGGTGCCGGCTTTCATTGTGTAATCGATGCGGCCGGTGCCGAGGTCGAACTCGCCCTGGCCGGACAAGCGCAGCAGGCCGGTGGTGACCGCCAGATCGTCGTTGCGGGCGAGACCATCCTTGATCGCCAGGCTTGCCTTCAGCGTGGAGAAGTGCGTGCTGGCCTGCAGGTCGGCCAGCCGCACCGGTTCGCCGCTCATGCGCTTGAGCTGCTGGTTGGTGGCACGCAACACCGCTTCCAGGTCGATGCCGCGGATCGCGCCACGGTTCAGCGCCAGCTGGACCTGGCCACTGGCGCTGCCGCGAATGTCCGAGATGCGGTTGCCGCTGGCGGTGACGTCGAGCGCCAGCTCGCCGTTGCCTTCGAAGCGCTCGATCGCCAGCAAGTCACGCATCAGCGGATTGATGTCTACACCGCTCAGCCGCTGCTTGACGTGGAACTGCGGCACGCGCCCGCCGGTATCGATGGTCAGCGCCCCGGCAAGCTCGCCGCCGTAGATATGTGCCGATAGCGGATCGAGCCGGGCCACGCCGTTGTTCGCGCTGAAATCGAGCGCGATCTGCTGCAGGTGCAGGTTCTTGACGATGAGCTCGCCGAGCTGCACCCGGCCATTGGCATTGATCTGGCCGAGCCAGCCGAAATCGTATGGTGTTTCGGCGTCAACGCCACGTGCGCCTTCGGCCACCGCCGGCAGATAGGGGGTCAGGTCGAGCCGGGCAAGGTCCAGGTCGAAGCGATAGCGCGGGTCGACGAAATCCTCCGCGGCGAACAGCGTCGCCAGCTGGGCACCATCGAGCGTGCCACGATTGGTTAGCTGCAGGGTCTCGCGCTTGAGATCGAGTTCCGCCTCACCCTCCAGCTCGAACGGGATGGCGCCGCGTGGCAAGGCACGGTTGGCGTAACTGCCGGTCAGCCGGTAGCCGGCAAGGCGGGCTATGGTGCCGCGCTGCAATTCCAGCGGGCTCGCGAATTTCAGCACAAAGGTCTGCTCGGCCGAGCTGACCTTCACGTCGATTGCGGCGTGGTCGGCCCGCAGCGAGCCCTGGCGCGAGCCGGCCAGCGCCGGCAGCTTGAATTCGGCGGTCACCCTGCTTTGCGGGCTGCGGATATCGAGTGCCAGCTTGAGGTTGGTCAGGCGGGCGATGTCGTTGCGCACATCGATGTTCGGCGCGTCGAGCGACCATTGCCACGATTGCTGTGCACGGGTGCCAAGGGCGGACAACTGTAATGATCCGCCAGCCAAGCGCAACGGCTGCCAGCCGTAGACCAGGTTGCCGGTGGCCTCCAGCGTGGCGTTGGTCAGCGCCAGCTGCGGCGCGCTCTTGCCGAGCTGTTGCAGGCCGAGCTTGAGGTCGGCCACCAGCAGGCGCCGTTCGGCGGCCTCATAGCGCAGTGCGGCGCCGGCTTCCAGCGCGGCGCGCCACTGCGGCTGGCCTGATTGCAGGACCGCCAGTTCGCCCGCCAGATCCAGCCGACCGGCCTTGGGGTCGGCCGGCTGATCGAGCAATACGCTGAGGTTTGACAGCCGGGCGGTTTCGGCACTCGCGGCATCGCTGAAATCGATGCGGGCGTCGTCGAACTCGACGCCTTCCAGATCGAAGTGCAGCGGCGAGGCATTGCTGCGGTGGGCCAGCAGGTCGTCGAAGTTGTAGCTGCCGTTGGCTTGGCGGCGCACGGCCAGCTGCGGCCGCGTGGCCTCGAGCCGGGTGATGGTCGCCTCGCCATGGCGCAGCAACGACCACAGCGAGAATTCGATGCGGACCTCGTCGGCATGGGCGAAGCGCGTGCGCCCGTCGGCCTCGGTCAGCCCGACATTGCGCGCGGTGAGGGCAGGGCGGGGCAGCAGCACGACACGTGTCTTGCCGCCCACGCTCAGCGTGCGGCCGGTATCGCGCTGCAAGGCGAGCTTGAGCTCGTTGCGGGCGTACTCGGCGTCGATGAAATAGGGTGCGATGCCGATCAGGGCCAGCGACACTGCGACAAACAGCAGTGCGAGGCGGAACGGCCGCGAATGGCGGAGATCCATCGCTATTCGTGGAGAGCGACTTGAAATGATGCGGCCGATTATGGAGAAGCCGGGCGCGCTTTCATAGTGCACAGTACCGGGAAGCAGTGATTTTCCCCTCTTGCCGTCGGCAACGGCTACGGACCAAGATGCACGGCAACATCGTTTGCCGGAGCCGTCATGCAACGCACCGCCATCAAGGTCCGCGGGTATCACCTCGACCTCTACGGCCACGTCAACAATGCCCGCTATCTGGAGTTCCTGGAGGAGGCGCGCTGGGAATGGATGGAAATCGCCGGCCAGCTGGAGTGGTTCATGCAAGAGCGGCTGGCGCTGGTGGTGAGCCGCATCGATATCCGCTACAAGCGCCCGGCCACCATGGGCGATGAACTGGTCATCGAAACCTGGATGTCGGAAATCGGTGAGCGCCATGGCGTGGTCGCGCAGCGCATCGTGCGCGCCGACAACGGCAAGCTGGTGGCCGAGGCCGATGTCACCTTCGCAGTCGTCCATCCCGAGCAACAGGGCGCACGGCCCTTTGCCGGCGCCATCGCCGAACGGCTGCTGCCCTTGCTGGAGGAGCACTGATGCGCCGCCTGATCATCATTGCCTGCGCGCTGCTGCTGGCTGCCTGTGCCGGCGTGCCCAGTCATTTCGAGAAGCCGCGCGTATCGCTGGCGGGCATTGCACTCAAGGAAGCCGGCATTCTGGAGCAGCGTTTCACACTCACGCTACGGGTAGAAAACCCCAACGACGTAGCCATTCCGATCAAGGGGCTCGATACCACGCTGGAAATCAATGGCCAGCCGCTGGCTTCGGGGGTGGCGGCGAGCGCGGTGACCTTGCCGGCGCTGGGCGAGGCGCGCGTGGCGATCGACGTGACCAGCAATATCGCCACGCTGTTGCGTCAGCTGCGTCGTGCTGCGGAATCGGGCGCGCCGCGCTACAAGCTTGCCGGTAAACTGTTCGTGCCGATGCGGCCAGACGGGCTGCCGTTCAGCGTGGAGGGAGAGGTGCCGGCCATTGACGGCCTGTTCGATCCCAAGCCTAACACCCAGCAGTTCTGAGACAGGCGTGAGCCCATGAGCGATGAACCCATCGTCGAGATCGTCACCACCAGCGAGCCCGCCGTAGAGGTCGTGGACGAGACGGCGCCCGCCAAGGCGTCGCTGCTGCAGCGCTTCCGGCTGCCGTTGATGATTGCCGGTGCCGTATTGGGTGTCCTGTTGCTGCTGGGGTTGGGGCTGGGCCTTGGTTTCTTCATCCGCGAGTTCAACGAAAAGCAGTACGTGGACCAGATCACGCTATTGCGCGGTGCGTTGCAGCGTAACGCCGATGGCTGGCGCGAGGCGCGGCTGGCCAACGAAGCGGCGCAGGCGGAGCTGATCGGGCTCAAGGCCGGCCAACTTGCCGTGACCGCGTCCTACGCCGCCGCACAAACGGAAATCAAGCAACTGCGCGAGGCGCTGGCAACCGCCAGCGCAGCAGCACATGCCGCCACCCAGCCGGCGGCACCTGCTGTCACCGGCGCTGCGCCTTCGTCCGGCAACAAGGGTTATCTGCGCTTTGGCAATACCCGCTGCGTGATCCGCCCCGGCGAGAAGATCGACGACATGGCCAATTGCCTGAAGGGGGAGCCGACCCCGGCTACTGGCAACGGCAGTAGTGGCAAGCCTTCGGCAGCCCCCGCCAAGCCCGCCCCCAGCCCTGCACCGCAGCACGGTCATTGATTACCGGCCGTTACGCAGCGCCCTGTCGGCGCTGCATGCCGGCTGTGTAGAATGGCGCTTTCATTGGTTCATGGGCGAAGTTGCGCCCGAAAAACGTTTGGAGCACCGCATGACCGCCTCGATCTTTGCCGCCGTGGAAATGGCGCCCCGCGACCCGATTCTAGGTCTGAACGAAGCCTACAACGCCGATACCCGCAGCAACAAAGTGAACCTGGGCGTCGGCGTCTACTACGACGACAACGGCAAGCTGCCGCTCCTCGCCGCCGTGAAGGCCGCTGAAGAAGCCCGCCTGAAGAACGCCCCGCCGCGCGGCTACCAGCCGATCGAAGGCCCGGCCACCTACAACAACGCCGTGCAGAACCTGTTGTTCGGCGCAGGCAGCGAGCTGACCGAAGCGGGCCGCGTGGTCACCGCCCAGGCTCTGGGCGGTACCGGTGCGCTGAAGATCGGTGCCGATTTCATCAAGCGCCTGTCGCCCGATGCCACCGTCTACATCAGCGATCCGAGCTGGGAAAACCACCGCGCGCTGTTCGAATCGGCCGGTTTTGTCGTCGAGAACTACCCGTACTACGACGCCACCACCCGTGGTGTGAACTTTGCCGCGATGAAGGCTGCGCTGCTGTCGTACGCGCCGGGCTCGGTCATCATCCTGCACGCCTGCTGCCACAACCCAACCGGTGCCGACCTCAGCGACGCGCAATGGGCCGAAGTGGTCGAAGCCTGCCGCGAGCGCGGCCTGGTGCCGTTCCTCGACATGGCCTACCAGGGCTTTGCCGAAGGCATCGATGCCGACGCGGTCGCTGTGCGTGCCTTCGCCGCCTCGGGCCTGCAGTTCTTCATCTCCAGCTCGTTCTCCAAGAGTTTCTCGCTCTATGGCGAGCGCGTTGGCGCGCTGTCCATCATTACCAGCGGCAAGGAAGAATCCGGCCGCGTGTTGAGCCAACTGAAGCGCGTGATCCGTACCAACTATTCCAACCCGCCGATCCATGGCGGCGCGCTGGTCGCGGCCGTGCTGTCGAGCACCGAGCTGCGCGCGCAGTGGGAAGCCGAACTGGCCGGCATGCGTGACCGTATTCGTGCGATGCGCTCGGGCCTCGTCGAACAACTGAAGGCCAAGGGCGTGGCGCAGGATTTCTCCTTCGTGGTCAATCAGCGCGGCATGTTCTCCTACACCGGCCTCACCGCCGCCCAGGTCGAGGTGCTGCGCGCCGAACACGGTATCTACGCCGTGTCGACCGGCCGTATCTGCCTGGCTGCACTCAACAGCGGCAACATCGGCTACGTGGCAGACGCCATCGCCAAGGCCGTCTAAGCGCTTCGCGCCAAACAAAACGCCCCGCCTAGTGCGGGGCGTTTTGTTTTTGGCCGACATCGTTCGGTGGCGACATCGGGCGGCGAAACGGCAACGGCTCTTCTAAGCTCAAGCAGCTCTCGTCAGAATCCTCGCCATGCCCCAAGCCCATCGCGTCCGCTATCCGCTGCATTTTCACATCGCGTGGTTGTTCCTGCTGCTGATCACCGTGTTTGCCGCAGTCAGCATCATCTACAACGACCGGCAGGCCAGTCGCATGCTGCTGTCGGCCTCGCAATCGCTGTTCGGCCGCATCGGCGAGCAGACCGCGCAACGGGTCAACGCGCTCTACGGCGGCAGCAGTACGGTGGTGGACCTGCTGGCACAACACGATTTCGCCCGTGCCGGCTCGCTGCAGGCGCGCCTGGCAAGCCTGCCCTACCTGGTCCGGGCGTTGCAGAGTCAGCCGGCTCAATCGGCGATCTACGCTGGCGATGCACGTGGCGATTTCTTCCTGCTGCGGCGTTACGACGCGGCGACCATGAAGGCGCGATTCGCACCGCCGCCAGGCACGGTGTGGCTGGTGCAGAGCGTGGAGCGGCCGGCGGGCAGCGTGGTCGGCCGCTATCTGTTCTTCGATGCGGCGCTGAACCCGCTGGGTCAGAAGGACGATCCGGGCTATCTGTTCGATGCACGTCAGCGCCCGTGGTATGCCGCCGCGCTGGCGCGCGAACGGGTGGCCGCGACGGCGCCCTATGTGTTCTTCACCACGCGCGAGGTTGGCACCACGCTGGCGCGGCGCACCGACGACGGCAATGCGGTGGTGGCAGTCGACATCACGTTGTCCGCCCTGTCGAGCGCGCTCGCGGCTGAACGGATCACGCCGGGCACGGAGCTGGCGCTGGTCGATGGCCAGCAGCGTGTCGTCGCCTACCGCGATCCGGCACGCGTGGTGCAGGCCGATGGCGAGCGCGGCTTCCGGTTGGTGGAAACTGCCTCGTTCGGTGTGCCGGCACTGACTGCGACACTGGCGCCGGGGGCAGGCACCCATCGGGTCTCCGCATCGGGGCGGGCCTGGCAGGGGCATATGGCGCCGATCGCCTTGCCCGGCGGCGGCCAGCTGACGCTGCTGCTGGCGGCTCCGGAAGACGAATTGCTCGCCGATGCACGCCGGGTGCGGCGCGAGACGGTGATGATCGCCATCGGCCTGCTGGCACTGATGGTGCCGTTTGCAGTGTGGCTGTCGCGGCTGGCATCGAGCCCGCTGACAGCGCTGACCCGTGAAGCACGCGATATCCAGGCGCTGCGCTTCGATAAGCCGGTGGCGGTCAGCTCCTTCATCACCGAGATCGATGAGCTGGCCCAGGCGATGGGCGTGATGAAGTCGACGATCAGGCAGTTCCTCGACATCGGTGGCGCGCTCGCGTCCGAGCGCAATTTCGATGCGCTGCTGGCGCGCATCCTCGGCGAAACCGTGCATATCGCCGCCGCACACGGCGGCGTGATCTACCTGCGCGAGTCCGACGGCAAGCTGGCGCCGGCCCAGGTGCGTTGGGAAGAGAGCGCTCCGCGGCATCTGCCGCCGCCATTGGCACCGGATGCCGGTCATCCCGCCGCCGAAGCCGTGCGCACCGGCAGGACGATCTCCACCACCCATAGCGTCGCCACGCTGACCGAGTGGTTCGAGGGCATGGCGGAGTTCCCGCACGCGATGACGCTGATCGCCATCCCACTGATCGATCGCCGTGGTGCGCCCTTGGGCGTGCTGCTGATCCTGGAGGATGACCGCGATGCGCTGGGGGGACAACGCACGGTCGGCCCCGAGTTGGTGGCGCTGATCGAGGCGGTGTCCGGCTCGGCGGCAGCAGCGATCGATACCCAACGCCTGATCGCCGAGCAGAAGGCTTTGCTGGAAGCGTTCATCCAGCTGGTTGCTGGCGCCATCGATGCCAAAAGCCCCTATACCGGCGGCCATTGCCAGCGGGTGCCGGTGCTGACACAGATGCTGGCGGATGCCGCCTGCGAGGCGGATCGCGGGCCGTGGGCGGATTTCGATCTCAATGCCGAGGAGCGCGAAGCGCTGCGCATCGCCGCCTGGCTGCACGATTGCGGCAAGGTGACCACGCCTGAATACGTGGTCGACAAGGCGACCAAGCTGGAAACGCTGTACGACCGCATCCACGAGATCCGCACCCGCTTCGAGGTATTGAAGAGCCAGGCGGAACTCGCATACTGGCAAGGGCTGGCAGCAGGTGGCACGTCAGAGGAACTGGCTGTCGTGCGCGATGCCGAGCTCGCCCGGCTCGACGATGATTTCGCTTTCGTCGCCCAGTGCAACGTCGGTGGCGAATACATGGCACCCGACAAGATCGAGCGGCTGCGTGCCATTGCCGCACGTACCTGGCGCCGTACGTTGTCGGATCGGATCGGCATCTCGCACGAGGAGCGGCTGCGCAAGGCGGCGGTTCCTGAGCCCGAACTGCCGGTGGACGAACCACTGCTGGCGGACAAGCCCGAGCACATCATCGCGCGCTCGCCGCACGATGCGCTGCCGCAGGGTTTTGGCTTCACCATGCGCATGCCGGAGCATCTGTATCACCGCGGCGAGCTCTACAACCTGTCGGTGGCGCGCGGTACACTCACCGCGGAAGAGCGCTACAAGATCAACGAGCACATCGTGCAAACCATCGTGATGCTGGAAAAGCTGCCGTTCCCGCGCCATCTGGCCAGCGTGCCGGAGCTGGCCGGCGGCCATCACGAGAAGATGGATGGCACCGGCTATCCCAAGGGCCTGAGCCGGGATGAGATGAGCGTGCCGGCGCGGATGATGGCGATCGCCGACATCTTCGAAGCGCTGACCGCGGTTGATCGGCCGTACAAGGAAGGCAAGAGGTTGTCCGAATCGCTCGCCATCATGGCGCGGATGGCGCAGGAGGCGCATGTGGACGCCACGTTGTTCCGTCTGTTCATCGAATCGGGCGTGTACCGCCGCTATGCCATGCTCTACCTGCAGCCGGGGCAGATCGACATGGTGGACGAGGCTGCGCTGCTGGCAGGCCTCTAGAGCTGGCTATTGCACCGCGCGGCGCGAAAAGTCGCGCGGGCGAAAGCCCAACAGGCCCAGCGTGCCGAAGTAGGCCACGAGACCGGCGGCCACCAGCAGGCCCAGCCAGGTGAAGCGTTGCAGCATGTGGCCGCTGCCGAATTCCGGCAGCAGGTACTGCACGACAAGCAGCGCGGCAGCCATGGCCAACACGGCGGTGACCAGCTTGATGAAGAAGGTGCGCCAGCCGGTCTGTGGCGTGTAGATGCCGTGGCGACGCAGCTGGCGGAACAGCACTGCGGCGTTGAAGCAGGCGCCAAGGCCGATGGCGAGAGCGAGGCCGGCGTGCTTCAGGTGCCAGACGAAGACCAAATTCATCAGCTGCGTCAGCGCCAGCGTGATCAGCGCGATCTTCACCGGTGTCTTGATGTTCTGCCGGGCATAGAAGCCGGGTGCGAGGATCTTCACCATGATCAGGCCGACCAGGCCGACCGAGTAGGCGACGAGAGCCTGCTGCGTCATGGCTGCGTCGTGGGCGGTAAAGGCGCCGTACTGGAACAGCGAGATGGTCAGCGGCTCGGCGATCACCGCCAGTGCCACCGCCGACGGCAGCGCCAGCAGCAGTGCCAGCCGCAGGCCCCAATCGAGCAGGCGCGAATACTCGGCACCGTCGTTGCTGGCATAGGTCTTGGAAAGTGACGGTAGCAGGATGGTGCCGAGCGCCACGCCCAGCACGCCGCTGGGAAACTCCATCAGCCGGTCAGCGTAATACATCCAGGACACTGAACCGGATACCAGGAAGGACGCAAACGCGGTGTTGATCAGCAGCGAGATCTGGCCGACCGATACCCCGAGCAGCGCCGGGCCCATCTTCCTCATCACCCGCCATACGCCCGGATCGCGCCACTTCACCCGTGGCAGCACCAACATGCCGATTTCCTTCAAGGCGGGGAACTGCCAGACCAACTGCAGGATACCACCGGCCAGCATGCCCCAGCCCAGCGCCATCAGGGGCGGGTCGAAATAGGGCGACAGCCACAGTGCGAACACGATCATCGCCACGTTGAGCAGCGTGGGCACGAAGGCCGGCACCGAGAAGCGATTCCAGGTATTGAGCACCGCGCCGGCCAGCGACGACAGCGAGATCAGCAGGATGTAGGGGAAGGTGACGCGCAGGAGATCGACGGTGAGCGCGAACTTGGCCGGGTCGCGGGTGAAGCCGGGTGAGCTCAGCCAGACCACCACTGGCGCCGCAATGATGCCGATCGCGGTGACCACGGCGAGGATCAGGGTCAGCATCCCGGCCACGTGTGCAAGGAATACACGGCTTGCATCCTCGCCCTGCTGGTTCTTGTACTCGGCGAGGATGGGCACGAAGGCCTGCGAGAATGCGCCTTCCGCGAAGATGCGACGCAACATGTTCGGCAGCTTCTGCGCAATAAAAAAGGCATCCGGCCCCATGCCGGCCCCGAACAGCCGCGCGATCAGCATGTCGCGTACGAAGCCGAGCACGCGGGAAACCATGGTCATCGAACTGACGGCGGCAAGCGATTTGAGCAGGTTCATGGCGCGGGGCAGCGAGGAAATGCGGCATGTTACCCTGTTGCCGATACCGCCGCGCAGTGGTTTTGCCCCGGATCCGGTCTTGCAAGAGTGCCCGGCTTGGGATAACATCCGGCGTTTCCGAATCGACTTACCCGGCGCCTTGAGGCTTCGGGTGGTTTCAGACCACAGCTTCAGGAGTTATTCAAGATGGCTAACAGCGCCCAAGCTCGCAAGCGTGCGCGTCAGGCTGAACAAGCCCGCCAGCACAATGCCAGCCAGCGTTCGGCTTTCCGCACCGCGGTCAAGAAGGTGCTGAAGGCAATCGAAGCCGGCGACCAGAGCGCCGCAAAATCGGTGTTCCAGCAGTCGGTTTCCGTGATCGACAGCATTGCCGACAAGAAGATCTTCCACAAGAACAAGGCCGCTCGTCACAAGAGCCGTCTGTCCGCTGCAATCAAGGCCATGGCTGCCTGATTTTCGCTGCGTATTGAAAAGAAAACCCCGGTGCGCCGGGGTTTTTTCTTGCCCGCGCTTTCTGTGTGTCAGGCGCGGCGCTTCATCAGACGGAAAGCACGCATCAGCCGCTGGTAGTCCTCCTCGCCGTATTCGTACCAGTGTTCATCCTCATCCCCCTGCTGCCAGCTGGCGCTGATGCGGGCATAACGACCAATCTCGTTCCAGACGCCGGCCGCCAGCTTGTCGAGGCACCACACCGGACTTTCATCGCGCACCGTGCGTTCGGCCTCGATGCCGAGCAGCAGCAATTCGCCGCCCGCACTCTGGCGGATGGCGCGCACTACGCGCGCCTGCAACGCGGAGACGGCCGCGAGCGCGGCCTCGGCCTCGGCGGGCGCGAGCGGGGCGATGCTGAGGTAAAGCTGGGCGTGTGGCATGGCCACAGTGTATGCCCGGGGCTGTGGTTTACGCCAACCGATGGGCACATGCCGGACGGCGGCTCGGTCAAGCTGGCCCGAGTGTGCTAGATTGGGCGAGATTTGTAAGCAAAGGCCCGCGCCCCTATGCAAGCCGACCATGAACTCGCCAACCGCCCCCGTATCCTGATCGTCGACGATTCGCGCATCGTCCGCGCAACCGTCAGAAAGCATCTGGGCGACCAGTTCGATGTGATCGAGGAAGGCGACGGCGAGGCTGGCTGGCGGCGACTGCTGGCGGACGACACCGTGCAATTGCTGTTGTCGGACCTCACCATGCCCGAGCTCGACGGCATTGGCCTGCTGACACGTATTCGTGCCGCCGGCGACGAACGCCTGCGCCGCCTGCCCATCATCATCATCTCTGGCGAAGAGGACGAAGCCACTCGCCTGCATTGCGTCGAGCGCGGTGCCAGCGATTTCGTCACCAAATCCACTGACCGGGCCGAGATGCTGGCACGGGTCACCGCCAATATCGAGCGCGCCGCCTCGCAGAAGGCGCTGGCCGAGACCCGCAGCGAAGCCGCGCGCTCGGCTACGGTGGACAGCACCACCGGCGCCGGCACCTCGCACCTGCTGATGCTGCAGACCGAGCAGGCACTGGCCTTTGCCCAGCGGCACAACCGCGAGGTGACGCTGCTGCTGGTCGAGATCGATCACTACCAGGCCTTGTCCGATCAGCTCGGCGCACGGGTGGTCGAACAGATGCTGGCCTTGCTGGCCAAGCAACTGGCGGCCAAGTTGCGGCGGGAGGACACACTGGCCCATGTCGAGGGCCCGCGGTTCGCGGTGGTGTCGCCAGCGACCACGCTGGGCGAGGCACGCATCCTTGCCGAGCGGCTGCGGCAGGCGTTGGCCGGAGCCAAGATCAGCTTCCGCGGCAGCCAGCTGCAGGTGACGGCCAGCGTGGCCATCGCCAATTCGCGCGAGGATGATTGCGGCGATGCCGCCACACTGATCGGCGCTGCCAACGACCGGCTCTACGCCACGCCGGGCGAAAACCGGGTGCTGGCGCCGGAAGTGGTCGAAGCACCGCCGGTGCCGACCTTGCCCGAGGCGCTGCTGCTGCTGCACAAGGGCATGCACGACGAGTTGCGCCCCCATCTGCCAGCCTTGCTGGCCGGATTACAGCCGCTGCTGGAATACGCCGATCGCGAGTTGCAGCTCGGCTGGTCGTTCGACAAGCTGCCGCGCGTGCGCTAAGCCGCGCTCGCCTGACCGACCGAGCTTGGGGCGCGTACGCTGCCGCGTCGCTCGACGAAGCAACTCGATCCGGCCGTGCGTTTGGCCATGTGCTTGGCGCGCGTGGCCGCTGCAGCTACCTCGTGATGGCTGTTGTATTCGCCAGCCCCGCCATGCAGCAGACCCACCGACAGGCTGACCAAGGGGTGCTGCTGCACCAGCCCGCGCCGGTCGGTAGCGAGGTAGCCACCACGTTCCAGATGCACCGGATCGAATAGTGCCTGCACCCGCATATCGAATTCGGCAAGCAGCGCAAGGCAGCGCGCCTCGCTGTCGGGTGAGCGGAACAGCACGACGAAGTCGTCGCCGCCGATATGGCCGACGAAGTCAAAGCGGGCATCGGCGAAGCGGGTCAGCAGTTCGCCCACCAGCCGGATCATGTCGTCGCCGCGCGCATAGCCATAGATATCGTTGTATGGCTTGAAATGATCGAGATCGAAATAGCCGATGGTGAAGGCATCACCGCCATCGAGCAGCGCCTCGATCCGTTCCTGGATCGGCACGTTGCCCGGTAGCTGGGTCAGCGGGTTGGCATAGCGCGCTGCCCGTATCTGCAGCTCGGTGATGGCGCGCATCAGGTCGTGGCCGGTGCCGACACCCTGATAGCGACCGTAGCGGGTGATGATGAAGCCGTCGGCGAGGTAGCGACGCTCGGCCGCCGTTACCCGTTGCGATAACTCCTGCAGGCTGAGTGTGGCCTCGACCACCAGCGGCGCGTCGTCCATCAGCACTGTGCACGGTCGGTAACGATAGAGCTCCTTGGAGAAGGGGCGGGCGAAGAACTCCAGTACTTCGTGCCGCTTCAGCAGGCCGACCGGGCGGCCATCGTCGACCACTGGCAGCGCGTAGAGCCGCGCTTCACTGGCGAAGCGCTGGTAGATCTGCTCGCAGCTCTCGCCGGGCGGCACGCTGTCGGCCTCGACCAACAGGCTGCCTGCAGTGCCATCGTTGCTCGATGAGACGCCCGGCTCTGCCGGTTGCAATTGCAGGTGGCGCGCTGGTTGCGCTTGCGGCCGGGCGATCAGGTAGCCCTGGGCCAGCGTGATGCCGATCTGGCGCAAGGCCAGCAATTCCTCGGGCATTTCCACGCCTTCGGCGATTACCCGTGTACCGGTGTTGAGGGCAATGTGCTGGATCGAGCGGACGAACTGGCGCTTTTGTGCGTCGTCGGCCAACCCCTGGATGAAGTATTTGTCGATCTTCACATAGTCGGGCTTGAGCTCGGCCCAGAGCTTGAGCGAGGCAAACCCTTCGCCCAGATCGTCGATGGCAATGCGAAAGCCGGCCTCGCTGCAATGGTTGAGGGCGGCCTTCAGTGCGTCGCCGTCCTCGGCGGGCTGGGTCTCGGTGAGCTCGATTACCACGCGCTGTGGCGCCAGCCCGGCGTCGCCCAAGAGCTGCAGCGTGGCATCGGACCCGTAGCTCGGATGGTCGAGGCTGGAGGGCGTGATATTGAGGAACAGCTTGCCGGGCAGCCGCGCCGCCGCAAAGGCGGAGATCACCGCGCGGCGACAGGCGAAGTCGAGTTCATCGAGCAGCCCGACCTGCTCGGCGGCGCGAAAAAGGTTGATCGGCGAGTGCAGGAAATGCGCCGATGGGCCGCGTACCAGTCCTTCATAACCGAATACCTCGCCATCGGCCAAGGTGGCGATGGGCTGGAACAGCACCGCGAGGCGGCTGCCACGGATGATGTCGGCGAGTTCTTGGCGCAGGGCATCTAGGGCGGGCAGGTCCGGCATAGGGCGGTAAACGGTTTCAAAAGACGCAGCCTAGGCACGTAAGGTTTCTTTTGTGTGACAAGTGATCGGTGAAGACAAAAAAACGGCACCCCAAGGGTGCCGTGCCGAGAGCGGTGGTGGTCAGTGCCGGTAGCCCCAGACCTCGACCAGCCGTTTGCCATCGTCGGCAATGATGCGCAGCGTGTGGCGCATCCTCGCCAGCGTGTGTGAGCTCACCGCGATAGCTGCCATCGGTGCCGCAGCCGGCCAGCGTGAACTCGACTGTCAGCGCGCCCGCCATGGCGCTGGCGCCGGCAGCCTTCACTGGTCGACGACAGCTTGCCATTGGCGCAGGCGGTGAAGGGCAGTGTTGCGCCGTCGGCGATTCTGACGCCGTAGTTTCCTGCAGGCAGCATCGTTTCCTCCGCCGGCTGGGCCACCTGCTGCTGTAGCGTGATGGTGTGGGCAGCTGGTGGCTGCCATGGCCTGCCAGCTGCAATTGGCGCGTTGCTGGTGATGAGGGCAAAGGCAAGACTGGAAGTCTTCATGAGGCGCTCCTTGGAAAAGGGCTCTCATGTAAAAACCAATGTGTATCTTGATGCCTGCCTGGACAATGCGGGTTAGGATTTGTAGCAAATTCCCAACAAAACTCAATAAATTAGCAAATGCTGTTGAATTGTGACGTGAAAACGCAACCAAAAACGAGACACTTACAAACCAGACGATGCTCATATTGTGGTACGGGTTGGACAGTCGGATACAATCGGCCGCATGGCTACCCAGGCACAACGCTCATCGCTTACACAAGGCCGCTTGATCGAAGCGACCACCCGGCTACTCGCCGAGCAAGGGTATGCGGCGCTGGGTGAAGCCAGAGTCTGTGAGCGTGCCGGTGTCAGCCGCGGCGCGTTGCGTCATCACTATCCCAAAGGCCGCTACGACCTGCTGCCGCTGGTGGTGCAGGCGCTGCTCGACGAGGAATGCCGCCGTCTCGATGAACTCGGTCCGCTGACGCCCAAGGAGCGGCTGTTCGTGATGATGAACGGCTTTCTGTTGGAGCCGGACCGCAACGCCACCATCGCCATCCTTGAGATCTGGATGGCCTCGCGTGGTGATGCCAAGCTTGCCGAAAGCACGGCAGCGGCCTTCGAGGGCACGATCGAGCGCTTGTTCGGCCATGGGCCATCCCAGCCGGCCGATGCTGAGGAAATCGCCCTGCGCTGTTTCTTGCACGGCGTGACGCTGCATCGCTTCTCGGTCGACTACGACCAGCAGCGCCTGGCTGCGGCAGTGCGCTGGATGCTGAGCCAGTTGCAGGCGCCGCCGCGTATCACCGAGCTGCTGGCGAGCTGGCAGGCTAATCTCTGATTCGTTGCTTTTCCGATACAAAAAACGCCGGTCCAGCCGGCGTTTGGTTTTTGGGTGACGATCAGTTGGCCCAGCGGTTGGTGATCGGCATGCGCCAGTCCTTGCCGAAGGCGCGGTGCGTCACGCGTGGGCCAACCGGTGCCTGGCGCCGCTTGTACTCGTTCACCTTGAGCAACCATACCACGCGGTCGACATCAGCCGCCGCGTAGCCACGGGCGATAATCTCGGCTTTGGCGCAATTCTCCTCGACATAGGCCTGCAGGATGGCATCGAGCACTTCATAGGGGGGCAGGCTGTCCTCGTCCTTCTGGTCCGGGCGCAACTCGGCCGAGGGTGGCCGGGTGATGATGCGCTCGGGGATCACCTCAGTAAGTGCGTAAGTGGCGGTGGCATTGCGCCAGCGCGCCAGCCGGAACACCAGCGTCTTGGCCACGTCCTTCAGCACCGCAAAGCCGCCGGCCATATCGCCGTAGAGCGTGGCGTAGCCGGTGGTCATCTCGCTCTTGTTGCCGGTGGTGAGCACCAGCCGGCCGCTCTTGTTGGAGAGTGCCATCAGCAATGTGCCGCGGATGCGGCTTTGCAGGTTCTCCTCGGTGGTATCGACGGCGGTGCCGGCAAATTGTGGCGTCAGGCCCAGCATGAACGCTTCGTACATCGGCCAGATCTCGATCTCGGAATACTGGCAGCCGAGGCGGGCGATCATCTCGCGCGAATCGTCCACGCTGATGTCGGCGGTGTAGCGCGAGGGCATCATCACCGCATGCACCCGGTCCACGCCGAGTGCATCGATGGCGATCGCGAGCGTCAGCGCAGAATCGATGCCGCCGGACAGGCCCAGCAGCACGCCAGGAAAGCGATTCTTGCCGATGTAGTCGCGCACGCCGAGCACCAACGCGCGATAGACGCTTTCCTCCTCGCCATACTCGGGCGCTCGCTGCGCTGGTAGCAGGTCACCGTCGGCGAAGTCAACCAGCTGCAGCGTCGTCTCGAACGCCGGCAGCTCGGCCACCAGCGCGCCGCTGCGATCGACCGCGAACGAGTGGCCATCGAACACCAACTCGTCCTGGCCACCGACCAGGTTGACGTAGACCACCGGCACACCGTTTTCGGTGGCGCGTTCGGCCACGGTCTGGCGGCGGCGCGATTGCTTGTCGCGATGGTAGGGCGAGGCGTTCAGCACCAGCAGCAGCTCGGCGCCTTCGTCGCGTGCGGCGGCGGCCGGTTCCACGTCCCACACATCCTCGCAGATCAGCACGCCTGCCCTGACACCAGCCACTTCGAATACCAGCGGCGCGTAACCGGGCGTGAAGTAGCGCACCTCGTCGAATACCGCATCGTTGGGCAGCAGCATCTTCTCGTAGCGGCCGAGCACATTGCCGTCGCGGATCACCGTGGCGGCGTTGAAGCAGTCGCTGCCACTGGCATACGGATGGCCGACCACCAGCGTGATGTCGTCGACCTCATCGATCAGCCGGCCGATGGCGCGGGCGCAGTCCTTGAGGAAGGCCGGGCGCAGCAGCAGGTCTTCGGGTGGATAGCCGGTCAGCGCAAGCTCGGGCGTGACCAGCACGTCGGCGCCTTGGGCGCGCGCTTCGGCGGCAGCCGCCAGGATGAGGTCGAGGTTGCCGGCAAGATCGCCGACCACGGGGTTGAACTGGGCAAGGGCGATGCGCATGGGCGGGCCGGGTGAAGGCAAAGCGTCATTTTATCGCGCGCGGCGACTTCGGCGTGTGCGGCGTTCAGCGCCCGAACAGCGGGATGAACAGCCACGGTTGCAGGTGATCCTCGACCGTGTCCGGCGCCCGCGCCAGCCACCACAGGCCGTGCAGCGCCAGCACCACCAGCGCCAGATAGGCCCAGGACCAGCGCTGATGGTAGCGCGCCAGCGTATCGAGCTCGCCGGTGACGATATAGAACGGCATGCGGCGCGATGGTCGGCGCAGCAGGTGGGTGCCCTGCTCGCGCGGCGCCTGGACAGTTTCCTGGCGGATCTCACGTGCCGCAGCCCGGCGCGCAACCTCCCATTCGTCGGCATCGATCTCGCCGCTGCCATCGGCATCGAAGCGCTGGACGAGGCCGGCCCGGTCGCGCTTCCAGTCGGCCAGGCGGGCGGAGACGCGCTCGCGTTCGCCATGCAGGGAGCGGTCGTTGAGCAGGGTGGTGAATTCGCCGAGCAATTCCACATGTTGGCCAGGGAAGATCCACCATTCGGTACGGCGCAGCTCGCCGTAATAGGTGATGCTGGCATCGCCGACGCGCAGGTCGGCATGGTCCGGGTCGACGAGGCAGCTGCCATTGCCGTCATCCAGTGCAAAGGTATTGCTGCTGGTCACGTCGCTGAGCTTGTGCCAGCCGCGGTTGTTGCCGGGGCCGTCCTGCCGTTCCTCCTCGATGCAGTGATACCAGACGCAGCGGGTGCCAAATGGCGAGACCAGCGGCATGCCGTCGCTGGGGTTTGCCCGGCCGGCCAGCCGGGCATAGCCCTGGCTGGTGCTGGCGATACGGGTGGCGGGCGTATTGTGGATGGCGAGATAGCGCCCGCGCTGGCTGTGCCAGCCGACGACGGCCAGCAGCGTGGTGAGCCCGAGCGCCCAGTTCCAGCCGGTGACCGACCACGAGATCCAGGCGATCAGCCACAGGCCGGCGGCGATGGCCGCGCAGATCCAATCGGCCCAGGCGCGCTGCAGCGCCGTGAGGTTGAACAGCGTCACTTACTGGGCGGCGTTGCTGGCGTCGGACTTGAACAGCTGCTTGAAGTCGACGTCGCGCTTTTCCGCATCCTTGAAGTGTAGCGGTCGCGCCTCGCCGAAGTTCAGGCTGCGGGCGATGATGACGTCGGGGAACTGCTCGATGCGCACGTTGTTGAGGTTGACCGCGTCGTTATAGGTCTCGCGGCGATCGGCGATGCTGTCTTCCAGCTCGGTGATCCGTGCCATCAGGTGGCGGAAGTGCTCATTGGCCGACAGCTCCGGATAGGCTTCGACAGTGGCGAACAACTGGCCAAGACCGGCGCGCAATGCGGTTTCCGCGGTACCGAGCGCGGCGATGTTGCGCGTTTCGCGCGCGTTCGCCACTTGGGCGCGTGCCTGCATCACCCGTTCCAGTGTCTCTGCTTCGAACTGCATGTACTGCTTGCAGGTTTCCACCAGCTTGGGCAGTTCGTCATGCCGTTGCTTCATCAGCACGTCGATGTTGGACCAGGCCCGGGCCACGCCATGCTTGAGCGTGACGAGGTTGTTGTAGATCGAGATCAGATAGAGCGCGACGACGGCGATCAGCGCCAGGAATATCAGCAGTGCCATGGTTTCCCCCCTTGGAGCGGACCATCATAGCGTGCGCCACGGTCTGCTGCAGCACGGAGAGGCTGGAGTCAGCCCGTCGCGCTACACACCGGGCAGTGCGGATCGCGCCGGTAGCGCAGCTCGCGCCACTGCATGCTGCGTACATCGAGCAATTGCAATCGCCCCACCAGCGCCTCGCCGGTACCGATGATGAGCTTGAGTGCCTCGGCGGCCTGCGCCGTGCCGATGATGCCCACCAGCGGCGCGAACACGCCGAAGGTGGCGCAAGGGCCGTCGCCGGCTTCGCCTTCCTCGCCGAACAGACAGTGGTAGCACGGCGCATCGGGCTGGCGCGGATCAAAGGTGGTGAGCTGGCCGTCGAAGCGCACGGCGGCGCCTGACACCAGCGGCGTTTTCAAGGCGACACAGGCGCGGTTCACCGCGTGGCGGGTGGCGAAGTTGTCGCTGCAGTCGAGTACCACGTCGGCAGCGGCGATGAGTTCATGCAGTCGTTCGCCGCTGGCGCGCTCCTGCAGCGCCTGCAGCGTGGTGTCTGGATTGAGTGCTGCCAGCGTGGCTGCGGCCGAGGCCACCTTGGGGCGGCCGATGCTGGCCTGCTGGTGGGCGATCTGCCGCTGCAGATTAGTCAGCTCGACCACATCGTCGTCGACCAGTGTCAGCGTACCTACGCCGGCGGCAGTGAGATAGAGCGCCGCCGGGCAGCCCAGGCCGCCTGCGCCGATTACCAGCACGTGGCTGGCGGCGATGCGCTGCTGGCCTTCGATGCCGATCTCGTCGAGCAGGATATGGCGGCTGTAGCGCAACAACTGGGTGTCGTCGAGGTCGAGCTGCGCGGAACGGGTGGGGCAGGCGGTCATGGTGGCAGGCCGGGTCGGGGCGATCATTATAACGAGCGCGCCGCTCGGTGCCCCGGCCACGGTCAAAGGTAGCGCCGCAGCTCCTGGGGCGTGTCGTCGTGATCGCCATGCGGATGGTGCTGCCAGACCTGGCGGTACACGCCATCGGTCTTGAGATCATGCTTGGCTTCGCCCAGATTGTCGTGGGCGAGTTCGTCCAGATAGTGAGCAATTGCCCGGCGTGTCCTGGCCACCAGCCGACCGGAGAGCAGATGGCCTGCGCGGAGCAGCAGTGCCTCCAGCTCCCGTAGTGTGTAGTCCTCCGGGTGGTAGCACAGCTGCAGGCGCTGCCCGGTAACCGCCACCTTCAGGCCGGGCAGGGTGGCGAGCAATTCGGCGGCGTCCTTGCCGTGGCCGGCCAGTTCGATCAAGCGGGTATGCTCGGCGTGCATCGCAGGCTCCTTCGGCGATTGCTTTCAGCCTAGCCGGCCCGCCAACAAAAAACCCCGCAATCGCGGGGTTTTTTGTACTGCTGGTCGCTGCTTACTTCTTGGCGGCGGCCTTGACTGGCTGCTTCTGCTGCATCAGCAGCTGCTGCACCTTGAGGACCGACAGCGCCTGCTGCAACTGGTAGTCGTTCTTCGATGCCAGCTCGCGCGGGTTGTATTCCGCTTCCTCGGTACCGGAGGCCGGCTTGGCGGCAGGTGCCTTGATCTCGGCCTTCGGCGTGACGGCAGGCTTCGGTGTCGGCACCGGCGCATTCTCGCCAGCCGGGTTTTCCAGATGGCGTTGCAGGTCGGCTTCACGCAGCATCAGGCCGCTTTCTTCCTTGCCATTCAGCGTGGCTTCTTCCACCACGATGTCCGGCGTGATGCCCTTGGCCTGGATCGAGCGGCCATTCGGCGTGTAGTAGCGCGCCGTGGTCAGCTTGAGCGCCGACTTGGCATCGATCGGCAGGATGGTTTGCACCGAGCCCTTGCCGAAGGTCTGGGTACCGACGATGAGCGCGCGCTTGTGATCCTGTAGTGCGCCGGCCACGATCTCAGAAGCCGAGGCCGAGCCGCCGTTCACCAGCACTACCAGTGGCACGGTCTTGGCGTCGGCTGGCATGTTCTTGAAGTAGTCGTCCTTGCCGCCGCGCTGGTAGTTCTCGCGGCTGGCGTTCAGCTTGATCTTGGCGTCCTCGCTGCGGCCTTCGGTGTAGACCACCAGTGCATCCTTGGGCAGGAAGGCAGCGGAAACCCCGACCGCGCCATTGAGCAGGCCGCCCGGATCATTGCGCAGGTCGAGCACCAGCCCCTTGAGCGGGCCCTTGTTGTCCTTGTAGAGCGTCTCGATCGCCTTGGCGACGTTCTCGGTGGTGTGCTCCTGGAACTGCGTGACGCGGATGTAGCCGTAATCCTGCTCGGCGAGCTTGGACTTCACACTCTGCACCTTGATCACCGCGCGCTTGAGGCTCAGCACCATGGGCTTGGCCGCGCCCTTGCGCAACACCGTCAGCGTGACGGCGCTGCCCGGCTTGCCGCGCATCTTGTTCACCGCTTCGGATAGCGACAGCCCCTGCACCTGGGTGTCGTCGATCTTGACGATGTAGTCACCGGCCTTCACCCCGGCGCGGAATGCTGGCGTGTCCTCGATCGGCGAGACCACCCGCACCAAGCCGTCTTCCATGTTCACTTCGAGGCCGAGGCCACCGAATTCACCCTGGGTGTTTTCCTGCAGATCCTTGAAGGCCTCTGCATCGAGGTAGGACGAGTGCGGGTCAAGCCCGGCCACCATGCCCTTGATCGCTTCCGAGATCAGCTTCTTGTCCTCGACCGGCTCGACATAGTTCTGCTTGATGAGGCCGAACACCGTGGAGAAGGCTCGCAGGTCTTCGATCGGCAGCGGGGAGGCCACCGTCTCCTTGTCGGCCATCACGTTGAACGACAGGCTGATCGCCACGCCAAGGCCGGCGCCGGCGGCGAGCAGGGCAATCTTCTGGAACTTCCCGTTTTTCTTGGAAGAGTGAGCGGTCATACCGTGTGGAACTCCGTGTTCTCGTGTCAGCCGGTCCAGGCTAGCGGGTCGATAGGCTGGCCGTTTTTTCTGAGCTCAAAGTATACGCCCGATTCCGCCATGCCACCGCTGTTGCCACTGGTAGCAATGGTGTCGCCCGGGCCGATCTGGTCGCCGACCTGTTTGAGCAGGCTTTCGTTCGCGGCATAGAGGCTGAGGAAGCCGCCACCATGGTCGACGATGATGAGGTTGCCAAAGCCGCGCAGCCAGTCGGCAAACACCACCTCGCCACCAGCCACGGCCTTCACCGGCTGGCCGCTGGCGGCGCGGATGAACACGCCTTTCCAGGTGGTGCCTTCCGCGCGCGTGGCACCAAAGCGGCCAATCACCTCGCCCTTCAGCGGCAGGCGCAACCGGCCCTTCAGCGCGGCGAACTGGCGGCCATTCAGGCTGCGGTCGGGCTCGGCCTGGTTCACCGTGCGTACCGGTTCGGCGGCGGGCTTGCTGCCCTGGGTTGGTTTGCCGCCCTGGGCGGTCGCAGCTTCGGCAGCCTTGACACGGCGCTCGGCCTCCGCGCGGACTCGGCGATCTGCTTCGGCGCGGCGCTTGGCGGCTTCGCGGGCGCGGCGTGCTTCCTGCTGCTTGATGATCACATCGAGCCGCTTCACCAGATCGCTCAGCCGCTTCTCGTCGGCAGCCAGCTTCTGGATCTGTGTGCGCTGCTGGGTGATCTCGCGGTTGAGGCTGGTCACGAGCTGTTGTTTCTCGGCCTGTTCGGACACCAGCAGTGCCTTCTGCCGCGCCTTTGCGGCGGCAATGGCCTTGAGCTCGGCATTCTTGTCGCGGATCTCGGCGGCCAGACGGTTGAGTTCGGTTAGTTGGGCCTCGAGCTGTGCGGCAAGCTGCTGTTGCGCGCGGGCGAGGTAGCGGTAATAGCTGAGATCTCGGCTGGCCTGGCTCGGGTCTTCCTGATCGAGGATCAGCCGCCAGGCTTCCAGCTCGCGCGTCTTGTAGCGGGCGGTCAGCAGCGCGGCGAGCCGTGACTGGCTGGCGCGGATACTGGTGCGCGCACCGGCGATGTCGGCTTCGAGCTGGGCCAGTTCCACCTGGGTGAGCTGGCGCTCCTCGGCCAGCGTGCCAAGCACGCGGTTGGCCTCGGAAATGGCCCGCTCGGATTCCTTCAACGCATCGGCCGCTTCCTTGCGGCTCGATTCATTGGCGGCGAGGTCCTTCTTCAGCGCATCGATCTTGCCGCGGAGGTCCTTCAGCTCGGCCTGACGGGCCTGGCTATTGGCACGCGTGGCCGGCTCCGGCGCGGCCAAGGCCGTACCGGACAGGACACAGAGCAGGGCGAGCGCTGTGGCGCGCAAGGCGTCAGGCGAACTGGACGAGCGAGCGGCCGCTCATCTCGGCCGGCTGTGGCAGGCCCATCATCGCCAGCAGCGTCGGCGCGATATCGCGCAGCGCACCGCTGCCGCGGGCGGCGAGCGTGGCCGGGCGGCCGACATAAACGAAGGGCACCACGTCGGTGGTGTGCTGGGTGTGCGGCTGGTGTTCGGCGTGGTCGTACATCAGTTCGCAGTTGCCGTGGTCGGCCGTGATCAACACTTCGCCACCAGCGCGGGTCATTGCGTCGACGCAGCGGCTGACTGCGGTGTCGAGCGCTTCGACCGCCTTCACTGCGGCGTCGAACACGCCGGTGTGGCCGACCATGTCGCCGTTGGCGAAATTGCAGATGATGGCGCCGTACAGGCCCGATTCGATTGCCGCGATGATCTTGTCGGCGACTTCGGGGGCGCTCATCTCGGGCTGGAGGTCATAGGTGGCGACCTTAGGGCTCGGCACCAATACGCGGTCTTCGCCTGGGAATTCCTTTTCCTCGCCGCCGGAGAAGAAGTAGGTCACATGCGGATACTTTTCGGTTTCGGCGATGCGCAGCTGCTTGATGCCAAGGCCGGCGATGTATTCGCCAAAGCTGTTGCTGACCTTTTCCTTGTCGTAGCCGACCGGGAACGGGTAGGCCTCGGCATAGCGGGTGGCGGTGACGAAGCTGGCGAACTGCGCTACGCGCTGGCGGGCAAAGCCGCCGAAGGCCGCGTCGGTGAGTGCCACCGAGATCTGACGGGCGCGATCAGCGCGGAAGTTCATGAAGATGGCGACATCGCCATCCTCGATGCGGGCCGGTGCGCCGATGTTGGTGGCGCCGACGAATTCATCGTTCTCGTCGCGGGCGTAGGCCGCCTTCAGGCCTTCGATCGCGGTTTCGGCGTGATGCAGGCCCTGGCCGTCGACCATCAGGTTGTACGCCGGCTCGACGCGCTCCCAGCGCTTGTCGCGGTCCATCACCCAGTAGCGGCCGACGATGCCGACGATGCGGGCGACGCCCGTCTCGCGACAGGCGCCTTCCAGCTTGACGAGGTACTTCTCGGCACTGCGCGGCGGGGTGTCGCGGCCATCAAGGAAGGCGTGGACGTGGATATTGGCGACACCGGCGCGGGCCGCATCCTTGATCAGCGCGTGAATGTGCGCCTCATGACTGTGCACGCCACCGTCGGAAACCAGGCCCAGCACGTGCAATGTCTTGCCGCTGGACTTGGCAAGTTCGATCGCCTTGGCGAATTCTGCGTTCTGGCCGATCTTGCCATCTGCGACATCCACATCGATGCGGCTGATGTCCTGCAGCAGCACGCGGCCGGCGCCGATGTTGAGGTGACCCACTTCCGAATTGCCGAACTGTCCGTCGGGCAAACCGACGTAATGCTCGGATGCATTGATCGTGGTCCACGGATTCTGTGCGAGGATGCGATCGAGGTTGGGCTTGCTGGCCGCTGCGATCGCGTTGTCCTCTTTTTCCTCGCGATAGCCGTAGCCGTCGAGTATCAATAACAGGACCGGCTTAATTGCGGGTGTGGCTTGCGTCATACTGGGGTGTACCTCAAGCAAAATCGGCGCTGTCGCGGGCAGATCGCCCGTTGCGGTGGGGTTCCAAAGATGGGTAGTATTCTACCGCAACGACATAGGCTTGCCTTGTCACAAATCCAATAAAATGAACGTCTAATGGACGCCGAAAAGTGCAGAGGATGATGCTTCCCCCTACCGAATTGATGAGCGACGAGCACATCCAGCAGGCGTCGCGCGCCATGAAGGCGATGTCGCACCCGCTGCGCTTGAAAATCCTGTGCGTGCTCGGTGAGCACGAGGTCAGCGTCCAGGACATCGTCGAGCAGGTCGGGACCACCCAATCCAATATCTCGCAGCATTTGGCGCTGATGCGCGAAAAGGGCGTGCTGCGCACCCGCAAGGACGCCAACCGCGTCTATTACCGCGTGGGCGACACTCGCACGCTGGAAGTGATCGCCATGCTGCGTGACGTGTTCTGCGCGTTTTCCAAGTAAGCGCAACCGTACCGCAAGCCCCGAGCAGCCACGTAAGTGGCTGTTTTTGTTTGTATTGACGATGCGTGGCGTTTGACGCGCCGCATTAGCCGCTGCTAAATTGGCTGCGCCGTCGCGGCAATGTGGCTGTGACGGACGTTCGGTTGTGTTAACAGGCCGGCAGCCCCACAGGCTGTCCGCGCGGCCGGAGACGACACTCCGGCAACGAGTTGCCCGATCCGGTTTTCCGGTGGGGGCGACACCTGTCAGCAAAATCTGCGACGTAGATAGTGAAACCTTCGAAACGAGGAGATCGCAATGCGATTCGACTTCCTGGAAGGCTTAGCGAGTACGGTCAACGATGCGTTGATGAACTTGTTCCGGGCCTTCAAAACCCCTGCCAATCTCGACCACGACGATACGAGGAATCTTGCCCTCGAGATCGCCGAACCGTATCGGTAGCTGCCGGAACATAAGACCTAATCCGTAAGGACAAAGGGGCGTAATGCCCCTTTGTCCTTTTTCATGCCCGCCGCACGTCGGCGTTTCCTATGCGAGCGGCAGGTGGATCAGCGTGACGAGCTCGGCCGGTGGCGTGGTCTTGGGATCGTTCAGGTATTCCTCGTAGACCGGGAAATCGCGCGTTTCCTCACCGCTTTGTGGCAGCCAGTGGCCGAACAACCAGGCGTAGGCTTCGGGCAGGTCCGAGTACGGGCCGGTGTAGCGCAGCACGGCGCAGCGGCCAGGCAGGATGGCCAATGCTTCGAATGGGGCGGCCAGCGCTGCAGGGGTGGTCGGTACGCCGAGCGTGGCATGTGAGTGCAACTTCTCTTCGGGCACCTGGCTTGGGTCGTCGTAGAAAATACCGATGCAACGCTGCTGACCTGAGAGCCAGCCCGCGGAGCCCGCGTGCAGGAACAGCTTGTTGAAGGCGATGTCGATGCGGTGGTAATCCCCCGCGTGGGCCAGCCCGATCAGTGGGGTGCCGGCTTCCTCGGTGATCTCGATGGGGTACATGTCGTGCTCCTCTGCATAGGGAAAGGGCAGCGCACGCACCGCCCGGTAACGGCCGGGCGGTGCGCCGTAGCGCTGCTGGAAAGCCCGGCTGAAAGCCGGCAAGGAGCCGAAACCGGCGCGCTCCGCGATGCGCGTGAGTGGCACGCGGGTGCGTGCGAGCTCGCCCGCCGCTTTGCGAAGCCGGATGTCCTTCAGCGTGTCCCCCAGTGTTTCGCCCATCAGCCCGCGATAGACGCGGTGGAAGTGATAGGGCGAGAGGCAGGCCACATCGGCCAGCGTATAAAGATCGGGCTCGCTGTCGCTGTGGGCATACAGGTAGTCGAGCACCTTGCAGATGCGCTCGGTGTAGCGGGCCAGGGTGTCGGGTTTCATGCTGAGCTCCTCGCCCCCGATGCTAGGCGGGGCGGATTGATCGCATTTGCGGTTTTCACGGCTGGCCTAGCTTCGGGGTGCCAGCATGATGATGGCCATGCCGGTGAGCGCCACCGCCCCGCCGATGAGATCCCAGCCCGTGGGACGGATGCCGTCCACTGCCCACAGCCAGAAGAGCGCCACGACGATGTAGACGCCGCCATACGCGGCGTAGGTGCGGCCTGCCGCAGCCGGGTGCAGCGTCAACAGCCAGGCGAACAGCGCCAGCGATAGCGCGGCTGGCAGCAGCAGCCAGGACGAGCCGTCCTTCTTCAGCCAGAGCCACGGCAGGTAGCAGCCGACGATCTCGGCAACCGCAGTGGCAATGAATAACAGGGTGGTATGCAGCAGGGTCATCGTGGATGCCAAAACGGGCGCCGCGGCGCCCGTTTCTCATATCAAAGTCCCTCGCGGCGGCGACGCCCAGGGGTTTCTGAGTGCGCAGCGCGTGCGGGGGAAATGGACCAGAGAGAGCCGATGCTTCGTCTTCAAAGGCTGGTGAACCCCCGGCTTGGCCGGGGGCTGGAGCTCGGCTGATTCGCACTTCAGCCCGAGAGTACATAACAGGCGCTTAGCTGCGGTAGTCCGCGTTGATCTTCACATAGTCGTAGCTGAAGTCGCAGGTCCACACCGTGGCGGCCTCGCTGCCGCGGCCCAGCTTCACGGTGACGGTGATCTCGGCCTGGTTCATCACGCGCTGGCCTTGTTCCTCGGTGTAGCTGGCGGCGCGGCCACCCTTTTCGGCGACCAGCACATCGCCCAGCCACACTTCCAGCTGCTCGACATCGAGATCGTCCACCGCCGAGTAGCCGATCGCACACAGGATGCGGCCGAGGTTGGGGTCGGAAGCGAAGAATGCGGTCTTGATCAGGGGGCTCTTGGCGATGGCGTAGCCGACGGCCTTGCACTCGTCCCAGTGCTTGCCGCCCTCGACCTGCACCGTCATGAACTTGGTCGCGCCTTCGCCGTCGCGGATGATGGCCTTGGCCAGCGTCTGCGCTACGTCCAGCAGCGCCTCGCGGAATGCGGCGAAATCGGCGCCTGCTTCATCGGTGATCTCGGTATTTCCGGCGGCGCCCGTCGCGATCAGGATGTAGCTGTCGTTGGTGCTGGTGTCGCCATCGACGGTGATCGAGTTGAACGAGCGATCGGCCGTCCATTTCGCCAGCTTCTGCAGCACGGCCTGCGACACCGCGGCATCGGTCGCCACATAGCCCAGCATGGTGGCCATGTTGGGGTGGATCATGCCGGCGCCCTTGCTGATGCCGGTGATGGTCACCGTCTTGCCGCCGATCACGACCTGGCGGCTGGCGGCCTTGGGGGCGACATCGGTGGTCATGATGGCGCGTGCCGCCTCGGCCCATTGCGCGGGCTTGAGATCGGCCACGGCCGCCGGCAGCGCGGCGACAATCTTGTCGGCCGGCAGCGGCTCCAGGATCACGCCGGTAGAGAAGGGCAACACCTGCTCGGGTGCCACACCCAACTCGCTGGCGAGCGCCGCACTCACTTTCCTGGCGCGGGCGAGGCCATCGAGGCCGGTGCCGGCGTTGGCGTTGCCGGTATTCACCACCAAAGCACGCACCGGGTGGCCGGCGGGCAGGATCTCGCGGCACACGCGCACCGGCGCGGCGCAGAACTTGTTCAGGGTGAACACGCCTGCCACTTGCGTGCCCTCGCTCAATCGCATCACCAGAACATCGCGGCGGCCGGGCGTCTTCACGCCGGCGGAGGCGATGCCGAGTTCCACACCGGCAACGGGGTGGAGCTGGCTGGGATCGAGTTCGGGCAGGTTCACGGGCATGGTCGGCTTCCTCTGGCGCACGGTCAAAACGGCGATTGTACCTGTCATGGATGACAGCCGGGAGGCGCGGCGAGCCGGTTCAGGCCGGATCGCCCTGGCGACTTGAAACGAGCTCCCGCCGTGCCTGCCGCAGCACCTGGAATGCCGCCGACAACGCCAGCAGCGCCATGATCCCGGCCACCGCGAGATCCGGCCACGCCGTGCCGGTGCCGAATACACCGAGCGCCGCCAGCAGCACCGCAAGATTGCCGAGCGCATCGTTGCGGGTACACAGCCACACGCTGCGCATATTGCTGTCGCCATTGCGGTGAGCGTAGAGCAGCAGCGCCACGCCCAGGTTGGCGGCCAGCGCCAGCGTGCCGACTGCACCCATCACCGGCGCGCTCGGCACTTCGCCGGCCGCTGCATGCCAGATTGCGCTGCCGAGCACGGCCACGCCGAATACCGCCATCGAGCCCGCCTTCAGCAGCGATGCCTTGGCGCGGATGGCGAGCCCCAGCGGCAGCACCCACAGGCTGATACCGTAGTTGGCGGCATCACCAAGGAAATCGAGTGCATCGGCCAGCAGCGATACCGAGCCGGCCTTGAACCCGCTGCCGACCTCGATCACGAACATCGCGGCGTTGATCCACAGCGCCAGCCACAGTGCGCGGCGGTAGCGCGGATCGGGCGAGTCGGGGCGGAGGGCGGTCTGATGGTTGCAGCAGTGGGCGCTCATGGTCGGCTCCGGGAAGGGATGCGGGTATGCTGAAGCCTGTAGCGACTACAAGGTCAAGCGATGGCATCCGCGATCTCGATCGGCCGATTGGGCAAGGCCGCCGGCGTGCAGCCGGAAACCATCCGTTATTACGAACGCATCGGCCTGCTGGCCCCGCCTGCGCGTACGGCCTCCGGCTATCGCCACTACGACGCGGCCGCCGTACAACGCCTGCGCTTTGTGCGCCGGGGGCGGGAACTGGGTTTCTCGATCGAGGAAATCAGGACGCTGCTGCAGCTGGCCGACCATCGCGAGCAACCCTGCGGGCAGGCCGATGATCTGGTCCGGCAGCACCTGGCCGAGGTGGCTGCACGGATCGCCGACCTGCAGGCACTGCAGGCCGCGCTGAGCCGGCTCAATGAATGCAGCAGCGACAACGCCGAGCACTGCAAGCTGATCGAGGCGCTGGAGGCGCGGCAGTGTTGCGGCACGCAAGCAGCATGACCTGAGCGTCGGTGTAGCGCTGTCTCATCGTGGCGCAAAGGCTGGCCTTGCTGAGCAGGTAGTACTTATTCTTTCTGTATTTGTTTGAAATCGGAAAACAATTGAAAGCAATGAGTGGTTGCCTTAGGCTGCGCCTTTTTGCCTGCTATCGATCATGAGTTCCGCTTTTCCTGCCTTTGCCAGCTTGCGACTTCGGTGGCTGATGCTGTGGTATCTGCTTGGAGGCATCGTGATGATGCCGTTCCTGCCCGCTGCAGCTGATGGGTTGCGTATCGCTCCGGCATGGGGCCGGGATTTGATCGGTTTTGTTCTGGCCTTGATTGGGCTGTATGCATTGCCATTAGGCTATCTCTGTTATGCCAAGCGTCGTGCCGCCGTGCCGTGGGGCGAGCTGATGGGGCGGTGGCGCGGGTGGCCGCACGATGGCCGGTATGCGTTGGCCGGGCTGGTGACGCTGTCCACCTCCATTGCAATGAGCACAATTGCGGCCATGCTATTGGCCAGCTGGTGGCCGGACTGGGTCGAGCGCTATCTGCTCAATCAATATTGGAAAGCTAGCCAACCGAGCGCGTTGGCAGTCGGCCTCTCGGTGCTGCTGCTGGTCGTGGTTGCCCCGGTTTGCGAGGAGTTGTTCTTTCGCGGATATCTGCTGCGTCGCTGGAGTACGCGCTGGGGTTTACGCCGTGCCGTGCTGTTCTCCTCGTTCTTGTTTGGCCTGCTGCATGCGCAGAATTTTTTGTGGATCACCTGCCTTGGCGTAGCGATGGCCTTGCTGACCTTGCATGCCCAGAACCTGTGGGTGCCCATCTTGGCGCACGCAACCAACAACGCCCTGGTACTGGTGGTTGGGCGGTTGTTCAACGATGGTTCTTCGACGCGTGCCACTGTCGAGCAGTTGTACCAACAAGCCTGGCTGCTGCAGCCATTCGGCACCATCGCTGTTGCGGGCTGGGGCTGGTTCATCCTGCGTCATTGGCGTGCCGCAGAAAGGCGGTCGCTCTGGCCTGTGGATGGCCGATCGTCTGTAGTCGATATCCAGCAGCCGGCAGCGCTTGCTGCGGCTCATTCCTGACCGCTTGCCGATCCATCTTGGCCCGCGTTTTGACGCGGGCTTTTTTATATCCCGTTTACACCTCGCTTCGCGGCCTTTACCCCGTTTTTATATCCCGTCGACCACCATTCAGACCCCGGCTACTGGCCGGTGAACTGCAAGGGAGAACGACATGGATGGGCTGTATCTCGCGCTGGGCCTGGCCTGCTGGGTGGCCACGGCGCTGCTGGTGGCCGGCTGCGGCCGGCTGGGAGGTGGGCGATGAGCTGGATCTATCTGGTGGGGGGCATCACTGCCGTGCTGCTGTTCGTCTACCTGGGCTACGCGCTGCTGCGCGCCGAGGAGTTCTGACATGGGCACACAAGCGTTGATCCAGCTCGGGCTTTTTCTCGGGCTGTTGCTGGTGCTGGCCTGGCCACTGGGGCGTTATCTCGCCGCCGTGATGGCCGGCACCTCGCGCGTCGTCACCGGCCCCTTGGGCGGGATCGAGCGCGCGTTCTACCGCCTGGCCGGCATCAAGGCTGACGAGGAAATGGGCTGGCAAGACTATGCGAAGGCGGTGCTGCTGTTCAGCCTCGTCGGTGTGTTGTTCGTCTATGCCTTGCAACGGCTGCAGGGTGGGCTGCCGCTCAATCCACAGGGCTTCGGGGCGGTATCGCCCGATTCAGCGTTCAATACCGCGATCTCCTTCGTCGCCAATACCAACTGGCAAGGCTATGTGGGCGAGGCGACGATGAGCTACCTCACGCAGATGCTGGCGCTGGTGGTGCAGAACTTCGTCTCGGCCGCCACCGGCATCGCCGTGGTGTTTGCGCTGATCCGCGGCTTTGCCCGCCACGGCGCAGGCCGGCTCGGCAATTTCTGGGTCGATCTCACCCGCAGCACGCTCTACGTGCTGTTGCCGCTGGCTACGCAGATCGCCGTGTTGCTGATGGGCCAGGGGGTGATCCAGAACTTCGATGGCTATCGCACCGCGCACTCCGTCGATGTGATCGAGTACAGCCAACCCAAGCTCGACGCCGAAGGCAATCCGGTGCTCGATGCCACAGGCGTGCCGCAGCAGGAAGTGGTGAAGAAGCACGAGCAGCAGCTCGCCATGGGCCCGGTTGCGTCGCAAGAGGCGATCAAGATGCTGGGCACCAATGGCGGCGGCTTCTTCAACGCCAACTCCGCGCATCCGTTCGAGAATCCGACGCCGCTGTCCAACCTGATCCAGATGCTGGCGATTTTCCTGATCCCTGCCGCGCTGTGCTTCGCCTTCGGCCGCGAAGTAGGCGATCTGCGGCAAGGCTGGGCGGTGCTGGGCGCGATGACGCTGCTGTTCGTTGCGTTCGCGCTGTTCGCGATCTGGGCCGAGCAGCAGGGCAATCCGGCGTGGCATGCACTCGGCGTCGATCAGCAGGCGAGTGCTCTGCAGGCCGGCGGCAATATGGAAGGCAAGGAAACGCGCTACGGCATCGTCGCCTCGGGCCTGTTTGCCACTGTCACCACAGCGGCGTCGTGCGGTGCGGTCAATGCCATGCACGATTCCTTCACCCCGCTGGGGGGCTTGGTACCGCTGTGGCTGATGCAGCTGGGCGAAGTGGTTTTCGGCGGCGTCGGTTCTGGCCTCTACGGCATGCTGGTGTTCGCGGTGCTGGCGGTGTTCATTGCCGGGCTGATGATCGGCCGCACGCCCGAATACCTGGGCAAGAAGATCGAAGCCTTCGACATGAAGATGGTGGCCATCGTCATCCTTGCGACGCCCGTGCTGGTACTGGCGGGGACCGCGATTGCGGTGATGACGAAAGCCGGCCTCGCAGGTATCTACAACCCGGGAGGCCATGGTTTCTCCGAGGTGCTGTACGCGTTCTCCAGCGCGGCCAACAACAACGGCTCGGCCTTCGCGGGCCTCGGTGCCAACACCCCGTTCTACAACGTGATGCTGGGCCTGGCGATGTGGTTCGGCCGCTTTGCCGTGATCGTGGCCGTGCTGGCACTGGCCGGTTCACTCGCCGCCAAGCCGCGCCTCGCGGTCACCCCCGGCACGCTGCCCACGCATGGCCCGCTGTTTGTGGTGCTGCTGATCGGCTCGGTGCTGCTGGTTGGCGCGCTGACCTACGTGCCGGCGCTGGCCTTGGGGCCGATTGCCGAACATTTCGCGCTGTGGAGGTAAGCCATGCATCGCGATGCCATTCCCCCTTCATCCGTTGGCGCGCAGCGCGCGCCTGGAGCGAATCAAGTGAGCAAGCAGCTGTCGCTGCTCGATCCGGCGCTGGTCAAACCGGCCCTTGTCGACAGCATCAAGAAACTGGCGCCGCAGGCGCAGTGGCGCAACCCGGTGATGTTCGTCGTCTACGTCGGCAGCATGCTCGTCACCGGGCTGTGGATCGCGGCGCTGCTGGGCGCCGCCGAGGCGCCGGCGGGCTTCATCCTCGCCGTGGCTTTGTGGCTGTGGTTCACCGTGCTATTTGCCAACTTCGCCGAGGCGCTGGCCGAAGGGCGCAGCAAGGCGCAAGCGGCGAGCCTGCGCGCCGCCAAGAAGAGCGTGCTCGCCAAGAAACTGTCGGCACCCACGCACGACGCCGGTTACCAGCTGGCCGACAGTACCGAGCTGGTGAAGGGCGATGTGGTGCTGGTGCAGGCGGGGGACGTGATCCCCGGTGACGGCGAGGCGATCGAGGGCGTGGCCTCGGTCGATGAATCGGCCATCACCGGTGAATCGGCGCCGGTGATCCGCGAATCGGGCGGCGATTTCTCGGCGGTGACTGGCGGCACCCGCGTGCTGTCGGACTGGATCGTGGTGCGCATCAGCACCCATCCTGGCGAGGCCTTTCTCGATCGCATGATCGCCATGGTCGAGGGCGCCAAGCGGCAGAAGACGCCCAACGAGATCGCGCTGACCATCCTCTTGGTGGCGCTGACCATCGTGTTCCTGCTGGTGGTCGTCACGCTGCTGCCGTTCTCGCTGTTTGCGGTGTCGGCATCGGGGGCCGGCTCGGCCATCACGGTGACGGCGCTGGTGGCGCTCCTGGTGTGCCTGATCCCGACCACCATCGGCGGCCTGTTGTCCGCCATCGGTGTGGCCGGCATGAGCCGGCTGATGCAGGTGAACGTGATCGCCACCTCTGGCCGCGCGGTCGAGGCGGCGGGCGACGTGGACGTGTTGCTGCTCGACAAGACCGGCACCATCACGCTGGGCAATCGCCAAGCCACGGCCTTCATCCCGGCGCCTGGGGTCAAGGTGTCCGAACTGGCCGACGCAGCACAGTTCGCCTCGCTCGCCGACGAGACGCCGGAAGGCCGCAGCATCGTGGTGCTGGCCAAGCAGCAGTTCAAGCTGCGCGAGCGCGAGCTCGCCAGCCATGAGGTCGGCTTCGTGCCATTCACGGCGCAGACGCGCATGAGCGGCGTCGACTGCGACGGCCAGGTGATCCGCAAAGGCGCGGCGGAGGCGATCCGCAGCCATGTCGAGGCGCTCGGCGGGCACTTTCCGGCCGATGCATCCCGCGCAGTCGAGGAGGTGGCGCGGCGCGGCGCGACGCCGCTGGTGGTGGCCGACGGCAACCGCGTGCTCGGCGTGGTCGAGCTCAAGGACATCGTCAAGGGCGGCATCAAGGCGCGTTTCGCCGAGCTGCGCGCCATGGGCATCAAGACGGTGATGATCACTGGTGACAACCGGCTCACTGCCGCAGCCATCGCCGCCGAGGCCGGCGTCGACGATTTCCTTGCCGAAGCCACACCCGAGGCCAAGCTCAAGTTGATCCGCGATACGCAGGCCGGCGGCCGGCTGGTGGCGATGACGGGCGATGGCACCAACGATGCGCCGGCGCTGGCGCAAGCCGATGTGGCGGTGGCGATGAACACCGGCACCCAGGCCGCCAAGGAGGCCGGCAACATGGTCGATCTCGACAGCAATCCGACCAAGCTGATCGAGATCGTCGAGATCGGCAAACAGCTGTTGATGACGCGTGGCGCGCTGACCACCTTCAGCGTGGCCAACGACGTGGCCAAGTACTTTGCCATCATCCCGGCCGCCTTCGTCGCCACCTATCCGCAACTGGCCGCGCTCAACGTGATGGGGCTAGCCAGCCCGCAGAGCGCCATCCTCTCCGCAGTGATCTTCAACGCGCTGATCATCGTGTTCCTGATCCCGCTGGCGCTGCGTGGCGTGCGCTACCGCGCTGTCGGCGCTGCCGCGCTGCTGCGCCGCAACCTGCTGATCTATGGCCTGGGCGGCCTCGCTGTGCCCTTTGTCGGCATCAAGCTGATCGACCTGGTGCTGGTTGCGCTGGGCCTGGTTTGACGATCCGCCCCTCCCCAAACGGGAGGGGCCTACAAGGAAAAACAAGATGAAACTGATCCGCCCCGCAGTGACGATCTTCGCGCTGCTTACCGTCATCACTGGCGTCGCTTATCCGCTGGCCGTCACCGCCATTGCCGAGGTAGGCTTCAAGGAACAGGCCCACGGCAGCCTGATCGAGCAGGACGGCCGCGTGGTCGGCTCGCGCCTGATCGGCCAGTCGTTCACCGACCCGCGCTATTTCTGGGGGCGTCCGTCCGCCACTGGGCCGATGGCCAACAACGGCGCCGCCTCCAGCGGCAGCAACCTCGGGCCGTCCAACCCGGCGTTGCACGGTGCGGTCAAGGCGCGCGTCGCCGCGCTCCGGGCCGCAGATCCCGGCAATACCGCGCCGGTGCCGGTCGATCTCGTCACCGCGTCGGCCAGCGGGCTCGATCCGCATATCAGCCCGGCGGCCGCCGCCTACCAGGCGCCGCGTATCGCGCGCCTGCGCGGCGTTGCGCTGCCGCAGGTGCAGGCATTGATTGCTGCGCATACCGAGGGCCGGCAATTGGGCGTGCTCGGTGAAGCGCGGGTCAACGTGCTGACGCTGAACCTGGCGCTTGATGCACTGCAGAAGACCGCGTGAGCCGCAGGCGCTTGGTTGATAATCGATTTGCTCCGACTTCAGAAACCCCATGCCCACCACTCGCCCCGATCCTGATCAATTGCTGGAAACGCTGCGCCGTGACGAGGAGGCCGCCGCACGTGGCCGTCTGAAGATCTTCTTTGGTGCTTGCGCTGGTGTTGGCAAGACCTGGGCGATGCTGGCGGCTGCCCAGGCGAGCGTGGAAGAGGGTGTCGATGTGCTGGTCGGCGTGGTCGAGACCCACGGCCGCGCGGAAACGGCGGCGCAACTGGCCGGCCTGCGCCAGCTGCCGCCGAGTACCGTGGAATATCGCGGGCGCCAGCTGGCCGAGTTCGATCTCGATGCCGCACTGGCGGCCCGTCGCGGCCTGCTGCTGGTCGATGAGTACGCACACGCCAACGTGCCGGGCAGCCGCCATGCCAAGCGCTGGCAGGATATCGAGGAGTTGCTGGCGGCCGGCATCGATGTCTACACCACGCTCAATGTGCAGCACCTGGAAAGCCTCAACGACATCGTTGGCCAGATCACCGGCATCGTGGTGCGCGAGACGGTGCCCGACCGGGTGTTCGATGCCGCAGCCGAGGTCACGCTGGTCGACTTGCCGCCAGACGAACTGCTGGCCCGGCTGCAGGACGGCAAGGTCTACCTCGGCCCGCAGGCCGAGCGCGCCGCGCAGCACTTTTTCCGCAAGGGCAACCTGCTGGCGCTGCGCGAGCTGGCGTTGCGCCGCGTGGCGGATCGGGTCGATGCACAGATGCGCGCCTACCGCGCCGACCAGGCGATCGCCCAGGTGTGGCAGGCGCGTGAACGGCTGCTGGTGTGCGTCGGCAGCGGCGAAGGCAGTGATCGACTGCTGCGCAGTGCGGCGCGGCTGGCGGCCAGCCTGCATGCAGATTGGCTGGCGGTGCATGTGGAGACGGCTGGCCGCGCCAGCCCGCAGCAGCTCGAACAGGTACGGCGCGCGTTGGCGCTGGCGCAGGAGCTGGGCGCCGAGACGGCGATGCTGGCGGGCAGCGATGTCGTCGCCACCCTGCTGGCGTACGCGCACAGCCGCAATGTGTCGAAGCTGGTGGTTGGCAAGACCCGGCGCCGTGCCTGGTGGCAGCCAGCGGCATTGTCCGAGCGCCTGGCCGAGCAGGCCCGCGACGGCGATGTGTACGTGGTGGCCACCACGACGGATGAGGAGCCGGAAGACGACGGGCGCCTGCGCTACTACGCCGACGCCGAGGCCACCGCACGCAACCGGCGCGGCGTGGTGGCGGCGGTGCTGGCCTGCGTGGCAACGACCGCGCTGGCCGCGGCGCTGAGCCAAGTGTTCGACCTCGCCAACGTGGTGATGCTCTACCTGTTGGCCGTGGTGTTTGTCGCCATCCGCTACGGCCGCCTGCCCGGTGCGGTGGCGTCGGTGCTGGCGGTGGCCTGCTTCGATTTCTTCCTGGTGCCGCCCACGCTGTCGTTCACCGTATCCGACACGCAATACCTGCTGACCTTCGCGGTGATGCTGGTGGTGGCGCTGGTGATCGGCCAGCTGGCGGCGCGGCTGCGTTTCGAGGCGCAGGCGGCGACGCAACGCGAGCGGCGCACCCGTGCGCTGTTCGAGCTGACGCGGGAGCTCGGTGCCGCGCTCACCACCGAGCAGATCGTCGAGATCGCCACGCGCAACCTGGAAGCGGTGTTCGCCGCCCGCGCCGGCCTGTTGCTGCCGGACAGCGACGAGCGGGTGCGTGCTGCCGGCAGCACGTTGCCGGTCGATGCCGGCGTGGCGCAGTGGGTGTATCAGCGTGGCGAGCCGGCCGGGCGCGGCACCCGCACGCTGCCGGCGAGCGACGCGCTCTACCTGCCGCTGAAGGCGCCGATGCGCACGCGCGGCGTACTGGCGCTGGCAGCCGATGCGCCCGTGCTGGCGCAGCCCGAGCAGCGCCGGCTGCTCGATACCTTTGCCGCGCAGATCGCGCTGGCGATCGAGCGCGTGCACTACGTCGAGGTGGCGCAGGACGCCATCGTGGCGATGGAAGGCGAGCGTTTGCGCAATAGCGTGCTCGCCAGCGTATCGCACGATCTGCGTACGCCGTTGACTTCGCTCACCGGGCTGGCCTCGCTGCTGGTCGAGCGCGAACTGCCACCCGAACGCCAGCGCGAGATCGCCAGCAGCATCCGCGACGAGAGCGAACGGCTGGGCCGGCTGGTAACCAATCTGCTGGAGATGGCGCGACTGGAGGCCGGCGTGCGGCTCTCGCTGGAGTGGCAGCCCGTGGACGAGGTGATCGGCGCCGCGCTGCGGCTGAGCGCCAGTGTGCTGGCGCGGCACGCTGTGGTGACCGACGTGCCCGCCGACCTGCCCATCCTGCAGTTCGACGCGGTGTTGATCGAGCGGGTGCTGGTGAACCTGCTGGAGAACGCGGCCAAGTACACGCCGCCCGGCAGCACCGTCACCGTGTCGGCACGGGCGCAGGGGGCATGGCTGGCGGTGACCGTGGCCGACGATGGCCCGGGGCTGCCCGCAGGCATGACGAGCCGGGTGTTCGACAAGTTCGCCCGTGGCGAGGCGGAGTCAGCCACCCCGGGTGTCGGGCTGGGGCTGGCGATCTGCCGCGCCATCGTCAGCGCGCACGGTGGCAGAATCGAGGCGCTGAACCGCGCGCCGCATGGCGCCGCCTTCGTCTTCACGCTGCCGGTGAAACCGGCACCCAGCCTCCCCGAGTGAGCCTAAACCTTCATGAACGAACATCCGGTCCATATCGTCGTGATCGAGGATGACCAGCCGATCCGCCGTTTCCTGCGGGTGACACTGGAAGCCGAGGGCTTCGTGGTGCACGAGGCCGAGACCGCCGGCGCCGGGCTGACTGCCGTCGGCAACCGCAAGCCCGATCTGGTGATTGTCGACCTTGGCCTGCCCGATTTCGACGGGGTGGAGCTGATCCGCCGGCTGCGCGCCTGGGCCACGCTGCCGGTGCTGGTGCTGTCGGCGCGTACGCAGGAAACCGAGAAAGTGGCTGCGCTCGATGCCGGTGCCGACGATTACCTGGTCAAGCCCTTCGGCACCGCCGAGTGCCTCGCGCGCATCCGCGCGCTGCTGCGCCGCCACGCCGGCAGCGCGGCCGGCCCAGCACAGCGCTATGCCTTTGGCGATGTGGCCATCGATCTCGCGGCGCGGCTGGTTACCCGTGCCGGCGAGCCGGTGCACCTGACGCCGATCGAATACCGGCTGCTTGCCACGCTGATCCGCCACGCCGGCAAGGTGCTGACGCACCGCGAGCTGCTGCGCGAGGTGTGGGGGCCGTCGCATGCCGAGAGCAGCCAGTACCTGCGGGTCTACATGGGCCATCTGCGGCAGAAGCTCGAGCACAACCCGGCCAATCCGCGCTACATCGTCACCGAGACCGGCGTCGGCTACCGGCTGGTCGAATAGCTGCTGCCGGTTGCGTCCTACACCATTCGCCTGCGCTGGCTGACAGCGCGGGCGCCGCCTGCGCACGACAATGCAGGCATGGACGATCCCGGGAGTGCCGTCATGTTGAGCGAAATGATTTCCGGCGAGCATGCGCGTACCAAGGTGGCAGCGGTGTTCGATTCCCAATCCGGCGCCGAGGCCGCGGCGGAAGCGGTGCGCGTAGCCACTGGCGCCCAGCCTGAGCAGGTGGAGCTGGTCGGGCCGGGCGACGAGCAGTTCGGTCGTAAGATCGAACCCGAAAGCCACGGCATCGTGCGAACCGCCATTCGTGCCCACCTGACGATGGCCGTGCTGGGCGTGACGGTGGGGCTGGTGGTGTATGCCGGTTTCTTCGCCGTTGGCGAGCGTGCCATCCTCAGCAGCCCGATCGCCTCTGCCGCGGTGCTGGCGGCGTTGGGGGCGATCTTTGGCCTGCTGGCGGGCGGGCTGGTCACCGCAAGGCCCGACCATTTGGCCGTGGTGGCGCCGGTGCGCAAGGCGATCCGCGCCGGGCGCTGGGCGGTGGTGGTGCACCCGGTGTCGTCACGCCAGACCAACGAGGCCTTGCGCGTGCTGCACCGCTCGTCGCACGAGGTGCTGCGCACGCTGTAGCGATGGCCCGGCTTGCCTTGATGCCACATGGCGCTGGCAAGCCGCCGCCCCGCCCGTTATCGTCGGCATTTTCCGGCGAGAAACGGCATGGCGATGCAGACGGTGATGTACGACGACGATGGGGTGACACTGGTCGGTAGCCAGGATATGCCGGTCGGCCCCACCCAGGACATCGTGCTGCTGCAGCACGGCTTCACCGGACACCGGATGGAGCTGGCCTATTTCTTTGTCGACCTTGCTCGCCGCCTCACTGCGCGCGGTGCCATGGTCTACCGCTTCGATTTCCGTGGTTGTGGCGAAAGCGGTGGCACGTTCGATGCCATCACCGTGGCCGACCAGGCTCGCCAGACCCATGCCTTGCTCGATTTCCTGCGCGCCCGCCACGCCGATGCACGGCTGCATCTGGCCGGCTTCAGCATGGGGGGGCTGGCCGCGAGCTTCGCTGCCGCGGAGCGCGACGACCTTGCCACGCTCAGCCTGCTGGCGCCCGCTGGCAACTTTGCCGAGGTGCTGCTGCGCAACTGTGCGGCCGGTCAGCCCAGGCCCGACGGCCGGTACGATCTACTGGCGCTGCCGATCGGTCTGCCGCTGCAGCAGGAGGCGCACACGCTCGACGCCTGGACGCCATTGTCGCGCATCCGCGTTCCCACGCTGGTGGTACAAGGTAGCGATGATGCTGCCGTACCGCTGGCCGTGGGCCGCCGCTACGCAGAACAAATCAGTGGCGCGCGCTGGCTGGCGATTGAAGGAGCTGACCATATCTTCGGCCGGATCGAGGCGCGCGACGTGCTCGCCCAGGCGATGAGCGAGCACATCGACTTGTAAGTTTCATCCTTGCAACCACTATACTGCTGTCATGGCGGGTGGGGGCATGGACATGGCGACAAGGAAGGCGATCAAAAGACGGCGCGGCGAGCTGGAGCCGCAGGTGCAACTGCTGGCCTTTCCCGCGCACTGTCCGCAGTGCGGCCAGTGCTACGCCAGCTTCGACGACTACCTGCACGACACCACCGGTGGCGTGGTCGAAGCCGTGAACGGCGGCAGCATGCTGACCATGCAGGCGCGGCGTGATTGCCGTTGCGGCACCAGCCTTGGTGCCTGTCTGACCGACCGGCGCAGCACCGAACCGCTGCGCGCGTCCTTTGATTTCACCTTGTCGCTGCTGGCCGAGCAGGGCCTGCGCAGCGAGGATGTACGGATCGAGCTGCGCCAGGTGATCCGCGGCGAGCCGGGCGCCTTGCTTGGCTGGCTGTACCAACCGGTGATGCGCTGATCGACTAGCAGGCGCTGTCGAACCAGTCCGCGTCCGGCAGCGTGGCAAAGGCCTGGCGCAGACCGGTGCTCCAGGCTTCGCGGATGCCGGCGAAGTAGCTGTCCTGCTCGGTTACGCGGTAGCTGAGGCTAGGGGTGTGGCTGTCTCGGCGGTAGGTGAGCAGGTCGATCGGCAAGCCGCAGGAGAGATTGGAGCGGATGGTCGAATCGAACGAGATCAGCGTGCACTTCACCGCTTCCTTCAATGGTGTGTCGTACTCGACCACCCGGTCGATGATGGGCTTGCCATACTTGGCTTCGCCGATCTGGAAATACGGCGTGTCCTCGCTCGCCTCGATGAAGTTGCCTTGCGGATAGACATTGAACAGCCGCGCATCCTCGCCTGCGATCTGGCCGCCGACGATGAAGCTGCCGCCAAAATCGATGCCCTGGTTCGAATTGGCGTAGTTGCTGTCGCGGCTGACCACTTCCTTCACCGTATCACCGACGAGAGCGGCGGCGTCGTACAGCGAGCCGAGGTTCATCAGGTGCAGGCCGTCGTGCAGCGTGCGTGCCCGCAGCAGGCTGATCACCGATTGCGTGGTGGCGAGGTTGCCGGCCGACAGCAGCACGATCAGCCGGTCGCCCGGCGATTCGAATACATGCATCTTGCGGAAGGTGGCGATATGGTCGACGCCGGCATTGGTGCGCGAGTCGGAAGCGAACAGCAGCCCTTCCTTCAGGGCCATGGCAACGCAATAGGTCATCGGGGTATCAGGAGAAGGGGTCGTGGGGGATGCGGTCATTGTATGACCGCGGTGGGGCGCTGCCGGCGGCACCCGCCCTGATCGCGCGATGAATGGGGGCTCATTGCTGCTGCTGTTGCGCCTGGGTGACCAATGCGCGCGACACCAGCGTCTCCTCGCCGCCGCCGCGGCGCACGCCGCGCACGGGGCTGGCCTCCAGATAGTCGAGGCCGATGGCGAGCCGCACGTAACGCTCGTCCGGCACGCAGCCGTTGCTGGCATCGAAGCCGTACCAGCCGTCGCCGCACCAGACCTCGGTCCAGGCGTGGCTGGCCACGTGCTCGTCGTGATCGGTATAGAGGTAGCCGCTGACATAGCGCGCCGGCAGGCCAAGCTCGCGGCTGGCGGCAAGGAACACGTGGCTGTGGTCCTGGCACACGCCACGGCCTAGCTGGAAGGCGGCGGCGGCCGTGGTTTCGCTGTCGGTCTCGCCCGGGGTGTAGGGCATGCGATCGAGCAGGTCGGCCATCAGGTCCAGCAGGCCATGACGGCCATGCACGGCGACCAGCTGGCGGTAGCGCTCGGCGAAGGCGGCGATCTCATCGTCGGCGCGGGTCAGCGCGGTGCTGCGGCGGAACAGGTCGTGCGGTAGCGCATCGACGTGCGGCCGGGCCGGAAAGGTCTCGACGCGGCCGGCAGCGACGATGCGCAGTTCGTGTGGCACGCCGTCGAGCGTCAACAGGTGCTGGGTGTTGCCGTAGGCATCGTGGCCCTGGCTGGCGCGGCCAGGCAGCTGCAGCGCCCAGCCCAGCACCACCTGGCTGCTGTCCTGGCGTGGTGTCAGCCGCAGCACCTGCGCGCTGTGTGCCAGCGGCGCGGCGTAGCGGTAGACGGTTTCGTGGTGGATGTCGAGCAACATGGTCAGGCCGCCTTCAGGTACGCCCGGTAGATGGCGTCGCCCAGCGCGTTGATCTCGATCAGCCGCATGCCGAGGTAGTCATGCAGCCCGTCGCCAAGGATCTCGTCGACGGTGGCGAATTTCAGCAGGTTCAGCAGTGCATTGGCCTGGCGCTGCGCCACCCGGCTGTGGTCGCCCTCGATCTGGGTCAGGATCTTGCAGATCGCTTCCATGCAGGCGCGTAATGAGCGCGGCAGTCGCGGCGACAGCACGGTGAGCTCGACCACCTCGCGCATGGCGCGGCCCTCGCGATAGAGCTCCAGGTAGGCCTCATAGGCCGACAGTGCCCGCAATAGCGCGTTCCACGCGTAGTCGTCCTCGCCGCCGTCCTCGTGCTCCATCAGGCTGGCCTTCACGTCCAGCAGCCGTGCAGTGTTGTCGGCGCGCTCGATGAAGGTACCCAGGCGGATGAAGCTGTAGGCATCGCCACGCAGCACGGTGCCGTAGGCCACGCCACGGAACAGGTGCGAGCGCTGTTTCACCCAGTCGAAGAATTCGCCGGCGTTGGCGATGCCCTGGCTCTCGAAATCCTTGGCTTCCAGCCAGGTGGCATTGATGTGTTCCCACAGCTCGCCGGTGATCTTGCCCCGCACTGCGTGCGCGTTCTCGCGGGCGCGGCGCAGGCAGGCGACGATGGACGCGGGGTTGCCACGGTCGAGCGCCATGAAGTGCAGCAGGCGGTCGGCGGTCAGCTCTTGGTAGCGCGCGTTGTAGGCGTCCAGCGTCTCGGTGATCACCAGCGGTGCCTGCATCTCGGCGCGCGCGCCCTTGGAGCGCGGCAGCAGCGACAGGCTGAAGCTCACGTCCAACAGGCGCGCCAGGTTCTCGGCACGCTCCAGATAGCGGCTCATCCAGTACAGGTGATCGGCGGTGCGGCTCAGCATCATGATGGGTTGCTCCGTTCCGTGGGCTCAGGCTTCCAGCACCCAGGCATCCTTGGTTCCGCCGCCTTGCGACGAGTTGACCACCAGCGAGCCGCGCTTGAGCGCCACCCGCGCCAGGCCGCCGGGTACGATGTGCACGTCCTTGCCCGACAGCACGAAGGGGCGTAGGTCGATGTGGCGCGGCGCGATGCCTTCCTCAACAAAGGTGGGGCAGGTGGACAGCGCCAGCGTCGGCTGGGCGATGTAGTTGCTGGGGTTGGCGATCAGCCGCCGGCGGAATTCCTCGATCTCGGCGCTAGTGGCCTTGGGGCCGATCAGCATGCCGTAGCCGCCGGCACCGTGGACTTCCTTCACTACCAGCGTCGGCAGGTGGGCCAGCACGTAGGAGAGCTCATCTGGTTTGCGGCATTGCCAGGTCGGCACGTTCTTGAGGATCGGCTCCTCGGCGAGATAGAAGCGCACCATCTCCGGCACATAGGGGTAGATCGACTTGTCGTCAGCCACGCCGGTGCCGATGGCATTGGCGAGCACCACGTTGCCGGCGCGGTAGGCGGCGACAAGGCCGGGCACGCCCAGCATCGAATCGCTGCGGAAGGTGAGCGGATCGAGGAAGGCATCGTCGATGCGGCGGTAGATCACGTCCACCCGGCGCGGGCCGGCGGTGGTGCGCATGTAGACGCAATCGGCATCGACATAGAGATCGCGGCCTTCCACCAGCTCCACGCCCATCTGCTGGGCGAGGAAGGCGTGCTCGAAGTAGGCGCTGTTGAAATGGCCCGGCGTCATCACCACCACGGTCGGGTTGTCCACCTGGCTGGACCGCCGCAACGTATCGGCAAGCAGGCGCGGGTAGTGCTCGACCGGTGCCACGGCGTGCCGGGCGAAGAGCTCGGGGAAGAGCCGCATCATCATCTTGCGGTTCTCCAGCATGTAGGACACGCCGGAGGGCACGCGCAGGTTGTCCTCCAGCACGTAGTACTCGCCGTCGGCATGACGGATCACATCCACGCCGGCGATGTGTGCGTATACCCGGTGTGGCAGCGCGAGCTCGCGCATCGCCACCTGGTACTGGTCGTTCACGTAGACCTGCTCGGCCGGCACGATGCCGGCCTTGAGGATGCGGCCCTCGTGGTAAATGTCATGAAGGAAGGCATTGAGCGCGGCCACGCGCTGGCGCAGGCCCGCTTCCAGCTTCTGCCATTCGGCGGCGGGAATGATGCGCGGGATGGTATCGAACGGAATCAGCCGTTCCGCACCGGTGTCGTCGCCGTACACGGCAAAGGTGATGCCCACCCGGTGGAACAGCAGCTCGGCTTCGCGGCGCTTGTGGGCGAGCTTGTCCATGCTCTGGCTGTTGAGCCATTGCAGGAAGGGAAGGTAGTGCTCGCGCACGCTGCGGTCGGGGGCGAGCATTTCGTCGTAGCAGCCGGTGGTCGGCGGGTCGATCTGGTGCATGGCGCGCTCCTCTCGGGGAATGTGCAGCACTCGTCTCGCAAGGCGCGTGCCAGTTTTCACATTGCGCGCCGAATCAAGGGCTTGGGTTCTTACACGGCCAGGCCGATAGCTTCGCTGCACCTTGGTGGTGCGGTGCAACGCCATTGCCGGCAGGCTGCGCTGCAAACGCGGGCATCGCGACTTGTCCCTAGGCGAAATTCCCGATGCCGCCGATGCTGCGCTGCGCAAAACTGGTCGCATCCCCTTCATCGTAGGACGCTTCCATGCCCAAGAACGCGTTGTATGCCCAGTCCGGCGGCGTCACCCCGGTGATCAATGCGTCCGCCTGGGGGGTGATCGCCGCAGCGCGGCGTCATCCCGAAGCCATCGGCACGGTCTACGCCGCGCAGAACGGCATCCTCGGTGCACTCGACGAGGTGCTGGTCGACACCGTGCAGTTGCCGGATGCGCTGTTGGCCCGGCTCAAGCACACGCCGGGCGGTGCCTTCGGCTCGTGCCGGCACAAGCTCAAGCACGGCGCGGAGCTGAAGCGCCTGTTCGAGCTGTTCCAGGCCTGGGATATCGGCTACCTGTTCTACAACGGGGGCGGCGATTCGGCCGACACCTGCCTCAAGGTGGCCGAGTTCGCGCAATACCACGGCATCGACCTCACCGCGGTACATGTGCCCAAGACCATCGACAACGATCTGCCGCTGACCGACAACGCCCCCGGATTCGGCTCGGTGGCCAAGTACGTTGCCACCTCGGTGCGCGAGGCAGGGCTCGATACCGCGTCGATGGCGGCAAGCTCCACCCGCGTGTTCATCCTGGAGGTGATGGGCCGCCATACCGGCTGGATCGCGGCATCCGCGGGGCTGGCCGCCGATGTGCCGCATGCTGCGCCACACGTCATCCTGACCCCAGAGGTGCCGTTCGAAGCCGGGCGCTTCCTCAAGGCGGTCGAAGCTGCCATCGATCGCGTCGGCTACTGCGTGGTGGTGGCCGCCGAAGGCATCCGCGATGCGCACGGCGTGTTCCTGTCCGAGGCGGGCAGTGTCGATGCCTTTGGCCATGCGCAGCTCGGCGGCGTGGCGCCCATCCTCGCCAATCTGGTGAAGGAGAGCCTCGGTCACAAATGCCACTGGGCCGTGGCCGACTACTTGCAGCGCGCGGCGCGCCACATTGCCAGCGCCACCGACCTGGCGCAGGCGGTGGCAGTCGGTGAAGCGGCGGTGAGCTATGCGATTTCCGGCTTGAAGAGCGTGATGCCGGTCATCGTGCGCGAGGACAGCGAACCGTATCGCTGGCGGATCGAGGCGGCGCCGCTGGCTGACGTGGCCAACCGCGAAAAGCCGTTGCCGCTGGAGTTCCTCACCAGCGACGGCCTGCACTTGTCGCCGGCCGGGCGTGAGTACTTCCTGCCGCTGATCCAGGGCGAGGCACCACCGCCGTTCCGCGATGGCCTGCCCGATTATCCGCACTGGGGTTGGGTGCCGGTGGAGAAGCGGCTGCCGCCGTTCAATCGCGGATAAGAACCTGTTCACGTTTTTTCACGCTCACGCCTGCCCGTAAAACGGCCAAGCACAAGGCATGCGACGCCGTGAACAACCCAAGGGATTGGCAAGGAGCACAACGCAGTGATTGATCGTTTTACGGGCTGGTCCTTCGGGTTTGCGACGTTGCCAACAGCGCGCAGCGTTAGGATCTGCCCTATGGGCAGCGGCGGGCGATCTGGTCCATGCTGTGGCAAACCCGGCGCCACGGAGGCCGCATGCTGCAGGAACTGATCGCTACCTTCCTCGCCACCATCACGGCGCTGCTGCCCATCGTCAACCCGCTCTACACCGCCACCGTGCTGCCCAGCATGGTGGTCAACCTCTCGCCCGAGGAGCGCGAGCGCCAGCTCACCCGTGCCTGCTATTACGCGGCCGGCATCCTGATCACCTTCCTGCTGGTTGGCGCGCTGATCATGGATTTCTTCGCGATTTCCATCCCCGGTTTGCGCATCGCTGGCGGGTTGATCGTCGCCTACATCGGCTTCACCATGCTGTTCCCCAACGAATCGGGCACCTTGCCCGACGCCGCCCAGCGCGAGGCCGAATCCAAGCGCGACATCTCGTTCACGCCGCTGGCGATGCCCTCGATCGCGGGGCCGGGCTCGATCGCCGTGGTGGTGTCGCTGTCGTCGTCGATGCACAACAACACCGACCTGCCGCTGTGGCTGGGCTATCTGGTGGTGATCGTTGGCATCGTCACCGTGATGTGGCTATCGTGGCTCAGCCTGCGCGCGGCCAAGCGGCTGTACGCGCTGTTGGGGGAAAACGGCATCAACGCCGTATCACGGGTGATGGGCTTCTTGCTGATCTGCATCGGCGTGCAGTTTTTGATCAACGGCGTACGCGACTTGCTGCACGACCCGGCCTTCATCCCGCAGCGACCAGCAGCTGCCGTGTCCGCGCCAGCACAGCCGTGACGAGATCGGGCTGCAGGCAATCGAGGGCTTCCACATCGTCCATGCCGCGCAGCCAGGTGAGCTGGCGCTTGGCGAGCTGGCGCGTTGCCGCGATGCCCTTGTCGCGCAGCGTGGCGAGATCGATCTCGCCATCGAGGTATTCCCAGGCCTGGCGGTAGCCGACGCAGCGCATCGACGGCAGATCGAGCGACAGCGCATAGCGACTGCGCAAACCGGCGACCTCCTCGACGAGGCCCTGCGCCAACATGGTGTCGAAGCGCTGCGCGATGCGCTGGTGCAGCACCGCGCGGTCGTTCGGCAGCAGCGCAAGCTTGGTCAGCGCATAGGGCAGTGGCTGCGACGCTGGTTGTGCCAGCAGCTCGGACATCGGCCGACCGGCAGTGAGGCAGATCTCCAGCGCGCGCTCGATCCGCTGCTGATCGTTGGGTGACAATCGCGCTGCAGTTGCCGGATCGAGCGTGGCCAGACGCGCATGCAGCGCTGGCCAACCGAGTCGCTCGGCATCGGCATGCAGCTGGGCGCGCAGCGCCGGATCGGCCTGCGGCAGATCGTGGATGCCGTGCTGCAGCGTGTTGAAGTAGAGCATTGTGCCGCCGACCAGCACCGGCAGCCGGCCGCGCGCGGTGATGTCCGCCATCAGCCGCAGCGCGTCGTCGCGGAACTGCGCCGCCGAATAGGCCGCCTCCGGGCTGATGATGTCGATCAACTGGTGCGGCGCTCGCTCGAGCTCAGCTACTGTGGGCTTGGCGGTGCCGATATCCATGCCGCGGAACACCAAGGCGGAATCGACCGAGATCAGCTCCACCGGCAGCCCGGCCTCGACCAGCGCCATGGCGCAGGCGGTCTTGCCCGAGGCGGTCGGGCCCATCAGGAAGAGGGCGGGGCTCATCGGGCAACCCGCTGCATCAGCCAGTTGGCGCCAAAGGCGCTGAAAACAGCAATCACGATGGCGATGGGCGCGGCCCAGGCATCCAGATAGCTGGCCAAGGGCGCAAGGCTGAGCAGGCTCGTGCCCATGCCGACCAGCCCGATCAGGAATCCGCGCATCTGCAGCAGTACCGCGTCGCCGCCGGCGTTGGCCATGGTGAAGGCGGGCAGCACGGTGGCGACCACGGGGCTGGGCGCAAGCAGGCCGGTCAGGCTCGGGCCGAGCAGTTGCGTCAGCCCGGTCAGCACCGAGACCAGCAGCAAGGCGGCCATCATGCGCGCGAATAGTTCGATGCGGGGCAGCGGGACCACGCGCGGTGCGGCTTTGGGGGACGGCAGCAGATAGCGCGCCGACAGCAGCAATGACGGTAGTACCGCCAGCCCCCAGAACAGGCTGCGCGCTATGCCGGCGTACACGACCAGCAACGCAACGGCCGCATAGCTGGCCCAACCGCACAGCAGGATGCCCAACCAGCTCCAGCGCCTGCCGTCCAGCCATATCGCTGCATAACCGACCACCAGCATGTAAACCAGATTCCCCCACAGGCCGACCGGCGATGCGCCCGCCACCTGCGTGGCGTAGTCCTGCCCGTATTGCAACCACAGCGCGGCGATCACGCAACCGGAAATCAGCGGCATGCCACCCAGGAGACCGGCAACACCTGGTCCCCAGCGCCTGCCAACCAGGCTGGCAAGGGCGATGACTGCCGGCCCCGCGAACAGTTTGACCAGTACAGCGCTGTCCATCACTGTCCTCGCATGAAGAGCCCGTCGAGCTCCTTCATCGTCAGGCGGAACCAGGTGGGGCGGCCGTGGTTGCACTGGCCGCTGCGCTCGGTGGCTTCCATCTCGCGCAGCAGTGCGTTCATCTCCGGAATGGTCAGGCTGCGGTTGGCACGCACGGCGCCATGACAGGCCATGGTGGCAAGCAGCTCGTTCTGCCGGCCGGCCAGCACCTGGCTCGCACCGACCTCGCGAATGTCCTTCAGCACGGCGCGGGCGAGTTCGATGGCGTCCGCGTCCTTCAGCAGCATGGGTACCGAGCGGATCGCGAGCTGGGTGGGTGAAGTGGGCGAGAGATCGAAGCCCAGTTGCGCCAGTACGTCCTGGTTGTCCTCTACCGTGGCGACATCGAGCCTTTCCGCTGGGAACACATGCGGGATCAGCAGCGGCTGCGTCGGCATGCGATCAAGATCCAGCGCGGTCTTGAGCTTTTCGTAGACCACCCGCTCGTGCGCGGCATGCATGTCGACCACAATCAGCCCGTCGCGCGATTGCGCAAGCACGTACACGCCATGGATCTGCGCCACCGCGAAGCCCAGTGGCGGAATGCCCTCGTCGTCGGTGGTAGGCAGCGGTACCGGCGCAGCCGCAACGACGCGCTCGAGCACCGCAGTGTTCGCTGCCATCGGATCGCGCTTGAGATCGCCGAACAGCCGGTCATAGACGGCCAGTGGTTCCTGCACCACGGGCAGAGGCATCGCCTGCTGGCGGTAGGCAGCGGTCACGTAGTCCTGTGGTTTCATCGCCTGCGCGGGCGAGGCCGCGAAGCCGGTGGGCTGGAAGGTGATCTCGCCGGTGTCCGGATCGACCTGACCGGGTGTGCTGCCGGCGCGTGTGGCGGATAGCGCCTTGGTCAGCGCGGAGAGCACGAAGCGATAGATGGCCTGGCTCTCGCGAAAGCGCACCTCGATCTTGGTCGGGTGCACGTTGACGTCGACACCTTCCGGATCGAGCTCCAGGAACAGCGCGTAGGCCGCATGGCGGTCGTGATGCAGCACGTCGCGATAGGCCTCGCGCAGCGCGTGCTGGATCACCTTGTCGCGCACAAAGCGACCATTCACGAAGAAATACTGCGCATCGCGACTGCCTTTGGAGAGCGTCGGTGAACCGGCGATACCCCACAGCCGCAAGGGGCCGATGCGCTCGTCGACCACCACGCCAGATTGCACGAATTCCTCACCCAATAGCTCGCCCGCGCGGCATGCCAGATCGCCGCGCGTAAGGCGCAGCTGGGCACGGCCGTTGTGCAGCAGCGTGAATTGCTTGTCCGGATGTGCCAGCGCCAGCCGCTTGACCGCATCCTCGCAATGGGCGAACTCGGTGGCATCGGACTTCAGGAACTTGCGGCGCGCCGGGGTCTGGTAATAGAGCTCGTGCACCTCGATGGTGGTGCCGACGGCGAGGGCGGCCGGTTCCGGCTCGGAGAGGCCGCCGTGGTCGGCCTCGACACGCCAGGCATGGCCGCTGCCGTCGAAACGGCTGGTGAGCACCAGCCGTGAGACCGAGGCGATGGAGGCGAGCCCCTCGCCGCGAAAGCCCAGCGTGGCGACGCGGGAGAGGTCATCGAAGCTGCGGATCTTGCTGGTGGCGTGGCGATGCAGCGCCAGCGCAAGGTCTTCGCGCTCGATACCGCCGCCGTCGTCGACCACCTTGATCAGCTTGGTACCACCGGCCAGGAGCTCGATATTCAGGTTCTGCGCACCAGCATCCAGGCTGTTTTCCAGCAACTCCTTCAGCGCATTGGCCGGACGTTCTACCACTTCGCCGGCGGCGATCTGGTTGACGAGGGTATCGGGCAAAACCTGGATGCGGGGCATGGCAGCAACGAGAACAGCGCAAAGGGCGAGTATATCAGCGCGCCGCGCGGCCCCCGCGCCAGCAAAACGGCAGCCTGCCGGCGACGATCCGATGAATGGTGATTATGTGGCTGATTTGGAACAATAATTTACCTCGCATTGTCGGATGACGGCGCTAGAATCTGAAACGTATCGAGGAGAACCGCCATGAACGTCTCGCAGCTGCCGTCGACCCCCGTCGTGCCGAACCGTCCCGCCCAGCTTCCCACCGTCGAGCGCCAGCCCGAGGTGGCAGCCCGCCCGGAAGATGCTTCCCTGTCGCAGGATCAGAAGGATGTGGTTGAAGCGCTGTATGTCGGCCAGCAACAGCAGAACCAGGTCGATATCTACATGGCCGTGGCTGCGGCGCAGCAGGACGACAGCGCAACGGTGACCGTGCAGCAGGACAGCAACCTTGATCTGTCGGTCAACATCAATCGTCCCAATGGCGAGCAGGTCTACCCCTATCAGAGCGGTAGCGTACTCGATACCCGCGCCTGATCCAGCACCTGACAAAAAAGCCCCGCAACGCGGGGCTTTTTCATCGGCTGGCGACCTTGGTGCGCGCCAGCGGCGGGTTAGCGGCGAAGTAGCGCTTGATGCCGGTAAAGAGCGCCAGCGCCATCTTCTGCTGATAGTCGTCCGACACCAGCCGGCGTTCCTCATCCGGGTTGGAGATGAAGGCGGTCTCCACCAGCACCGAAGGAATATCCGGCGCCTTCAGCACCGCAAAGCCGGCCTGTTCCACTTTGGCCTTGTGCAGCCGGTTGATCGAGCCGAGCTCGCCCAGCATGTGCTTGCCGAGCTTGAGGCTGTCGTTGATGGTGGCAGTCTGGGTGAGATCCATCAGCGTGCGCGCCAGATGCGCATCCTTCACGTCCAGCTTCACGCCGCCGATCAGATCGGCGTCGTTCTGCGTCTGCGCCAGCCAGCGGGCCGCAGTCGAGGTGGCGCCGCGCTCGGATAGCGCGAACACCGACGAGCCGTTGGCGTCCGGCCGGGTAAAGGCATCGGCGTGGATGGAGACAAAGAGGTCGGCCTTGGCTGCACGCGCCTTCTTCACCCGCGTGCCCAGCGGCACGAAGTAGTCGCCATCGCGGGTCAGCACGACCCGCATGTTGGGCTCGGTCTCCAGCATGCTCTTCAGCCGTTTGGCGATCTGCAACACCACCGTCTTTTCGTGGTTGCCGTTCGGGCCGACGGCGCCAGGGTCCTCACCGCCGTGACCCGGATCGAGCACCACGGTGACGAGGCGATCGACCTTGAGATCCTCATGGCGCAACGGCTGATCCGGCTTGGACGGTTCCACCTTTGCCGCTTCCGGCTTGTTCTGGTCGGCCTGCGGCGGGACTGGGGTGTGCTGGTCGTCGAGAAAGGCGAGCAGCGGATCGGTCTGCACGGCCGGGTAGGCGTCGATCACCAGCCGGTGCTGGTAATCGGCCACCGGCGGCAGGGTGAACACCTGCGGCTTGATCTCGGTCTTGAGATCGATCACCAGCCGTACCATGCCGGGCTTGAAACGGCCGGCGCGCATCTGCTGGATGTAGGGGTCGTCCGCGCTGACCTTGCCAGCCAGGCTCTGCAGTTCGCCACTGAGCTCCACGCCTTCCAGGTCCACCACCAGCCGATCCGGATTCTTCAGCAGGAACTGCTTGAAGCTGAGTGGCGCATCCGATTCGATGGTGATGCGGGTGTAGGCCTGGGCTGGCCACATCCGCACCGCCACCACCGAGGGCGTGGCAGCCCGGGCGCCGACCGGCAGCACCGACAGCAGCAGCACGCCGCCGGCTGCGCCCAGCAACTGGCGGCGGGTGGTATTCAGTTCGGCAGGTCGAGTCGGGCGAGCCATCGGGTTCCGTTTTCGGTTCGGGCGGCGATTTCAGCTTGCCTGCCTTCGCCGTGAGGCGAGAGCCGGATCAGCCAATCGGGCTCGGGCAATAGCGCCGCAGCCTTGTCGGCCCATTCGATCAGGCAGACGCTGTCCGGATTGAAGTAATCGCGAAAGCCGGCGTCTTCCCATTCGGAAGGGTCGTGAAATCGATACAAATCAAAGTGATACAAGTATAAATTCGAAACAACATAAGGTTCAACCAGCGTATAGGTGGGGCTTTTCACGCGGCCGGTGTAGCCAAGCGCGCGCAACAACCCGCGCGTGAGCGTGGTTTTGCCCGCGCCGAGGTCGCCTTCGAGGAAGACGACGAGGCCCGGCGCCAGTGCCTGCGCCAGCGCGGCGCCCAGCGCCAGCGTGGCCGCTTCGTCGGCGAGAAACAGCTTTCGCGTATCATCAACGGTATGCATGAAGAGCTCGGAATCCTGGATGGCGTAGAAGTGGCGGCGCAGATCAAGCGCTGGGCCACGGAGCTGGGGTTTGCCCGCGCGGCCATTACCGGCACCGATCTCAGCCATGCCGAGGCAGGGCTCACCGCGTGGCTGGAGGCGGGCTTCCATGGCGAGATGGATTATATGGCACGCCATGGCCTCAAACGCGCCCGCCCGGCTGAGCTGGTACCGGGCACACGTTCCATCGTCAGCGTGTTCCTGCCCTATTTGCCGCCTTCGTCGGCGCAGAGCGAGGCGGTGCTGGCCGATGGTGCCAAGGCCTATCTGTCGCGCTATGCGCTGGGGCGCGACTACCACAAGGTACTGCGCAACAAGTTGCAGCAGCTGGCTGATCGGCTGGCTGAGCGGATCGGGCCGTTCGGCCATCGCGTGTTTGTCGATTCGGCGCCGGTGCTGGAGGTGGAGCTTGCCGAGCGGGCCGGCCTGGGTTGGCGCGGCAAGCACACGCTGTTGATCAACCGCGATCATGGCTCGTTTTTCTTTCTGGGCGAGCTGTTCACCGACCTGGCGTTGCCGCTCGATCCGCCGACCGAGAACGAGCATTGCGGTCGTTGCACCCGTTGCCTCGAGCTGTGCCCGACCCGCGCCATTGTTGCGCCGTACACGGTCGATGCGCGCCGCTGCATCTCCTACCTGACCATCGAGCTCAAGGGCAGTATTCCCGTCGAGTTCCGGCCCATGCTGGGCAATCGTGTCTATGGTTGCGACGACTGCCAGCTGGTCTGCCCGTGGAACCGCTTCGCCGCGCAGACCGGCGAGGGCGATTTCCATGTGCGCCATGGCCTCGACGACGTGGAGCTGGTCGAACTGTTTGCCTGGAGCGAGTCCGATTTCCAGCAGCGCATGGCCGGCAGCGCCATCTACCGCATCGGCTACGAGCGCTGGCTGCGCAACCTGGCGGTCGGGCTTGGCAACGCCCCACGCTCGGCGCCAGTGATCGCTGCGCTGCGCACCCGGCAGGATGATGCCAGCGCGCTGGTACGCGAGCACGTGGTCTGGGCGCTGGCACAGCATGGAGAAGCGGTTTGAGCGACGCGCAACTGACGATACAGCCGGTTGGTGAAACGGCGCTGACGCTGTCGGCCGGCGAGGGCCTCGCCACGCAGCGCCGGCTGTGGGCGGCTTGGCATGCCTTGCGCCAGCGCCTGCCGGAGGTGGAGTGGATACTGGGCGTCGGCAACCTCACCGGGCACTACGATCCGCTTGCCACTCCGGCGCGGCTGATCGAGAAGGCGCTGGAAGGCGCTTGGACGCACAGCGCCGGCAGCGAGTTCGAGCAAGGCCGCACCATCGAAATCCCGGTGCGCTACGGCGGCGAACACGGCCCTGATCTCGCCCCGGTCGCCGAGCAGACCGGCCTCACCGAAGATGAGGTGATTGCGCTGCATGCTAAGCCCGATTACGTGGTGTATTGCCTGGGTTTTCTGCCGGGCTTTGCCTATCTCGGTGGGCTCGACGCACGCATCAGCGTGCCTCGCCGGGCAACGCCGCGGCTGCGGGTACCTGCTGGCGCGGTGGGTATTGCCGGCAATCAGACCGGCATCTATCCATTGGCGTCGCCAGGAGGCTGGCAACTGATCGGCCGTACCGATACACCGCTGTTCGATCCCTATCGCGAGACGCCGGGCCTGCTGGCGCCGGGCGATACGGTGCGCTTCGTGGCGGCGGCATGAGCGTTGTCATCCTCAAGGCCGGCCCGCAGGCCACGGTGGAGGACCTCGGCCGGCCCGGCTACCGGCCGCTCGGCGTGCCCGGCGGTGGCGCGTGCGACGCACCGGCCTTGCGGATTGGCAACCTGCTGGTCGGCAATGCGGAGGGCGCTGCCGGGCTGGAAATCACCCTCGGCGGGCTGCAACTGCGGTTTGAACGCGCTGGCCTGTTCGCGCTGACCGGTGCCGCGGTGCCTGCCAGCCTGGATGGTATGCCGATTGCCGGCTGGTGCAGCGTGCAGGCGCGGGCTGGCAGCGTATTGCGGCTGGGCTTTGCAAGCGAAGGTGCACGTGCCTACCTGTGCCTGGCCGGCGGCATTGCCGTGCCACCGGTGCTGGGCAGCCGATCGACCGGGTTGCTGGCCGGTCTGGGCGGGCATCACGGCCGTGCGCTGCAGCCGGGTGATGTCTTGGTGCTTGGCGAGCCTGTCCCGGCGCCAGTCGGCAGGGCCGTGCGTGCGCCGCACCGTGGCGAAGTGCTGCGCGTGCTGCCTGGGCCGGAATGGCCGCTGCTCACGCGCGAGCAGCAGAAGGCGCTGCTCGGCGCGGTCTGGTCGGTGAGCCCGGACAGCAACCGCATGGGCGCACGGCTGGCCGGCCCGGCGCTGGCGGTGGAGGCCGCATCGCTGCCGTCACACGCGGTACTGCCGGGCGTGGTACAACTGCCGCCATCGGGCCAGCCCATCGTGCTGCTGGCCGATGCGCAGACCACCGGGGGCTACGCCAAGCCACTGGTGGTGATTGCCGCCGACCTGTGGCGCGCGGCGCAATTGCGGCCCGGCGATGCCCTGCGCTTCGCCGAGGTCTCGACACAGGCCGCACTGGTGGCGCTGGGTGTCCAGCAGGATTGGATCAACCGCATCGCAAGGAGGTTGTCGTGGGCCATGTGATCGATCTCAATGCCGACCTCGGCGAAGGCTACGACTACGACGCCGAACTGATGCCGCTGATTTCGTCGGTGAATGTGGCGTGCGGCGGCCATGCCGGTGACGTCGACACCATGCGGCACACGGTGCGGCTGGCCAAGCATCACGGTGTGGCGATCGGCGCGCACCCGAGTTATCCGGATCGTCAGCACTTCGGTCGGGTATCGCTCGATCTGTCGCCGATGCTGCTGGTCGAAGTGCTCACCTCGCAGCTGTGGGCGCTGAACGCCGTCTGCATCGAGGAGGGCATCAGCATCGCCTACGTGAAACCGCACGGTGCGCTCTACAACGACGCCGCCCGTGATCCCGCACTGGCGCGGCTCCTGGCCGACACGGTGCGCGAGATCGATCCGGACTTGGCGCTGATGGGGCTGGCCGGCTCGGCGATGATGGCGGCAGCGCGCGAGGCGGGTCTGCAGCCGGTGGCGGAAGCCTTTGTCGATCGCGCCTACCGTGCCGACGGCACGCTGGTGCCGCGTTCGTTGCCGCACTCGGTGCATCACGATGAGGGCACGGCCGTCGGCCAGGCCTGCGATCTGGTCGAGCAGCGCGGCGTGCGCGACGAACACGGCGCCTGGCTGCCGGTCTCGGCGCAGAGCCTGTGCCTGCATGGCGACACCCCGCAGGCGCATCGCTTCGCCGAACAGCTGCGTGCCGAATTCGCCCGCCGCGACATCCGCGTGGCGCCCGTCTGGCTGGAAACCTGCGGCCTGGACTGACGCGGTCGCGGCGAACAATCTGTTGCCCGGCCGCGTGCGCGCCCAGGGGCCGAGCGCGTAGAATCCCGCCTTTCGGGAGCCGTTCCATGTCCACCCCCCAAGCCCATCATGCCATCGGTGTCTTCGATTCCGGCGTAGGCGGCCTCACGGTCGTGCGCGCGCTGATGGACAGACTGCCGTTCGAGCACATCACCTATTTTGGCGACACCGCGCGCGTGCCCTACGGCGTGAAGTCGGTCGCCACCATCGAACACTACACCCAGCAGATCGCCGATTTCCTGCTGCAGCGCGATGTGAAGATGCTGATCATCGCCTGCAACACCATGGCCGCCGTCGCCGCAGAAAAAGTGCGCGAAAACGCCACCGTGCCGGTGCTCGACGTGATCGAGGCCGGGGCGAAGAACGCCGTTGCGCACACCCAATCCGGCGGCATCGGCGTGATCGGTACGCCGACCACCATCAATTCCAACGCCTACGCCCGCGCCATCCACCAGCTCAATCCGGATTGCCGCGTCTATTCGCAGGCCTGCCCGCTGTTCGTGCCGCTGGTGGAAGAAGGCTGGCTCGACCATCCGGTCACCAAACTGACCGCACAGGAATACCTGAAGCCGGTATTCGTCGAGCGTATCGATACGCTGGTGCTCGGCTGCACCCACTACCCGCTGCTCAAGCCCTTGCTGCTCGACGTGGCCGGCAGCCGCATCGGCCTCGTCGATTCGGCGATTTCCATCGCCGACCAGGCTGCCGAACTGTTGCAGCAGCAAGGCCTCGCCAATCCCAGCCGCACCCGGCCGGACTATCGCTACCACGTGACCGATGTGCCGGTGAAGTTCCAGACCATCGGCGAGCGCTTCCTCGGTCGTAGCCTGGGGCAGGTCGAGCTGGTGCAGTGGTAAGCGAGATGGACGCGTGGCCGGCGCTGTTTGAGCTGGAGGCCTTTCTTGGCACCGTAGCGCTGTTCCCGGCAGAGGGTGGTGAACATTGGTTTCATCAAGGCGTGCGCTTCAATCGCGTGGCCGCCGATGAGCAGATCCGGTGTGCGATGCTGCCGTTCGACGGACAATTCATGTTTCGCTGGTCCGTTGCTGGCGAAGACCGTATCGATCTACAGCTGCAGTCCGTTCGCAAGCTGGAAATTCGTCGCGATGTCGGCGGCGAGCGCCTGGCTTGCTTTGTTCGGGAAGGCGGGGTGGATCAGTGCTTCACGATTACACTCGACCCCACGGTGCGGCTGCAGGTAACCGCTGCGCGCTGACCACGTGAATGATCGCATCAGACACTATTGCCGTGCCCTTTTCGCGAAGACTCCTCTAAGGTTGCAGGGTCGATCTGATTCCCAACCCAGATGCTCTACGGCCTCACCGTTCTCTTTGCCTTCCTGCTCGCCGGCGAGATGATTGTCCGCACTGCCGGCCTGCCCATTCCGGGTAGCGTGCTCGCCATGTTGCTGCTTACTGCGTGGTTGCTGCTGCGCCGCGGCGTGGAGCCGCGGGTGGCCAAGGTGTCGTCCGGGTTGATGCGCTACATGCCGCTCTTCTTCGTGCCGGCCGGGGTCGGCGTGATGGATCTGGGGCCGCAGCTGGCCAGCGAAGGCTGGTCCATGCTGGCGGTCATCGTGCTCTCCACGCTGATCACGCTGGCGGTCACCGCGCTCACGCTGCAATGGCTGCTGAGGCGGCAACGATGAACGAGCTGTCCGCACACTGGCAGCTGGCGCTGGCTTGGCTGCGTGATTTTCCAGCACTGTGGCTGGTGGCTACCGCCGCAGTGTTCTTGCTGGCCGACAAAGCCTACCGGCTGAGCCGGCACTTCCCTCTGTGTAATCCGCTGTTGCTCAGCGTGGCTGGCCTCGCGGTGCTGCTGACGCTGTTGCATGTGCCCTATGCCGACTACTTCCACGGCGCGCTGCCGTTGCACTGGGTGCTGGGCCCGGCCACGGTGGCGCTGGCGGTGCCGCTGTACCTGAACCTGCACCACGTGCGCGCCTCGCTCGCGCCATTGAGCATTGCATTGGCGGTGGGGGGCCTCACTGGCATTGTCAGCGCACTGCTGTTGGGGCAGTTGTTCGGCCTTTCACCGGCCTCGCTGATCTCGTTCGCCCCCAAGTCGGTGACGACGCCGATCGCAATGGCGATTTCCGAACACCTCGGTGGCTTGCCGGCGCTGACGGCCAACGTGGTCATCATCACCGGCATCTTCGGTGCCGTGATCGTGGTGCCGCTGATGCGGCTACTGGGCGTACGCGACCTGATGGTGCAGGGCTTTGCGCTGGGTGTTGCCGCCCATGGCCTGGGGACCGCACGCGCGGTGCAGCTCTCCGAAACTGCTGGCGCCTTTTCCGGTCTTGCCATGGGATTGAACGCCGTGCTGACCTCGCTGGCCTTGCCCCTGATCCTGGCGGTGTGGCCGTTGCATTGATTCAAGCTGCGGCCTGGAACACCGAGGATGGCGTGTCCTCCTCAACACGGTAAGTTGCGCCCAGTTGCCGTTGCCCGGGGGTCTGCTGCGCCAGCTCGGCCTGGGCCTGTTGTTCCATCGCTCGGGCCTGGGCGGCGATGGCGCGGTCCGCGCCGGAAGGATCGACCGGGGCGAGCGCGGCAGCCTGGATGATGCGCGCCTTGCGGATGGTTTCCTCGGGCGAATGGGCGGGGGAGACATCGATGCGTACTTCGCCGGCCACCGCATAACGCTGGCCGTCCTGCCCGGTCACCATCTGAAAGCTGGCACCGCCCATTGCCAAACCACCGGCGGCGGCGAGATGGGCTTGCTCATGGGCGCGCACGTTGCGATCGGTGGTGGCGAGCTCGCGCACCATCGCGTGGTCCTCGGCGCTCAGCTCCTCGCCAGGCGAGAGTCGCCGGGGCGTGGTGTGCGCGTAGCGCGACGACGACGTCCCCAGCCCGGAGCAGGCAGGGCAGCTGCAGCCGGGGCCGTGAACGCTACTGAACGAAGTGGTCGCGATCTCCATGCTGGGGCTCACATCCAAGTAATTGAATGTTAAGCACAAGTCGGTGGCTTATGTTGCATCCGCAGGCAGCGCTGGCCGCGTGGATGCCGCCGTCCGTCGCCAGCCTCCGATAGCCGGCGTTCAGACGCGCAGCAGCGCCTCGCGACCCGGTAGCCAGCGGTCCAGATGGGCGATGGCGGTGCCCGCATCCTGCGCCAGCAGCGTCTCCGCAGCCTCGCGTGCGGCCTCGACCAGATCGGCGTCCGCTTCCAAATCGGCAAAGCGCAGCATGGGTACGCCCGATTGGCGCACGCCGGCGAGTTCGCCCGGCCCGCGGATGCGCAGGTCTTCCTGGGCGATGACGAAGCCGTCGGTGTTCTCGAAGATCACCCGCAGCCGCTCCTTGGCGGTGTCGCCAAGGGGCCCGGTGTAGAGCAGCACGCACAGGCTGGCGTGGGCGCCGCGGCCGACGCGGCCGCGCAGCTGGTGCAATTGCGCAAGGCCCATGCGCTCGGCGTGCTCGATTACCATCAGGCTGGCATTGGGTACGTCGACGCCGACCTCGATCACCGTGGTGGCCACCAGCACCTGGATGCGGTTGGCGAGGAATTCGCCCATCACCTCCGCTTTCTCGTCCGTTTTCATCTTGCCGTGCAACAGGCCCACGGCCACGCCTTCCAGCTCCTCGGCCAGCTGCGCATGGGTATCGACCGCGGTCTGCAGCTGCAACGCTTCGGATTCCTCGATCAGCGGGCACACCCAGTACACCTGACGGCCTTCGGCGACCTTGGCGGCGATGCGGGTGATCACCTCGTCGCGGCGGGCGTCCGACACCAGCTTGGTGACGATCGGCGTGCGCCCCGGCGGCAACTCGTCGATCACGCTCACGTCGAGATCGGCGTAGAAGCTCATCGCCAATGTGCGCGGGATCGGCGTGGCGCTCATCATCAGTTGGTGCGGGCTTTGCCCCTTGGCGCGCAGCGCCAGCCGCTGCGCGACGCCGAAACGGTGCTGCTCGTCGACAATGACGAGGCCCAGATTCTTGAACTCGACCTGCTGCTGGAAGATGGCATGGGTGCCGACCACCAGCGCAGCGGTGCCAAGCGCAGCATCCTCGATCGCGGCACGCTTGTCCTTGGCTTTCAGCGATCCGGCCAGCCACACCACCTTGATGGAGAGCGGCGCGAGCCAGGCGGCGAGCTTGCGGTAGTGCTGTTCGGCCAGGATTTCGGTCGGCGCCAACAGCGCCACCTGGTAGCCGCATTCGATGGCATGGCAGGCCGCGATGGCGGCGACGATGGTCTTGCCCGAACCTACGTCGCCCTGCAGCAGCCGCTGCATCGGGTGCGGGGTTTTCAGATCGCGCGCGATATCGAGCAGCACGCGGTTCTGGGCTTTGGTCAATGCGAACGGCAGGCTGGCGACAAGCTGGGCGGCGAGCCGGCCGTCGGCGGCGATGACCGGGGCATTCTTCTCGCGCCGTGCCGCGCGCGCCATGCGCAGGCTGAGCTGCTGCGCCAGCAGTTCGTCGAACTTCAACCGGCGCCAGGCCGGGTGCGTGCGGTGCTGCAGCAACACGTTGGGAATATCCGGCGTTGGCGCGTGCAAGAGCTGCACGCTGTCGGCAAAGCCGGGCAGGCCGTAGTCGGCCAGCACCGCAGCGGGCAGCGTGTCGGAGAGTCGGCATTCGCGCAGCGCCTTGCCGATCAGCTTGGTCAGCGCCGCCTGGTTGAGCCCGGCGGTGGTCGGGTAGACGGGCGTCAGTGCTTCGGACAGCGACGAGCCATCGCCGACGTTGCGGATCTTGGGGTGGACCATCTCGTCGCCCCAGAAGCCGCGGCGGATTTCGCCATACAGCCGCACGCGCTTGCCGACGGCAAGCTGTGCCGCCTGATTGGGGTAGTAGTTGATCAGCCGCACCACCAGCATGCCGCTGGCGTCTGCCACGCGCGCCACCAGCTGCTTCTTGGGGCGGAACATCACGTCCAGCGTCTGTACCTCGCCCTCGACCAGTACGCTCGTGCCCATCAGCGCATCGGCAATTGCCACCAGATGGGTCTCGTCCTCGTAGCGCAGCGGCAGGTGCAGCACCAGATCGAAGGCGCGGTTGATCCCGAGCTTGGCCAGCCGGGCCTTAACGGCGGGAGCGAGGGCAGAGAAATCCATTGAGGTTAGTTGAGTTGAACGGTCGTTCTGGGTGCGGCTACTTTAGCCGGTTTGCCGGAGAGCGCAAAGTCACATCAAACCGTCATCGCCCGGTTTCAAGATGTGTGGCGCACCGGCTGCTATGGTGACACCCGGGCCGTGGGCGGCGGGGCCCGACAACAACACGATCGAAAGGAGTGCAACGATGCAAGTCCAGAACTATCTGTTTTTCGCCGGCCGCTGCGAAGAGGCGTTGGCCTTCTACCACGATGTGCTCGGTGCGCAGACTGGCTACCTGATGCGTTTTTCCGATGCGCCGGAAGGCCAGCAAGGCGAGGCGGAATGGCACGATAAGGTGATGCATGCCAACGTAACCATTGGCCAGACGCAGCTGATGGCATCCGATGGCATGCCGGGCCAGCCGGTGGCGATGAGCGGCTTCAGCCTGTCGCTCAGCCCCGATACGGTCGATGAAGGCCGCCGGCTGTTCACGGCGCTGTCGCGTGGCGGCGAGATACAGATGCCGTTTGGCCCCACTTTCTGGGCGCAGGGCTTTGGCATGCTGCGCGATCAGTTTGGCGTGCCGTGGATGGTGAACGTCGAGCGCGGATAAGCGCCGCCAACCACCCCCTGAAGCCATGTCGCACTCACCTGCCGTACACCTTGTACGGCCTGCGGCTGGGGGAGATGGGGTTTATCGCCTTTGAGGACATTGCGCGCGCCAGCCAGCACCGCTGTGCTGGGTTTTGCTGGCCGCTCTCAGCCGTGGCCGGGGCAATTGCCCCGGCTGCCCGATCAGGCCAGGAATTGCTGCATGGTCACATGGCGCGGGTGGCTGGCGATGCGGGCGAGCCAGGCGCGCACGGCCGGAAAGTCGTCCAGCGAGAAGCCGCCTTCGTGTGCCACATGGGTGTAGGCGTAAAGGGAGATGTCGGCGATGGTGTAATCGTTGCCGGTCAGGTAGGGCGTGCGCGCCAGTTGCTGCTCCATCACCGCCAATGCCTTCAGGCCACCGGCCTGCTTGGCATCGAACTCGGCACGCCGCGCCTCGGGCAGGCCGAGGTAATGCTTGATGAAGCGCGCCACCGCGATATACGGCTCATGGCTGTATTGCTCGAAGAACTGCCACTCCAGCACCCGGGTGCGGGCGAGCCGACCGGTTGGCAGGAACGGCGTGCCGTCGGCCAGGTAGTTGAGGATGGCATTCGATTCGCTGATAGAGGTGCCATCCGCCAACTGCAGCACCGGGATCTTGCCGTTCGGATTCATCTGCTGGAATTCGGCGCTGCGGGTATCACCCTGCAGGATGTTCACATGGCGCCATTCATGCGCCTGGCCGAGCAGGGCCAGCAGCAGCTTGATCTTGTAGCAGTTGCCCGAAGCGATATCGCCGTAGACGATCACGATGTGGTTCCTTGCGTTGCGAGTGGAGGAGCCGGCTACGCCGGCCTCATTCTTCGTAGTAAATACGGAAGGCCCGCAGCACCTTGGGTTGGCTCTTGTAGCGCTGCTTGATGCGGCTTACATCCCGCTGATGGTATCGCAACGCAGCTGCGCCATCGTCTTGTTGACCTCCTTGTCGTGCGCCGAACCATCGCCGTTGAATTCGCCGGCGAAATGGTTGCAGTTCACACCGCGATCGAGCGCTACAGAAGCATCCTTGGGCAGCGTACGCAGTTCCTGGTCGTAGCGCTGCCAGGGGTCGGTTTCAGCGCAGGCCAGTGCGCTGGTCAACGCAAGTGTGAGGGCGATCCACTGCAGATACGGTTTCATGGATGCGCCGCTGCGGTACCGCGCAGGACGAAGCCGGCCACTCTGCGGGCGCCAAACAGGAAGCCCCCGCCGATTAGCACCTCGACCATGGTTCCGGCCATGCCAGCCCGTTGTTCGCTGTTCAGTGTCCGCATCAGGTCCAGATCGACCGAGGACAGTAGTTTGAGCAGGGTGATCCAGTAAACCGCATCGGGAATACCCCGACTCAAGATCCACACGCCCAGCAATGCAACGCCGAGCGTTGCCCATTGGGTCGCGGAGATGGTGCTTGGTACCACTATTCTGGCGCGATCGCGCAGCAGCAGCGATGCGGCCGTGGCCGGGAATATCCACATCAGGAGGCTGGCGAGCAGTTGTGCTGCAATCACGGCCCAGGTCAGCGCCAGGCCCATGCGGGATAGCTCGGTCCGTTCCGCCAGATTGAGGGCTTCGGTGACTTGGCCCAGTGTGTGAAGCACCCAGGCGACAGCCACAAGGCGCAGTGCGACGGCCAGGATTTGGTGGGGCGTCATGTCATTTCAACTCGGTGTGGACGCGTGATGAGGTATCAGCCCAGGCCTATTGCTGGCGGAGCATTGCCCAGTGGCAACGCTCCGCTGTCGGGTGTTACTGGAACGGCAGCGTTGCCGGGCTCTGATCGCCCTTGGCCTGGGTGTCGCGCACATTCTTCTGCACCGCTACGGCGCCGAACAGGCTCAGCAGGAAGGCCATCGCATAGAAACCCTTCTCGGAATTGGCGAGCGTGGCGTTCCACAGGCCGATCGCCAGCAGGGCAATGGCGAGCACCACCGACAGCCAGGCAAGGCCGTAGTAAAGACCGGTGACGGGAATGTCTTCCAGCCGGTCGCGCACCGATTTCTGCAACGACACTGCGGCGAACAGGCCGTAAGTGAGCAGCACGAAGTAATAGCCTTTCTCGTTGAGCTGCATCTGGGCGTTCCACAGGCCGATCAAGTAGACGACAGCGCCGATCAGCAGTGCCGCCCACGAGGCGGCGACAAAGGCGCCGGAGGGGCGCTGGGTGTGTTCGGTCTTGGGCATCGTATCCTCCTTGGGTTTCTATTGACTTGGGCCGCGCGCAGACCGATCGGATTGCCGATGTCATGGCTGCGCGGCAGTCGGTTTGTAACATATGCCCCAAGGATTGACGAGCGATTTGTCAATTTCCAGTCAGAATTGGAAGCCCATCGTGGAGGCGATACAGCGCTCAGTTGCGCCGCCCTACCAGCTGTAGCCGCTGCAGCGCCAGTGCGGCGCGCGGTTCGAACTGGCGCCAGATCCTGGCGCGCACCGCATCGGCCTCGCGCGCGTAGCGGGTATCCAGCAGGGCGTCGGTGCCATGTTGATCCCAGCCTGCACGGTTCACCCGGTATTGCGCCAGCCGCAGGTTGCAGTACTCGGCCATCCCGGTGGCCAGCCGGGCATCACCGGTATCCAGCTGCCAGGGCTGGTCCATGCCCGTCACGCACTGCTGCCATGATTGCTGCGCTGCATCGAATTGCTCGGCGCGCTGGCCATCCTGGCCGGCCAGCCAGAAGCCGCGGAAATCGCCATAGCGGCCATCGGCAACGATCAGGTGCTCGATGGCACGGTCGAAATGCAGTGCGTCGGTGCGGCCTAACTGAACGGTCCCCCAGCACGCCAGCGTGGCGACGACGGTGACAGCGATGTACCCCACCCATGGTCGCCAGCGTTTGGCCGCGCCGACATACGCCGCCGCCAGCAAGGCGCCACCGACCAGACCGCCGAGGTGGCAGGCATTGTCGATGCCGGGAATGGCGAACCCCATGCCGATGTTGAGCACGATGACGACAGCCAGTTGGCGGATCGCTGCCGTGGCATGCGGCAAGTGGTCGCGGAACAGCAGCAGCAGCGCGAGATAGGCGCCCGCCAGTCCCATGATGGCGCCGGAGGCGCCGGCGCTGATCACCACCGGGTTCCACAGCGCGCTGGTCAGCCCGCCGGCAAGACCGGCCCCCAGGTAGATCGCGCTGTAGCGTGCGCTGCCGACGAAGCGCTCGACCATCGGCCCCAGCACCAGCAGCGAATACATGTTCACCACCAGATGCAGCACGCCGATGTGCAGGAACATGCTGCTGAACAGCCGCCCGGGTTCGTCGCCCAAGGTCAGCACCGACAGATTGGCGCCCCAGTTCACCAGCTGGGCGCCATGCGCGCCGTCGATGGGCACGCCACTGGCGAGCTGCAGCAGGAAAACTGCCACGTTGGCGGCGATCAGCAGGGCGGTAACGGGAAAGCGGCGTATCCAGGCAGGCACGGGCGAGTATCAGCGAGCGGATGGGGCAAGCGATGCTATCCGGCTGGCCAGTCGCGGACAAGCGCAAGCGCTTGGCATGCGCTGTGGGAATGGGCTGACGCCACGTTGCGTGCCTGCCCGGCGGTGCTTCCCCTACAGGACGCATAAGGTGTGCTCACAGCGGCAGGGCGCCGCGATGGACAACACTACAAAGGTAAAACTGTCATGAAACTCGTCAAACTGTTGTTGCTGGGCGTGATCTCCGCCACCCTGCTCTCCGCATGCGGTGGTGGTGATGACGATGACCTCGACGATCGTCTGGATATCGCGGATCCGAAAGTGCGCTTCGTGCATGCCATCCCGGCTGGTCCGAACGTGACGCTGTACCGCAATGGCGCGGCCTCGGCCGATGCGACCAATGTCGGCTACAAGTTCGCCTCGCAATACTTCGACGTGAGCGAAGGCCAGAGCGAGCTCTCGGTGAAGAGCACCGACGGCGCGACCAGCTATGGCACTGTCACCTTCGACGCCAAGCGCGGCGACAAGTACACCGCCGTGGCGCTGATCGGCGACAACGTCACCGACGTGCTGCTGATCGAGGATCCGTACAACAAGGAACTCACCAGCAATGATGCCCGGGTACGTGTGGCCAATGCCGCGTTCAACGCCCAGAACATCGACGTCTACCTGACCGAGCCGACCGTCGACATCAACACGGTGACGCCGAGCTTCGCCGCAGTCGGCTACAAGACGGCCAACCCGGCTTCGGGCAACGATTCGCAATCGCTGGAAGGTGGCGACTACTTGCTGCGCATCACCGCGGCCGGCAGCAAGACGGTGATCTTCCAGTCGCCGGTGACGCTGGCCAAGAACGCTGACTGGCTGCTGCTGCCGATCCCGGTCGATGGCATCGGAGCTCTGGTACCCAACAGCATCAAGGTGCTGGTTGCGAAGTCGGACGACGAATCCAAGGCCACCATCGAGCTGACCAACACGCCGTAATTGCCGCAGCGTTTCAAGTCTACAACCAGCCCGGCTTAGGCCGGGCTGGTTGTTTGTGTACGAACGAAAGGGGCGCCCATCTGGCCATCACTACGCGATCGTCGGCATCCCTTCGGTGAACTGCAGCGCCGCCAGCCGCGCATACAGTGGCGAGCTCACCAGCAGCGCGGCATGGCTGCCTTCGGCCACGATGCGGCCGTGCTCCAGCACCACGATGCGGTCGGCCTGCTGCACGGTGGCGAGGCGATGGGCGATTACCAGCGTGGTGCGGTTATGCGCCGCATTGTCCAGCGCCTGCTGTACCGCGCGTTCGCTGGCGGCATCGAGCGCGCTGGTGGCTTCGTCCAGCAACAGGATGGGCGGATTCTTGAGGATGGCGCGGGCGATGGCGATGCGCTGGCGCTGCCCGCCCGAAAGCCGCACGCCGCGCTCGCCGAGGAAAGTGTCGTAGCCTTCGGGCAAGGCATCGATGAAGTCGTGGGCGGCGGCCATCTCGGCCGCAGCGCGCACCTTGGCATCGCTCGCGTCCAGCCGGCCGTAGCGAATGTTATCCGCCACGCTGCCGGCAAAGATCACCGTTTCCTGCAGCACCACGCCGATCTGCGTCCGCAGCTCGGCCAGCGCGAGATCGCGGGTGGCCACGCCATTGAAGCTGATGCGGCCCTGCTGCGGGTCGTACAGCCGCAACAGCAGCTGGAACAGCGTGGTTTTGCCGGCGCCGCTCGGGCCCACCAGCGCCACGTGCTCGCCGGGGCGGATATGCAACGTCAGCTCGTCCAGCGCTGCAATGCCGGGGCGCGATGGATAGGCGAAGCCCACCGCGTCGAAGCGGATACCGTCGCCCAGTTGCGGCAGGGATATTGGCTCCGGGGCGTCAGCCACCGGCGATTGCAGCGCCAGCAATTCCTGCAGCCGCTCGGCTGCGCCACCGGCGCGTTGCAGGTCGCCCCACACTTCGGCGATGCCGCCCACCGCACCGGCGGTGACCACGGCATAGAGGATGAATTGCGACAGCTCGCCCGCGCTCATCCGGCCATCCATCACCGCCTGGGCGCCCAACCACAGCACGAACACCACGGCGGCGAACACCAGCAGGATCACCACGGCGGTCAGCCAGGAGCGGGCACGGATGCGCTGCAGTGCAGTGGCGTAGGCCGATTCCACCGCGCCGGCGAAGCGCGCCGCCTCAAACGGCTCGCGGGTGAACGACTGCACGGTGGGCATGGCGTTGAGGATTTCGCCGGCCAGCGCGCTGGCGTTGGCCACCTTGTCCTGGCTGGCCTTGGACAGCCGCCGCACCTGGCGGCCGAACACCAGGATGGGCGCGATCACCAAGAGCAGCGTCAGCAGGATGTAGCCGGACAGCGCGGGGCTTGTGACAACCAGCATGGTGAGCCCGCCCAGCAGCAGGAAGGCATTGCGCAGCCCCATCGACAGGCTGGTGCCGACCACCGTCTGGATCAGCGTGGTATCGGTGGTGAGCCGCGACAATACCTCGCCGGTCTGCGTGGTTTCGAAGAATTGCGGGCTCATGCGCAATACGTGCTCGTACACCGCGCGGCGCAGGTCGGCCGTGGTGCGCTCACCCAGCCACGACACCCAGTAGAAGCGCAGTGCGGTGGCGGCGGCCAGCACCATCGATACCGCGAACAGCGCGATGAAATAGCGATCAATGTGCCCACGGTTGCCGGCGGCAAAGCCCTGATCGATCAAGTGGCGAAACGCCACCGGCAGCGCCAGCGTGGCACCCGCGGCCACGGCCAGTGCGGCAAAGGCGGCGATCCAGCGGCTCAGATACGGCCGCAGGAAAGGCAACAGGCCCAGCAACGGCGTGGCTCGGCGGGTAGGGGAGGGTGTCGACATCGGGATTCCTGGCTGCTTCACGGCAGGGCGTGCGATGGGCTGCGGTAGCTAAGCGGGTTGGCCATCAGGTGAGGGTGAGTCCGCGCTTTTGCCAGTGCCGGCGTATCAAGCGGTAACCTGCCACCTGCAGCGCGCTGGCTAGAATGGCGGCTCCGTTGTACTGCCGCTCTCCTCATGATTGTCCGTCCCCCCCAGCACTGGTTGCGCATGGTGTTCACCTGGCGCGGCTCCGTGCTGTCCGCCATCCTGCCCCGGCTGGGGCTGAATCTGGTGTTCGCGCTGGCGGTGGTGCTGCTGTACGGCAGGCTGGAAGGCTTCGGCATCACGTTGTCGATCGGCCCGTTCAGCCTGATCGGCATCGCGCTCGCCATCTTCCTCGGCTTTCGCAACAACAGCAGCTATGACCGTTTCTGGGAAGCACGCAAGCTCTACGGCGGCGTGCTGGTGCAAACCCGATCGCTGCTGCGCCAGGCGATCACGCTGACCGGCCGCGCACCGGATGATCCCGAGATCGCCCGTTTTCGCGATCTGCTGGTTGCCTACACCTATAGCCTGAAGCACCAGCTGCGCCAGACCGACCCGGCTGCGGACCTGCAGCGGCTGCTGACCGCCGAGCTCGCGCACCGGCTGCAATCGGCCCAGTTCCGGCCGGCGCTGGCGCTGCGTGAGCTCGGCGCCTGGGTGGCGGCGCAGCGCGACGCTGGCCGACTCAGCGATGTGCTGGTGCAGGCACTCGATGCCAACCTCGACAAGCTCTCCGACATCCTCGGCAGCTGCGAGCGCATCGCCAACACGCCGCTGCCCTATGCCTACAGCGTGCTGCTGCATCGCACGATCTACCTCTACTGCACGCTGCTGCCGCTGGGCCTCGTCGACAGCATCGGCTGGCTCACTCCGCTAATCTCGGTGTTCGTCGCCTACACCTTCATGGCGTTGGAAACCATCGCCGGCGAGCTGGAAACGCCCTTTGGCACCGAGCCCAACGATCTGGCGCTCGACGCCATCAGCCGCAGCATCGAGCGCTCCTTGCTGGAGCTGACCGATGCCGCCGAGCTGCCGCCACCGCTGCTGCCGGATGGCGACTATATCCTGCGGTGAGCCCATGATCCTGCGTGCAGTCCATTACCAGATGTTCGATCACGAGCGCCGGGTGTCGGGGCTCGAATCCTGGCACCAGCTCGATGGCGAGGTGGCGTTGCGGTTCGATGGTGACGAGGTGCGCTTTGTCTCTTGGGCCGGCGCACCCGGTGGGTATTGCATCGCGCTGCAGGCACAGTCGTTTTTCAACGAGGGCGCGCTCTCCGCGGTGGAAATGACGACGCATCCTTACTGGGCGCCGCTGATCGGCAAGCCGATTCAGACGCGATACGCAGATGCGCTGCACGAGGTGCTGGTGCTGGAAAACAGAGAAGAGCGCCTGTACCTAGCCGCACAATACGGCGATGGCACGCAGGGCGGGGATTGCATCCGGATCGCGAAACACCCACCTTGCTGATGCTGGCTTGATCGGCCTGCTCAATGATCAGCACAAAAAAAGCCGACCCTCAGGTCGGCTTTTTGCTGATGGCAGCGGCAAGCCTCAGATTTCCTCGTACAGCGGCAGCGTGAGGAACTCGGCGAACTCGGTGCTGGTGCTCATCGTTTCAAAGATGGCCGCAGCGCGGACGTAGGGCACGCGTTCGAACACTGCATCGCCGTGCTCGGCGCGGATGGCACCCAGCACCTGCGGGATCATTGCGCGCACCAGCTCGGCGGTCACCTTGCGGCCGTTGTCCAGCACGCCCTTCGGGCTGCGGATCCACTGCCACACCTGCGAGCGGCTGATCTCGGCGGTGGCGGCATCCTCCATCAGGTTGTGAATCGGCACGCAGCCATTGCCGGCCAGCCATGAGCCCAGGTACTGGATACCCACGTCGATGTTCATCCTCAGGCCCGCCTCGGTGATGGGGGTTTCGGGCTGGAAGTTGAGGATGTCGGCGGCGCGGGTTTCCACATCGTCGCGCTGCTTGCCGATCTGGTTGGGCGCATCGCCCAGCACCTTCACCCATTCCTCCATCGCGATGGGCACGAGGCCGGGGTGGGCCACCCAGCCGCCGTCGAAGCCGTCGCCGGCATCGCGCGTCTTGTCGGCGCGCACTGCGGCCATGGCCTTTTCATTGGCGGCCGGATCGTTCTTGATCGGGATCAGCGCGCTCATGCCGCCGATGGCGGGCGCGCCACGCTTGTGGCAGGCCTTCACCAGGTTCAGCGCATAGGCGCGCATAAAGGGCACGGTCATGGTGATCTGCGCGCGGTTGGCCAAGCAGAAATCGGCATTGGTCTTGAACTTCTTGATGCAGCTGAAGATGTAGTCCCAGCGCCCGGCGTTGAGCCCGGCCGAATGCTCGCGCAATTCATAGAGGATTTCTTCCATCTCGAACGCGGCAAGGATGGTCTCGACCAGCACGGTGGCCTTGATCGTGCCCTGGGCAAGTCCAAGCTCGGCCTGCGCCGCGACGAAAATGTCGTTCCACAGCCGCGCTTCCAGGTGCGATTCCATCTTGGGCAGGTAGAAATACGGCCCGGTGCCGCGCGCCAGCTGCTCCTTGGCGTTGTGGAACAGGAACAGCGCGAAATCGAACACGCCGCCCGATACCCGCTCGCCATCGACGGTCACATGCTTTTCATCCAGGTGCCAGCCGCGCGGGCGCACCACCAGCGTGGCGATCTTGTTGTTGAGCTTGTATTCCTTGCCCGCCTCGTTGCGGTGCGCCAGTGTGCGGCGCACGGCGGCCGTGAGGTTCACCTGGCCCTGGATCTGGTTGGACCAGTTCGGCGTGTTGGAATCCTCGAAGTCCGTCATGTAGCTGTCCGCGCCGGAATTGAGCGCGTTGATGATCATCTTGGCCTCGACGGGCCCGGTGATCTCCACGCGGCGCAGCGCCAGATCGGCCGGCACTGGCGCGATCTGCCAATCGCCATTGCGGATGTGCGCCGTCTGCGGCAGGAAATCCGGCAGCTTGCCGGCATCGAGCTCGGCCTGGCGCAGCACGCGCGCAGCCAGCAGCTCCTGGCGGCGGCTATTGAAGCAGCGGTGCAGGCGGGCGACGAAAGCCAGCGCATCGGGCGTGAGGATCTCGGCAAAGGCGGGGGTGATTTCGGCGTGGAGTTGAACGCCGGCGGGCAAGGTGGACATGCGGTGCTCCTGGGTTTTGCAGCTGGATGTTGCATTGCAGTGTAGTGCGCTGCGGCATCACAAAAAAGCGCTAAACTGCGACAGGTTCTTTTACTTTTAAGTACATAATGGATGCGCTCAAGCAGCTGCAAACGTTTGTTTCGGTGGTGAATCTGGGCAGCCTTTCCGCCGCTGCCCGTGCCGAGGGCGTGGTGCCCGCCGTGATCGGCCGCCGGCTTGATGCGCTGGAAGAGCGCCTTGGCGCCAAGCTCTTGGTGCGCACCACGCGGCGCGTCACCCTCACGCAGGAGGGCGCTGCCTTTTTCGAAGATGGCCAGCGCATCCTGGCGGACCTCGCCGATGCCGAGGCAGCCGTCGGCTCCGGCAGCGCGCGGGTGCGTGGCCACCTGCGCATCAGCGCCCCGGCCGGCTTCGGCCGCCGCCATGTGGCGCCACATGTGGCCACCTTCCAGCGGCTGCACCCAGAATTGCGCGTCACGCTCGATCTATCGGATCGATTGGTAGACCTCGCCGGCGAGCGCATTGATTGCGCCATTCGCATCAGCGAGCTGGCTGATTCCAGCCTGGTGGCGGTGCGGCTGGCGGAGAACCGCCGCGTGGTGGTGGCGGCGCCCAGCTACCTCGCCGCACGCGGCGTGCCGCAGACGCTGGACGACCTGGACCGTTTTGAGTGCCTGTCGCTGGGCGCGAGCCAAGCCCGCGGCTGGATCTTCAAGGTCGATGGCGAGCTCGTCAGCCGCAAGGTGAGCGGCGTGCTGGAGTGCAACGACGGCGCCGTGCTGCACGAATGGGCACTGGCAGGCTACGGCCTGGCGTGGCGCTCGCTGTGGGAGGTGAAGGACGACCTCACCGATGGCCGCTTGGTGACGGTGCTCGATGGCTACGCCTCGCCCGACTACCCGGTCTACGCGGTGATGCCGCAGCGCAAGCACCTGCCGCAGCGGGTGCGGCGGTTTGTGGATCACTTGAGGACTGCTTATGGGGCGGTGGGGTATTGGGATTGAGGGTGGTTATGCGCTTTGGGCGCATGTTCGGGGGCGATTTGCGCCTGCGGTGCCATGTTTGGATGCCGGTTCCGCCCGGCGGACGGGTTCATTTCTTTTGCTTCGCCAAAAGAAACGAACCAAAGAAAAGGCGACCCCGCATCCGCGCCCCTTCGGGGTTCCCTCACTGCGGACAATCGAGGCGGCGCCTGCGGGACTCGGCCTGCGGCCTCAAACATCCTCGGCGAAACCCCGCCCCGCTTGTTCCTCGCTCGGCGCTCCTGAGGGGAATTCGGGTGGTATGCCAAGGTCGCTGGGTGCATCCCCTACATTTTGCGTACCGCGTTTCCTCCTTGGCGCAAGGGGAATAAAGGCGGATTTTGCTGGTACCCAACTTGCGATGAATGTTCCAGCCCATATCGGCGCGTGGTTTTCTTCCCCTTGGCCAGCGCCGAAGGAGTGGAGCGAGACCTTAGGCTCGCGACCGACTGAGGGCAGCCCGGAGGGCCGCAAGGCGGGGTCGCCTTTTCTTTGGTTCGTTTCTTTTGGCGAAGCAAAAGAAATGAACCCGTACGCCGGGCGGAACCGGCATCTTAGAAGATAGTGCGCGTAGCGCTTAACAACTATGCAATGTACGAAGCCAACGAATTTATGAAAAATCAGATAGCATATGTATTCATGCGCCTAGAGAAGAGGCTCTCGCCAAAATCCAGATCCTCGGTTGGTAAACATTGAACTCTTAATAGCGCTCAAGTCTTCGTATTGCTCTAAATACAATGGAAACGGTAGTTTCGATGGAGGTCCTTTTGCTCAAACCAGAACTACATCACTTTGAACGTGCGGCTCGTGAAATTGCGAAGCATGGCGATAACGACACGTTGCCATTCGACATCGACGTTCGGTTTTGCGGCGACGAGGCCGAGGCACTTGCATCAATCGCCTACGGTTTCTATTCGGAGCTTCGAGATAGCCAAGAAGTTAAGGACAACAACAACCGCATAGCTGAACTGCATGTCCACAGCGAACGGCTTCTGGCTCCATCTGGTCCGGCCGGGTTCAGAGTGGTGACGAAGATCCATTTGTTCTGGAATATTTATCTCAATGGGCTGGCTATCGCAATCGCAGAGACGCTTGAGCCGCGTCGTTCTCCTTGCGTCCATTCCTATCGCTTCTTGCCGGCTGGCGGTGAGCGGCTCTTCGATGAAAATAAATCCTGGCGCGCCTTCAAAGAGGCTACGGCTGTTGAGGCGAGTAAGGTTGGTGACGGAGCAATTATCGTTCAAACAGATATATCGAGCTTCTATGAACACGTCTCTCATCACTACATCGAGAACCTCATCAATGGTCTCGGTGGTGATGCGGGCCCAGTCTCAAAGCAAGTCAATGCTCTTCTAAGTAAACTCTTCGCGGGAAGATCATTCGGTTTGCCTGTCGGTGGTCAAGGAGCTCGTGTTCTTGCAGAGCTTTTCCTCAATCAAGTTGATGCCGCACTTACAGCTCGCGGAGTGCAGTGGCATCGCTATGTCGACGACTATGTATTGATTGCAACAAACACTGCGGGAGCGTACCGAGCACTAGGTATTCTAGCGCAAGGACTGATGGACTATGGCTTGAGTTTGAACAAGTCAAAGACTGTATTTTTGTCCTCGAAACATTATAGAGACTATGTCGCTTCGCAACTTGGAGGTGATGATGTCGAAGCAGCGAAGCTACGAAGCATCGATATCAAGTTTGATCCGTATTCGGATAACCCAGAGGATGAATATGAGTCACTTGTAGAAACGGTTGAGACACTCCAGGTGCGCCAGCTTTTGAATCGTGAATTGGAGAAGGCTCTCCCAGACTCTTTCTTGGTGACCCAAATTGGTCGAACAATACGGCTTCATGAGCCAAATGTCGCGCTCGAAATTGCGGCGACCCTTCTGAAACAGAGAAACCTTCACGCATTCCGCTCATCATTCTCCACAATCATGCGAGGCATTTCGAACCTACGAGGAGATGATCGGTTCTCCAGTATTCACGGTGTACTCGATTCTTTGCTCGACGCTATCCCCGTCAACTCTGAGCACTTGCTGAAAGCGGAGACCAGCATGCTTCATTATCTGCGTTGCTTGCGCTTTCAAAGTACGCCGGTGAGAGTCCAGTTCATACACAGGCTGTTCGAAACGACGCAATTGGATACTGTACGCCGTGCGTGCATCGACTGTTGGAGGAGCTGGCATGACAGCGTTGCATTCAACTCTCTCCGCAATCGCTGGCAGCAAATGTCCCCCGAAAGTCAGCGGCTTTACTGGCTTGCTACCTACGCATTTGCTGATGAGGGGGATAAGGCGAGGTTGCAAGCAAAGCGTTTGGCGACGCAATCTTGGGCGCTTGGAGTCGAACTTCCATTCGACCCAATAACTGACAAATCAAAACTTAGTCAGTTGGTTCGTGGCGCAGAGCCACGTTTTGCGACGTTGTTCATGAAATGGGCAAAAGAGTTTAGCAATGCAATTTGATCCGCGCACAGTGGCTCGCGAAATCCCCGGGGTGTTCGATGAAGTGTTTCCGCAGCTGACACCAGGCATTGTTGCGCACCTAAATAATTTGGCATCACCTGTCCAGGTGCAGCCAGTCCTACAGGAACTGCTGCTTCAATCTGGCTTGCAGCGCGCCATGTTGTTTGAGCTCGGGTATGTCGTAGGGGAGCGATTACTTGAAGGCGAAGTCGTCATCGACTGGCCAAATTGCTTCGCTGAGACACTTCGGCGACAGCGTGGATATTTTGATGCAAAATTGCCCGATCAATTATCTGTATTGGATCAATCCTTGGCCGAAACTGTAGGCAGAAATCTTGCCGACTCGATGAGAGAAATGAGCCGAGAGAGTGGGTGTTCGATCGTAGTTCGACCAAAAATACCAGGCCTTGAGTGGATTGCTAGTGGCTACGGGGACTTTGCATTGGGAAATACTTTGGTGGAGGTGAAATGCACTGCTAAGCGTTTTGCCGCCGCCGATTACCGTCAGGTTGCTATCTATTGGCTATTGAGCTACGCGGCATCGATCGAACGAAACGGCGCTGAGTGGGAAAATTTCGTGCTACTTAATCCGAGAAGTGGGAAAAAGGTCGTGATGAAGTTCGAGGCTTTTTTGTCGATTGTCAGTAGCGGCCGTACCAAGGTAGATATTCTTCAGTTATTTCAGTCACATGTTGGATCACGCCTTATGCGTTGACATAAAGCGTCGTATAGATTCTTTCACTGCGGCCTTTTGTAAAAAAGGCAGAAGTGCTGGAGCAACCCGCATTTAGGGGCGGTTACGCCATATGGTTTCGTGATCGGGTTTCTAGGCCTGAATCGATCCGGTTTGGCGCTTGAACCATAAGTCTGTTGGCCCGCATCTCCCTAGCTCCCTACCAAGAGTCTCCCCATGCCCCATCTCACTCTCGAATACACCCGACGTCACCCCCTCATGAATAGCATTTCGCTTTAGAGTCCGGCCCCCGATATTACCGGTTTCTTCCTCGCTAGCTGCCGGGCATAGGCCGATGGCGTCAGCCCGCCCAACGCCTTCTTCGGCCGCTCCTCGTTGTATTCCCGTCGCCAGGCTTCGATCACCACCCGCGCATGCGCCAAGCTGGTGAACCAGTGCTCGTTCAGACATTCGTCCCGCAGCCGGCCATTGAATGATTCGATGTAAGCGTTCTGGTTCGGTTTGCCCGGTTCAATCTGCCGCAGCGTGATGCCGCGCCGGTACGCCCAGTGCAGCATCGCTCGACCGCAGAACTCCTTGCCGTTGTCAGTGCGAATCACCTGCGGCAAGCCGCGTGAGACCGCTAATCGATCCAGTTGCCGCGTCAGAATTTCGCCACTGATGGCTCGCTCCGGGATCACCGCAATGGCTTCATGCGTGGCATCGTCGACAACGGTCAGGCATTTGATCACTCGTCCTTCGGCCGTGCGATCAAACACGAAGTCCATCGACCAGACCGCATTGGCGACCTGCGGCCGGATCAGCGGCTGCCGCTCCGATGGCGGCACCTTCTTGCGCTTGCGTCGCCGCACTTGCAGCCCGGCCAGTGCATATAGCCGTTCTACCCGCTTGTGGTTCACTGCCCAGCCGCTCTGGCGCAGCTTCAGATAGATCATCCCTGCACCGTAGCGACGATGGCGCTGCGCCAGTTCGACGATCCGCTGCCGTAACATGCCGTTCCGATCCGGCTTGGGCCGGTAGCGCAAGGCGCTCGGACTCATTCGGGCGATGCGCAACGCCCAGCGCTCACTCAGACCCCGTCCGGCGAGGAACCGCACCAGCTCGCGTCGCGTTGGTGCGGTCACCACTTTTTTTGCAGTGCTTCCTTGATGACCTCGTTTTCGAGCATCGAATTGGCCAGCATGCGCTTGAGCCGAGCATTCTCGGCCTCGAGTTCCTTGAGCCGCTTGGCGTCGGAGACGCTCATGCCACCGAACTTGCTGCGCCAGAGATAGTAACTGGCTTCGGAGAAACCGTGCCGGCGGCACAGTTCCTTGATGGGCAAGCCCGCTTCGGCCTCGCGCAGGAAGCCGATGATTTGTTCTTCGGAAAAGCGTTTCTTCACGTCCAGTCTCCTTGATGGAAGGGATTGGACTCTAAAGCTGCGTGCTACTCAAACTTGGGGGGACGTCGCACCCACAACCTCCCCGACTACGACGCCCATGCCGCGTTGCATACCCTCGCGCAGGCCATGTTCGAATCGGGCCTGTTTGGCGAGGCCGACATCAAGGGCCGGGCGCATTGCTTGGCTACTTGGCTGGTCGGCACTTCGGATACCGAAACGGCGTTCGTCCACCTGCAGGTGGCGCTGCTCTCGGGCCGCACGGCCGAGCAGAAGCAGGCGTTGGGCCAGCGTTTGCTGGCGGCGCTGCATACCACCTTGCCAGCTGGTCACGGCCCGGTGCAGCTCACCGTGGATACGCGGGATATGGAGAGGGAGAGCTACGCCAAGGCGGTGCTGGAGGCCGCCAGTTGATCGCCCCCGAAGGTTATTCGCGCTGATCGCCGACTCCGGCGTCATGATCAGCAAAAGCTGCTCCCGGACATCCTGCACGCTGGGGCGGTTCTGAATTGAAAAAGGCTCGCCGGTTGGCGAGCCTTTCTTCTGTGAGGGGCGAAGCGATCACGCCGCGTTCAGTTCCCGTTCCGCAGCTTCGATGACTTCCTCGGAAACGCCCTGGCGCTTCAGTGCTTCGATCAGGCGGGCCTGCTGGTGGCTGGCGAATTGGGCTTCGTCGCGGCGTAGGCCTTCGCTGAGGTAAGACTTCAAGAGCGCTTGGTAGCCTGAGAAGCCGCGTTGCGGGGCAATGGCCTTCATCGATTCCACCACATCCACCGGGATGCGCAGGGTGATCGAGGTCATCGGGCGATCTTTGGTCAAACGGGATTTGAGACGGTCACTCAACATAGCGATGTTCCTCATCGGTCGTTGCGCGCCGCGCTGAAATGATGCGGATGTGGGCATCCTCGATTTCGATGTGCACCACAAACAGCAGTCGGCCGGCGGCGCTCAGGCCAATGACTGCATCACGTGCTTCGTCGTTGCGGGACGCATCCACCAGCTGGAACAGCGGGTCCGCAAAGACCGTAGCGGCCTCTTCAAACCGAATGCCGTGCTTGCGCAGGTTCAGGTCGGCTTTGTCCGCGTTCCAGACAAAGTCTTCCCCATTCAACTTGAAGTGAAGGTCCATGACCGAAGCCTAGGTTTGTGTATTGCACTTGTCAATACATTCCGCACCGCTTGAGCTTGCGCTCGCAGAAGCGCTTCCAGCACCACCAAGCCAGGCCACAGGGGATCAACACCAGTGCCCCGATCTTGTTTTTGGGTGTCCACATTAGCGCCAGCAGCTCTGATGCGTATGTCTGGAGAGCAACGATCAGCAGAATGCCGACGCCGAAGAAAATCACTGGGGAGAGCTGGGCATAGACCAAGCGCGGCCAGCCTTCCAGCGGGCTCCAGCGCCACAGCACAATGAAGAAGGCCAGCGAGCTGATCGAGATCATGGAGAGATCGGTGGCCGTCATCATCGACGCGTAGGAAGGCAAACCGGCATTTTCTATCAATTTTCAGCCCGGATGGATTATCAGAGCCGGATCAGCCCATGCCCACCAAGCCGCGCTAGGCAACGGCCCGGTGCAGCTCACCATCGATACACGGGATATGGAGAAGGAGAGCTACGCCAAGGCCGTGCTGGCGGCAGTCAGTTGACTGGCTTGTGCTTGCTGGCCGTTACAAGCGGGATGGACTGCACGGTGAACGGCACTTGGTCCGGGATCGCGGCGGGGTTCTGGGCGTGGCGCAGCAGCAGGTCGTACTTGGATTCGATGAACCACACCCGGCCTTGCGCGTAGGTGCCGGAGGAGGGCGCGTCGAGCCCCTGCACTAGCGTGTGCAGCATGGCTTGGTCGCCATCGAGGTGCAGCCGGGTGATGGCGCCTTCGTTGTGCTTGTCGCCAAAGGCGTTGCTCTCGAACACCAGCAACTCGTTCCGGCCAAGCACGCGCAGTGCATCGGCGTTGCGCAGCGGGCGTGGCATGTCCAGCCGCGTGCTCGCGCCCGCTGTGCCGTTCGCGCCGATCTCGATGCGCCATAGCCACGGCACGGCGGCGACGGCGCTCAGGTAGAGCCGGTCGCCATCAAGGGCGATGCCGTTGAAGGTGAAGCGCTTGCCGTTCATTTCCAGCTTGGGGCTGTCGGTCAATAGCTCGGGCCGGTCCAACCAGACCGAGAGTGCGGTATCGCCCCGCCGCAGCCGCAACACGCGCGGATGATAGGAGTCGGTGAGGTAGACCGTGCCGGCGCCATCCACCACCAGATCGTTGCAATAACCGTCGTCCGGCAGCGGGTAGCTCGCCTGTGCTTCGCCGGTGGCGAGGTCGTAGCGCTTCAGCGCGCTGGGTGTGGCGGGCACCGTGGTCAGGCCCAGGTTGCCCGAGCACACCCATAGCGTGCGCCGCGCCTCGTCGAGCGCGATGCCCTGCGTGTTGGCGAGCCCGCCGCGGCCGGGCGGCACCAGCAGGCGCGTGATGCCGTCCGGGTGGATACGCACCACGGCACCTTGGCGCCAGCTGCCGATGTAGAGCGTGCCGTCCTGCGCGGCCGCCACGCTTTCCGGGTACCAGTCCGGCGGCAGCATATGGGCGTTGGGGGCGGCCAGGGCGATGGTGCTGGCGAGCAGGCCGGCGATCAGGGTCATTCCAGAGAAGAAGGTGCGCATGTCGCACTCCGGGTGAGGGGATGCGCTGCATTCTTTTCCGTGCGCGATTCTTGATAAAGAATGCACGGATTGGATCAATCACAAGCATGGGTTGGGAATGGATCAGCTCACCAGCATGGCCGTATTCGTCTGCGTGGCCGAGCGCGGCAGCTTTGCCGCGGCGGGAATGGCATTGCAGCTGTCGGGCACCATGGTGGCCAACCATGTGGCGGCGCTGGAGCGGCGCCTTGGCGCCACGCTGATCCACCGCACCACGCGGCGCCACGCACTCACAGTCGTCGGCACGGCGTATCTGGAGCGCTGCCGCGATGTGCTGGCCAGCGTGGCGGCGGCCGATCGCGTGGCCGATCAACTCACCGCCGAGCCTAGCGGCCTGCTGCGGGTGACCGCGCCGGTCACCTACGGCGTGCATCGGTTGACGCCGCTGGTCACCGCCTACCAGCAGCGTTATCCAGCGGTGACGGTGGAGCTCCATCTCAACGACAGGCTGGTGGATCTGGAAGAGGAGGGCTACGACCTCGCCATCCGCTCGGGTGAGCCGCCCAAGGATTGCCCCTTGATCGCACGCCTGCTGCAAACGAGCCAGATGCGGATTGCCGCGAGCCCGGATTACCTGGTTCGCCATGGGGTGCCGGATCATCCGCAGGCGCTGGCAGCGCATCAACTGCTCGGCTTTGCGGCATGGGGCGACGCGCCACAGCTGCGCTTCAGCCGCGATGGCGAAACGGTGTGCCTGCCGTTCAAGCCCGCCCTTACCATCAACAACGGCCAAGCGCTGCTGGTGGCTGCGCTCGCCGGGCACGGGATCGTGGTGCAGGCGGATGTGCTGCTGGACGAACCGATCGCAGCCGGGCTGCTGCAGCCCTTGCTGCCCGATTGGTCGCTGCCGCAGCGGCCGATCTATGCGATGCGCAAGCCGGATCGGGCGCCGGGCGCGCGGGTGCGCAGCTTTGTCGATTTCCTGTTAGCCGAACTGGCGGGCGAGCGGGGCTAGCCATGAAAAAATGCCGCCCGTCCCCGTGGGAGCGAGCGGCATCGTGGTGCGGCTGCCGACACCCAGGCTTGAGGTGCCGGCGGCTTGCGCTGTTGGCGCAAGCAGGCGGGTTGCTGGCGATGCGGCGGGTGCGGGATGGTCCGCCGCGCCAGCAATCCACTTTCGGGTACAGCCGGCGCTCGCTGCATCCGCCCGGTTTGCGGGTGGGCCGGGTGGATGGGCGCGAGTGCTTTACTGCAAGACGGCGGGCATCGCCAGGCGATGCGCGTCGCTTAGTGGAACTGTTCTTCTTCGGTGGATCCGGTCAGCGCTGTGGTCGAGCTCTGGCCTTGCTGGATCACCTGCGTCACCTGGTCGAAGTAGCCGGTGCCCACTTCGCGCTGGTGCTTCACGGCGGTGAAACCCCGGTCGGCAGCGGCGAATTCGGCCTGCTGCAGCTCCACGAAGGCAGTCATGCCCTGGCGGGCGTAGCCGTAGGCGAGGTTGAACATGCCGTAGTTGAGTGCATGAAAGCCCGCCAGCGTGATGAACTGGAACTTGTAGCCCATGGCGCCCAGTTCCTTCTGGAACTTGGCGATGGTGGCGTCGTCCAGGTTCTTCTTCCAGTTGAAGCTTGGCGAGCAGTTGTAGGCCAAGAGCTTGCCCGGAAACTTGGCGTGGATGGCCTCGGCGAAGGCGCGGGCGTATTCCAGGTCTGGCTTGCCGGTTTCGCACCAGATCAGATCGGCATACGGTGCGTAGGCAAGGCCACGGCTGATCGCCTGCTCGAGGCCCGGCTTGGTGCGATAGAAGCCTTCGGGGGTGCGCTCTCCGGTGCAGAACGGCTTGTCGTTGTCGTCCACGTCACTGGTCAAGAGGTCTGCAGCTTCGGCATCGGTGCGGGCGATGAGAATGGTCGGCACGCCCAGCACGTCGGCGGCGAGGCGGGCGGCGGACAGCTTTTCCACCGCTTCGCGTGTCGGCACCAGCACCTTGCCGCCCATGTGGCCACACTTCTTCACCGAGGCGAGCTGGTCTTCGAAGTGCACGCCGGCAGCGCCCGCTTCGATCATGCCCTTCATCAGCTCGAAGGCGTTGAGCACGCCGCCGAAGCCGGCTTCGGCATCGGCCACGATGGGTGCATAGAAATCGATGCTGTCGTCACCCTCGGCGTGGTGGATCTGGTCGGCACGCTGGAAGGTGTTGTTGATGCGGCGCACCACCGCCGGCACCGAGTTGGCCGGGTAGAGCGATTGGTCCGGGTACATTTCGCCGGCGATATTGGCATCGGCCGCCACCTGCCAGCCGGAAAGGTAGATGGCCTTGAGGCCGGCCTTCACCTGCTGCATGGCCATATTGCCAGTCAGCGCGCCGAGTGCGTGCACGTAAGGCGTTTCGTGCATCAGCGCCCACAGCTTGTCGGCGCCACGGCGCGCCAGCGTGTGTTCGATCTGTAGTGAGCCGCGCAGTCTTTCAACATCCGCTGCGCTATAAGTGCGCTGGATGCCGTTCCAGCGCGGATTCTCGCGCCAGTCCTTCTCTAGTTGTGCAATGCGTTCTTCCCGCGTACTCATGGCTTTCTCCCGCAAAAAAGCTGGCCTTCAGGCCTTGGTTGATAGGGTTTTGGAGCGCCGCACCGCTGCGGTGCAATAAATTTTGCGCTGCACCATGAGAGTGTAGTTTGTGATTTGTGACTACAAGTTGGGGATTGCACTTACCGCGATGTTTCAAGCGGACACGGCGTGCGCAGCCGCGGTTTTGCTACAGCTGCACATGCTTCAACGACGTGTTGTGCGCGCAACCAGGCTGCGAACGATGCACCAGCTGGCAGCAGCGGCGAGCAGATGCTTGAGCGTGTGCCCGCTGATGGTGTCCGTCGCGAGCAGCAGGGGGTGATCGGCCAGTTCGGCCACCTTGGCGATCGCGTAGAGGCCGATGGCGGCGGCGAAGGCCAGCCGGTCGCGGCGTGGGGCGTGCCACTGCCACAGCGGGATCAGCACCAGCGGCGCCAGCTGCAGCGCGAGGTAGGGGCGCAGGTCGCCACTGCAATGCCACCACAGCACGCTCAGTACCGCACATACCGCGAGCTCGATCAGGTGGCGGCTGCCATGGGTATCGGCGTGCACGGCGGCAAGCAGGCTGGCGCAGGCGAGCGCAATGGGCAGCCTGTCCCACAGCAGGCGGGCGTCGTCCGGCGCCAGGTGGTAGAAGCCGGAGCCGGCTGCAGTCAGCATCAGCGCGACGAGGAACAGCGAATAGCCATTCCAGCCGGCCTGCAGCGCCGGCGCGTGGCGGTGCGGCCATAGTTTCACCAGGCCCCACAGCCCGACCAAGGCGAACGGCAGGTTGGAGAGCACATCGGCGGCGTGGGCAAGGCCCAGCCAACGGCGCTGGTCGGCAAAGGCGTGGTAGTCCGGCCATTGGGCGATGGGGCCGTGCCAGGCCAGAGCGGCAATGGCCATCAGGGAGATGAACAGGGTGAGCGTGTGTTGCCAGCTGCGCATTGCGGGTCTCCTTCGGGAATGTGGTGCGCGCAGTGTGGTCGGTCAGCATTCTGGATGAAACCTTGTTTAGAATCGTAGCGCTGGATAAGCTTGAAAGTATCAATTGGCGATACTTTCATGGACGAAACCCAGCGTTTGCTCCAGACGCTCAAGCGTCAGTTCAAGGTGGCGGGGCTCACCTACCGGCATGTGGCGCAAGCCAGCGGTTTATCCGAGCCCAGCATCAAGCGGCTGCTCAACGGCGGCGGTATCACGCTGGAACGGCTGTGCCAGTTGGCCGCGCTGGCGGGGCTCACCGTGGCCGAATTGGCCGAAGCAGCGGCGCATGCCGAACCCGAGCTGCATCGGCTGACCGTGGCCCAGGAGGCCAGCCTGGTGGCGGACGACCGACTGCTGCTGGTGGCGGTGTGTGCGCTCAACCACTGGTCACTGACGGAGATCACCGCCTGCTATCGGCTCGAGGAACTCGACGTGCTGCAGCGATTGTTGCAGCTCGATCGCATGGGCCTGATCGCACTGCTGCCCGGCAACCGCATCCGGCTGAATGTGGCCCGCGATTTCGACTGGCTACCGGATGGGCCGATCCAGGGTTTTTTCCGCGAGCGCGGCCAGCCCGATTTCCTGGCTGATGATTTTGCCGGTGACAGCGCCAGCCTGCAGTTCGCGCATGCCATGCTGAGCCCGGCCGCACTGGCGCAACTGCAGCGCCAGTTGCGGCGCCTGCGCCAGGATCTTGCTGAGCTGCATCGCGACAGCCTGGCGGTGCCGCTGGCACAGCGGTGCGGCGTCGGCCTGTTGCTGGCGCTGCGCGAATGGGAGCCAGCGGCGTTTGCGGGGCTGCGCCGTTGATGGTCATTAACCCCGAATCAAGTAGGGCCTCTTGAAATGTCGCTCATGGCGCCCATCTGCCGGTGCATTGCAAAGTTTTTGGGGAGCAAGACCATGAGTCACGAACAGAAACCTGAAGACCTGAACCCGGTTGAGCAGGACGTCAACGCCGAAGCCGGCGAAGCCCAGCTGAATGCCGCCGAGGATAGCCTCGACGCGCGCATGGCCGAGGTGGCTGCCGAGCTGGAAAAGGCACGCCAGGACGTGCTGTATGCCAAGGCCGAAGGCGAGAACATCCGCCGCCGCGCTGCCGAAGAAGTGGACAAGGCGCGCAAGTTTGCCGTGGAGAAGTTCGCCCGCGAGCTGCTGTCGGTGAAGGATGCGATGGATATGGCGCTGCTGGATCAATCCGGCAATTTCGACGCACTGAAGATGGGCGTCGATCTCACCGCCAAGGCACTGACCAGCGCTTTCGAGAAGTTCGAGCTGCTGGAGATCGCGCCGCAGACCGGCGACAAGCTCGATCCCAACCTGCACCAGGCCATCTCGATGGAGCCGGCCGAGCAGGAAGCCAACACCGTGGTGCGCGTGCTGCAGAAGGGCTACACGCTGGCCGGCCGCGTGCTGCGCCCCGCGATGGTGATCGTCGCCGCACCGAAGTGAGCCGCGGCGCCTTGTCCCGGCTTGTCATGCCGGTGACTTGAAACAGGCGCCGCCATCCCCACTTTCGGAACAAGGTTATTGAACTTGATGCCTCGCCCAGGCGGGGCGTGAACAGGAAAGGAATCCAGACAATGGCAAAAATCATCGGTATCGACCTTGGTACGACCAACAGCTGCGTATCCGTCATCGAAAACGGCCAACCCAAGGTGATCGAGAACGCCGAAGGCGCTCGCACCACGCCGTCCATCATCGCCTATCAGGAAGACGGCGAAATCCTGGTCGGCGCGCCGGCCAAGCGCCAGGCCGTGACCAACCCGCGCAATACGCTGTACGCGGTGAAGCGCCTGATCGGCCGCAAGTTCACCGAGAAGGAAGTACAGAAGGACATCGACCTGATGCCCTACAGCATCGTCAAGGCCGACAACGGCGATGCCTGGGTGGAAGTGCGTGGCGACAAGAAGGCCCCGCCGCAGATCAGCGCCGAAGTGCTGCGCAAGATGAAGAAGACCGCCGAGGATTACCTGGGCGAGGAAGTGACCGAAGCCGTGATCACGGTGCCGGCCTACTTCAACGATAGCCAGCGCCAGGCCACCAAGGATGCCGGCCGCATCGCCGGGCTGGATGTGAAGCGCATCATCAACGAACCGACCGCCGCAGCGCTGGCGTTCGGCATGGACAAGCACGAGAAGGGCGATTCCAAGATCGCCGTGTATGACCTGGGCGGCGGCACCTTCGACATCTCCATCATCGAGATCGCCGATGTCGACGGTGACAAGCAGTTCGAAGTGCTGGCCACCAATGGCGACACCTTCCTCGGTGGCGAGGACTTCGACCAGCGCCTGATCGACTACATCATCGGCGAGTTCCAGAAAGAGCAGGGCATCAACCTGAAGCAGGACGTGATGGCGCTGCAACGGCTGAAGGAAGCCGCGGAAAAGGCCAAGATCGAGCTCTCCAGTGCGGCCCAGACCGAAGTGAACCTGCCCTACATCACCATGGACGCGACCGGTCCGAAGCACCTGGTGCTGAAGATCACCCGCGCCAAGTTCGAATCGCTGGTGGAAGAGCTGATCGCCCGCTCGATCGAGCCGTGCCGCATCGCGCTGAAGGATGCCGGCCTCAAGGCATCCGACATCGACGACGTGATCCTGGTCGGCGGCCAGACCCGCATGCCGCTGGTGCAGGAAAAGGTGAAGGAATTCTTCGGCAAGGAAGCGCGCCGTGACGTGAACCCGGATGAAGCCGTGGCCGTCGGTGCCGCGATCCAGGGCGCCGTGCTGGGTGGCGATCGCAAGGACGTGCTGCTGCTCGACGTGACCCCGCTGTCGCTGGGGATCGAGACGCTGGGCGGCGTGATGACCAAACTGATCAACAAGAACACCACGATCCCGACCAAGGCATCGCAAGTGTTCTCCACTGCCGACGACAACCAGAACGCCGTGACCATCCACGTGCTGCAGGGCGAGCGCGAGAAGGCTTCGGCCAACAAGAGCTTGGGCCAGTTCAACCTGTCGGATATCCCGCCGGCACCGCGCGGCACGCCGCAGATCGAAGTCACCTTCGACATCGATGCCAACGGTATCCTGCACGTGAGCGCCAAGGACAAGGCCACCGGCAAGGAAAACAAGATCAAGATCCAGGCATCGTCGGGTCTGTCCGAGGCCGAGATCGAGCAGATGGTGCGCGATGCCGAGCTCAACGCCGAAGAGGACAAGAAGCTGCATGAGCTCGTCACCGCCCGCAACCAGGGTGATGCGATGATCCACTCGGTGAAGAAGTCGCTGGTCGAGTTCGGCGACAAGATCGCCGCCGACGAGAAGGCTGCCATCGAGACCGCGATCAGCGAGCTGGAAGCCGTGGTGAAGGGCGACGACAAGGACGAGATCGAAGCCAAGACCAACGCGCTGATGCAGGCCAGCCACAAGCTTGCCGAGCAGATGTATGGCCAGCAGGGCGCCGAAGGTGCGGCAGCGGCCGGTGGTGCGGCTGGCGGCGAAGCCGGCAAGGGTGACGACGGCAATGTGGTCGACGCCGAGTTCACCGAAGTGAAGGACAACAAGTAAACTCCTGCCGGAGTCATCGGGAAAGGCACGCGGCGCGCGGGGCGTGTCGTCGTGCCTTTTCGCTTAGGTGGAATCCATGTCCAAGAAAGATTTTTACGATGTGCTGGGCGTCAACCGCGACGCCAGCGACGACGACATCAAGAAGGCTTATCGCAAGCTGGCGATGAAGTACCACCCGGACCGCAATCCGGACAGCAAGGAAGCCGAGGAGAAGTTCAAGGAGGCCAAGGAGGCCTACGAGATACTCTCCGAGCCGCAAAAGCGTGCCGCCTACGACCAGTACGGCCACGCCGGGGTCGACCCGCAGGCCGGCATGGGTGGGGGTGGTTTTGGTGGCGGCGGCTTTGCCGACGCGTTCTCCGACATCTTCGGCGATATCTTCGGTGGTGGCCGTGGCGGCGGCGCAGGTGGGCGTTCCAACGTCTACCGCGGCGCCGACCTGCGCTACAACATGGAGATCACGCTGGAAGAGGCCGCGCGCGGCGTCGAGAAGCAGATCAAGATCCCGTCGCACGAGGAGTGCGACAACTGCCACGGCACCGGCGCCAAGCCCGGTACCGAGGCCAAGACCTGCCACACCTGCGGCGGCCATGGCCAGGTGCGCGTGTCGCAGGGCTTCTTCAGCATCCAGCAGACCTGCCCCACCTGCCATGGCTCGGGCAAGTACATCCCCGATCCGTGCCGCAAGTGCGGTGGCAGTGGCCGTGTGCAGACGCACAAGACACTGGCGGTGAAGATCCCCGCCGGCGTGGACGAGGGCGATCGTATCCGCCTTTCCGGTGAAGGCGAGCCGGGCGTGAACGGTGGCCCACCGGGCGACCTTTACGTGGTGGTGCACCTCAAGCCGCACGGCGTGTTCGAGCGCGAAGGCAGTGACCTGCATTGCGAGATGCCGATCAGCATCACCGTGGCGGCGCTCGGTGGCGAGATCGAGATCCCCACGCTCGACGGCAAGGCACGCATCAGCATTCCCGCAGGCACCCAGACCGGCCAGGTGTTCCGCCTGCGCGGCAAGGGCATCAAGGGCGTGCGCAGCGCGGTGAACGGCGATCTGATGTGCCACGTGGTGCTGGAAACGCCGGTCAACCTCACCAGCCGGCAGAAGGAATTGCTGCGCGAGTTCGAGGAGATCAGCGCCGGCGATTCGGCCAAGCACAATCCGCGCGCCAAGTCCTTCATGGACAAGGTGAAGGATTTCTTCTCCTGAATGCGGTGTAGTGAGAACAAAACCCCGGTTTGCACCGGGGTTTTGTTTTTTCCGCAGCAGGCGACACTTGGTCGGGCGTTGAGGCTTTTCGTCGTGGCAGGCCGCAGCTTGTCGCAGTGGTGCTGGCGGAAAAGAGCGATGGCATACGCTGGCGACTTCTCCCTGGCCAAGGTGCTGCCATGTCGCTGCGTTTCATCCCCATTGCCCTGCTGCTGTCCGCCACCGCCGGTGCGGCCGATTTGATCGTCGATATCGCGCCGCTCGAACGCCCGCAAGGCGCGGTGCGGCTGGCGCTCTATCAACGCGCGGAACATTTCCTGCAACTGGCAAGGGCGATGCAGTTGCGTGAGTTACCCGCCACAACGGGCAAGCTCAGCGTGCGGTTTGCCGATCTGCCGCCTGGCCAGTATGCGGTGGCCGCCTACCTGGATAGCAACCAGAACGGCGAGCTCGATGAGAACTGGCTGGGCATTCCCAGCGAGCCCACCGGCTTCAGCCGCAATCCGTCCACGCGCATGGGGCCGCCGGATTGGGCAGACAGCATGGTGGCCATTGGTGATACGCCGGTCGTGCTGACGTTGCGGTTGAAATAAGGCTGGGCCGACCTTTGAATGCTCAGGTCGGGGCCGTCATGTACGGCACCCGACCGATTGCCAGGGTTGACGATGCGGGCATTCGGGCGCGACGGCTGGGCACCGACGACACACGTTACGCCTGGAGCACGCGGAGACCCACGAGGCAGTCGCACGACGGGCGCAGCGTTGAGCAGCGCCTGGACTGGGTGTGGCTTAGGGGCGCGATACAGGCATTCAGCCGAAGCGATACACGTCCATCGCCAGCACCTGATCGGTGATTTCATCATGCAGCCGGGTCACCGGCTCGCCCGATGCGGCGCCGAGCGCGACGTAGAGCGGCAGGAGGTGCTCTTCGCTGGGATGGGCGCGCACGGCATGCGGCGCCTGGTGGCGGTAGTCGAGCAGGGCGTCGATATCGTGCGCGTCGAGCCGGGCATGCATCCAGTCCTGGAACGGCGTCACGTAGTCCGGGATCACCGCAGGCGGTGCGAACACATCACGCAGATTGTGGGTGAGGCTGCCCGAGCCGACGATCAGGATGCCGCTCGCACGCAACGTCGCCAGCGCCTGGCCCAGCCGGTGGTGCCAGGTGGGGCCCTGGCGCATGTCGAGTGCCAGCTGCAGTACTGGCACATCCGCCGCCGGGTACATCACCTGCAGTGGCACCCAGGCGCCATGATCGAGCCCGCGTTCAGGGTCGATCACCGGGACGTAGCCGTGCTCCGCCAGCAGGGCGGCTACCTCTCGGGCAACGTCAGGCGCGCCGGGGGCATCGTAGTGCAACGTGTAGAGCTCGGCCGGGAAGCCGCCGAAATCATGGATGGTTTCCGGTTTTGCCGTGCTGCCGACCGCACTGCCAGGGTGGTGCCAGTGGGCGGACACCATCAGTACCGCGCGCGGGCGTGGCACATCGTGACCGATGGCGGCCCACACCTTGCCGGCATTGCCGGCATCGAGCGCCAGCATCGGCGAGCCGTGCGAAACGAAGAAGGTGGGCAGGCGGTTCATGGTGCACTCCAGTGGGATTGCCACCAGTCTGCCATCGCGCAGCGGCACCATAAACGCTCTAAAGCGTCTTGGTTTGTTGCATAAATCGGGTTAATCGCGCAGCGATATGGCCGGGGTGATTTAGGGGCGGTACCACGCGGTATCGGTGTGCACGGCGCGAGGCCTGAACAAACGCTACGCCACGTCAGCACGGCTCTTCACGCCGACGCAGTTCGCCTCATTGCGCGCCGCGGCTCCCGCATGCGATCAAAGATTGCACGGCGACGGCAGGCCGCGGGCCGGTACGGTATCGCGAAAGGCCACCTTGTCGCGCCGCAGCGCCGCGACACGGGCGCCGACTTCGGCCGGGCTGATGACCTCGCCGGGGACATGCAGCACCCAGTCGACCTGCTCGAGGTAGTCGCGCGGCTGGTCGCTGTCCGCGCCGAGTCCGCTGAACCACAGGTTGAAATTGATCGACATCGGTACTTCCGGGTAGTACTGGCCGCCATGCCGGGCGATCGGCGTGCCGTCGAGGAAGTATTCGATGCGCCCGCCAGCCACCTGCATCACCAGCGTGCGCCAGCCGGCCTGGCTGCCGCGCAGCCGGTCGTACTGGTTGTCTTTCCAGAACTTGGGCGCCGGGATGAAGGTTTCCCAGCTGGTCACATAGAACGTGGCGCCACTGGCGCCCCAGCCGCCATTGGGCAGGTATTCGAAATCGAGCTCGCTGTAGTCAGGGTCGGCTGGCGCCTTGAGCGGGCTGATCAGGTAGAAGGTCTGCACGATTTCGTCGCCGTCCGGCCCGCGCGTCGGGGCGTCGGTGAAGCGCACGCGGGCAGCGTAGGTGCCTTCCAGGTACTTGCGGGCGTGACACAGCTGCGCCTGTCGCGTGCCCTTGGCGCTGCCGTCGCTGCTGGAGGAAAGCTGCAGCAGGCGGTTGCCCGGCGTGGCGGGATCGGGCACCAGCCGCACGCCCTCGGCGGCCCAGCGTGCCCCTTCGACACCGGGCCAGCCCAAGCCGTTGCGCACCTTCCAGCCATTGGCGGCCAGGGCCTTGGCGTCGGCATACAGGAAATCATCGAAGAACAGCGATTCGGCGCCGGCCTGACTGGCGAGCAGCAGGCTGGCAGCAAGCGCGGCGAGGCGGCATGGCTGGGTGAACGGCATGGGCGAACTCCTCTCTGGCTGACCGGATCTCTTGGCTGGACCGGTTCGCGTTGCCGGATGGTGCAACATCGGCAGCATAGGCGCGTTTACCGATGGCCGCTGTGCCGGATTTGCCAAGTGTCGGCAGCAGGGGAGGGCGCAGGCCGGCGGGCTCGTCATATAATCGACGCACACAAGACAGACCGGATGGTGCGATGGACGATCGCCTGACAGGCAACCCGCTGTATCCGGCCGCCGATGCGGCCGCCGACTGGGCCGACAAGCGCGTGGAGCCGCGCTACCTCGTCAACTGGCGGGTGGCTATCGTCTACGAGGAGCGCGACCAGCGCATGTCGTTCCGTGGCCGGGCTTTCGACGTATCGCGCGGCGGCTTCAGCCTGCACTCCGATTTCAGCCTGCCGGTGTCGGACCGGGTCACCGTGCTCTTGTCGATCCCGCCGATGGCAGCCGGCCAGCGCCCCAAGGTGGTCGAGGTGAAGAGCCGGGTGATCTACACCGTGCTGTCCAACGAGTTCAGCACCTTCCGCACCGGCGTGCAGTTCGTCGACTTCAAGGCGGACGGTCGCCAGGTACTCGACTACAACCTGGCCTGCCGCAATCCGGCTCCGGGCAGCACCCGCAGCGACTAGCCGGCGTACACCACACGGCTGCGCCAACCCAGCCAGCCGGCGAACACGGCCATTAGCGCCAGCAGCACCATGGCCCACTGCGCCACCGCATACCAGCCCTGCACCTGATAGACCCAGCCGGCTAGGCCGGCAGCCACGGCGGTGCAGCCGAAAGTGAGGAATTCGTTGGCCGATTGCAGCCGCGCCCGCGCCGCAGGCGACGTTTGCGAGACCAGCGTGCTGCCGCCCATGTACATCAGGTTCCAGGCGAGCCCCACCAGCGTGAGCGACAGGTGGAAGTGCAGCAGTGTGAGTCCTGCCAGCGCCAGTAGGCACGCGAGCAACATCAGCACCCCGCCCGCAGCGGCCACCCGGCCCGCGCCGAAGCGCGCGATCAGCCTGCCCGTCACCAGGGATGGTGCGAACATGCCCAGCATGTGCCACTGGATCACGCTTGCCGCCGCGGCATGGCCGAAGCCGCAGCCCGTTACCGCAAGCGGCGTGGCCACCATCAGGAACATCATCAGTGCATAGCCGCCGGCGCAGGCCAGCATGCCGGCCTTGGCGCCGGGCGCGCGCAGGGCGGCGGCGAGGTTCAGCCGGTCCAGCCCGCTGGCGGTGGGCGGGCTGGGCAGGCGCGCCACCATGATCGGCAATAGTGCGAGCAGCGCGATCGCGATCACCGCGGCAAAACTGCCGGCATACGGCACGCCGGGCACCGCGGTGGCAGCGTGGCTGGCGAGCAAGGGACCGGCAAACGCGGCGAAGATGCCGCCGGACAACACCCAGGCCATGGCCGAACCCTTGTCGCGATCGGAGGCCGTTTCGGCTGCGGCGTAGCGATAGTAGAGCGCGCTCGCCTGATAGCAACCCTGCAGCGGCGAAGCAAGGCAGAACAGCCAGAACGAGCCGGCATGCAGCGCCAGCACGCTGATGGTGCCAGAAGCGGCGCCAGCGAGCGCGCCCGACGCGAACAACCGGCGGTAGCCGTGGCGGCCGATCAGCCTGGGCAGCCACAGCGTGGCCACGGTGGTGCTGACGGTGATCAGCAGGTAGGGCACCGTGGCCCAGGCTGGATCGGGTGCCAGCCGTGCGCCGACGAGGCCGGCGAAAGAGATGCCGACTGCCGTGGCCGCCATGTAGCAGAACTGGCATAGTCCGAGCAGGATAGCGTTTTGTCTGGATGTCATTGCGGGCTCCGAGGCGTTTGTCTGGAAATGCGATGCAACAGGGAATCGAGCGCCTGCCGTGCTGCAACCCGGCAGGCCTTACGGCCGCTTGTGCCGATCGCGATGGGCCATCTGGCGGGCGCGTGCGACACTGTCTGCCTGTTTGATCGATTCATCTATATTTGTCCTATGACAAAATAAATTATTTGCATGGTACAAACACTTTTTCTCGACGGCAAGGCCTGCGGGGCAGAGGCCATCTATGCCCGGCTGCGCGCCGCCATCGAAGCGGGCGAGCTGGCGCAGGGCGAAGCGCTGCCGACCATCCGTGCGCTGGCGGAGCAACTGGCCGTCAACCGCAATACCGTGGCGGCCGCCTATCGGCGGCTGATCGTGGCCGGGCTTGCCGAGTCGGCCGGGCGGGGCGGCACCCGGGTGGCGCCGCGTTCACGCGTCGGGCTGCCGGCAGGCGTGCATGCGTATGTGCCGCAGCCGGGCCTGGCGGAGCTGGCCTCCGGCAATCCCGATCCGGCCTTGTTGCCGGATTTCGGCCCGGCGCTGGCGCGGCTGGTGTCGCCGCCCGCGCTCTACGGCCAGCCCTGCTACGAGCCGGAGCTGCTCGCCTATGGTCGTGATTGGTGGCAGCGCACCGGGCAGATCGACGCGGAATTCGTCGACCCCTTGCTGGTTCATGGCGCGCTCGACGGGATCGAGCGCGTGCTGGCGGCCTGGCTGGCGCCGGGCGATACCGTACTGGTCGAGGACCCGTGCTTTCCCGGCTCGCTCGCGTTGCTGAAGCAGGCTGGCTACAACCTGATCGGCCTGCCGCTCGACGACGAAGGCATCGTGCCCGAGGCGCTGGAGGCGGCGCTGGCACGCAAGCCCAAGGCGCTGGTCTGGACGCCGTACTCGCACAATCCGACCGGCATTAACACCACGCCGGCACGCGCCGCGCAATTGCGCGCCGTACTCGCTGGCGTGCCGGACCTGCTGCTGGTCGAGGACGATCACTTCGCAGCCTTCGCCCCGGCAGCGACGCCGTCGCTGGTCACCGCCGGGCACAGCCGCTGGGCGGCGCTGCGTTCGCTGTCCAAGCACCTGGGCCCCGACATGCGGCTCGCGTTTCTGGTCGGCGACGCGCTGACGCTGGCCCGGGTCCAGCGCCGGCAATACCTGGGGCCGCGCTGGCCCAGTTTCGTGCTGCAGCGGCTGGCCCTGGCGCTGCTCGCCGATCCGGCGACCGACACGCTGCGCAATCGCGCTGCCGCGCTCTACGCCGAGCGCCATGCCGCGCTGTGCACTGAGCTGGCCGCGCTGGACCTCAAGCCACAGCCGGGCGGCGGCCTCAATGTCTGGCTGCCGCTGGCGGACGACGCAGCCGTTGCCCAGGCGTTGGCGGCCCGTGGCTATCTGGTGCGCACCGGCGAGGCTTTCCGCGTGACGCGCACGCTGTCGGCGCTGCGCATCACCTCGGCGGCGCTGACTCCGGCTGCGGCCCGCACGCTGGCGACCGCGCTGGCGCAATGCCTGGGCGGGTTGGGGGTGGCGGCCTGATGCGCTATCGCCTGTCGTTCCGCCAACTGCTGCTGGTTGCCTTCCTGCTGGTCGGCGTGGTGCTGTCGGCGAGCTCGGTCCAGGTGTGGCTGTCCTTGGAGCGCATGGCCGGGCACAGCCGGCAGTCCGCGCGCGATGCGGTACGGCTGACCGAGGCGGCGGAGCGGCTGGCGGAGCGTACGCTGACGATGGAACGCAGCGCCCGCCAGTATCTGGTGCTGGACGACGAAGCCTTCAGGCTGCGTTTCGTCGAGGCCGGCGCCGAGGCTGGCAAGGCGCTGGGCACGCTGGCGCAGACGCTGACCGAAGTGGCGCCGAATGAATTCGCCAGCTGGCGCGAGCATGCCGCGGGTACCGCCGAGCTCTTGCAACAGCGCCAGCTCAAGGGCGACGAGCCCTTGCTGTTCGATCACTTCGCGCAATTGCGAGGCATCAACGAGCGGCTGGCGTTGGCGGTGAAGCGGCGGGTGGAGCGCAGCAATACCGAGCTGCTGCTGGAGCTGGAGCGCCAGCGCGCGGTGCTGGGTGGGCAGGCGGTGGTCGCCGCCGTGCTGGCGGTGGTGCTGGCACTGGGCTTTGGCCTGTGGCTGACCCGGCCGCTGGCCCGCATCGAGCGCGCGATCGCCAGGCTCGGTCGCGGCCGCTACGACGAAGCGATTGCCATCCGCGGCCCGGCCGACTTGCGCCGGCTGGCCGAGCAGCTCGACTGGCTGCGCCAGCGGCTGGCCGCACTGGAAGCGGACAAGGCGCGCTTCCTGCGCCATGTGTCGCACGAATTGAAAACGCCGCTCGCCGCATTGCGCGAGGGGGTGGCGCTGCTCGACGACGGCGTGGCCGGGCCCTTGGCGCCGGCGCAGCGCGAGGTGGTCGATATCCTGCGGCAGAACGTCGCTGCGCAGCAGCGCCAGATCGAGGACCTGTTGCGCTACAACGCCGCAGTGTTCGATGCCACCCAGGCGGCACCGCGCCCGCTGGCCGTACGCGCCTTGCTCGACGCAGTGATCGAGGCGCAGAAGCTGCAATGGCAGGCACGCCATCTGTCGGTCAGCGTGAGCGGCGACGAATGCAAGCTCGCGGCCGACCCCGACAAGCTGCAGGTGGTGTTCGGCAATCTGTTGTCCAATGCCATCCGCTTCAGTCCCGACGGCGGAGCCATCCGCTTTGAACTCGCCCGCAGCGCGGGCAGTCTGCTGATTGACTGCCGCGATGACGGCGCCGGGGTGGACCCGGCTGATGCCGAGCGCATCTTCGAGCCGTTCTACCAGGGCCGTCGCCAGCCGCCGGGTGCGCGTCACGGCAGCGGCATCGGCTTGTCCATCGTCTGTGAATACATTGCCGCCCACGGCGGCACCGTCGCGCTGCAGCCCAGTGCGCGCGGTGCTCATTTCAGGATCGAATTGCCCGCATGAAACCCTGGACTCTGCTCCTGGCCACCGGCCTGTTGTCGGCCTGCCAACTGTTACAGCCGCCCCCGCCTCACACGCCGGTGCCTACGCCGGTGCCTACGCCGGAACCGGTGATCTATGTCGAGGAAGTGCCCAATGCCGTCGACGAGGTGCTGGGCTATGCGGCCCGCGTGCGTGGCCTTGCCAACGGCGATCTGGCCAAGGAGCTGGCGGCGCTCGCCGGCGAGCCGGTCGATCCGGCCAACACCATCAAGCGTGCGCTGCTGCTGGCCCGCAGCCATGGCGAGCTGCCGCGCGCCATCTCCCAGCTCGACCTGGTGATCAAGTCAGTCGATCCGGACGCCGCGGCATTCAAGCCGTTGGCGCAGCTGTTGCAGAGCCAGTGGCAGGAGCGACGCAAGCTGGAGGACCAGGCGGACAAGCTGGCCCAGCAGCTCAAGGACGAGCAACGCCGCGCCGACGAGGCCACCACCAAGCTCGAGGCGCTGAAAAAGATCGAGAACACCTTGCCGGCGCGCCCGTCGGCATCGGGGAAGTGACATGAGCGACAGCCGCCCGCTGATCCTGGTGATCGATGACGATCCGGACATCCTGCGCCTCTTGACCATGCGGCTCAGTGCCACCGGCTACCGGGTGACCACGGCCGAGCATGCGCAGGCAGCGCTCAACCGGCTGGAAGTCGAGCACCCGGCGCTGGTGTTGTCCGATATCCGCCTGCCGGACAGCGACGGCCTCGCCCTGTTCGACCAGATCCGCGCCCGACACCCCTCGCTGCCGGTGATCCTGCTGACCGCGCACGGCACCATCCCGGATGCGGTGGAAGCTACCGCACGCGGCGCCTTTGCCTACCTGACCAAGCCCTTTGACGGCAAGCAGCTCACCGACAAGATCGCCCAGGCGCTGCAACTGGCGGCACCGAGCAGCACGCGCACGCCCGAAGGCGAAGCGTGGCGCAGCGAGCTGATCAGCCGCAGCCACCGGATGGAGGAGTTGCTGGCCGAGGCGCGGCTGGTGGCGGCGACCGATGCCAGCATCCTGATCCGCGGCGAAAGCGGCTCGGGCAAGGAAGTGCTGGCCCGGGCCATCCACCGCGCCAGCCCGCGCGCCAAGGCGCCCTTCGTCGCGGTGAACTGCGGCGCCATCCCGGAGCAACTGCTGGAATCCGAGCTGTTCGGCCATATCAAGGGCGCATTCACCGGCGCTGTGGCCAACCATCGCGGCCTGTTCCAGGCAGCGCACGGCGGCACGCTGTTCCTCGACGAGATCGGCGATATGCCGCTGCCGCTGCAGGTGAAGCTGCTGCGCGTGCTGCAGGAGCGGGCAGTACGGCCGGTGGGCGCCAGCGAATCGATGGCGGTGGATGTGCGCATCCTCTCCGCCACCCACCGCGATCTCGACGCGGCGATGGCAGAAGGGCAGTTCCGCGAGGATCTCTATTACCGGCTCAACGTGGTGAGCCTGCAGTTGCCGCCGCTGTCCGAGCGGCGCGAGGACATCCCGTTGCTGGCCAACCATTTCCTCGCCACCGTGAGCGAGAAGTACGGTCGCCAGGTCAACGGCTTTGCGCCGGATGCGCTGGAGGCGCTGTCGACCGCACCTTGGCCGGGTAACGTGCGCCAGCTCTACAACGTGGTCGAGCAGGTGTGCGCATTGTCGACCGCGCCGCTGGTGCCGCTGACGCTGGTGCAGCGTGCGTTGCGGGTGCCCACCATCGAGGTGCTGAGCCTTGCCGAAGCCAAGACCCGCTTCGAGCGCGACTATCTGGTGAGGCTGCTCAAGCTCACCAATGGCAATGTGGCCGACGCTGCGCGTCTTGCCGAGCGCAACCGCACCGAGTTCTACCGGCTGCTGCAAAAGCATGGGCTGACGCCAGAACTGTTCCGCGCCGACGATGTTGCCGACGGGCGACAGGAATAATTTACAAAAAATCAGTTGGTTATGCAGCCTTACGCCGACGCTGTCGCTAGTTGGCGACAAATTCGGCCCCGTCGATGGCGCGGTTGAGCCTGCAACTGCGGCGCATTTCGCGCAACCGCCTGTTTTTCATTGGGTTTCTCCTTGCTGGCACGCTGCTTGCAAGTAACTTGGGGCAAGCCTGGACTTGCTGCCAAATACACAAAGGAGAACACCATGAAGATCAACCAACTGCTCGCCCGCGGTCTTGCTGCCCTGGCTTTTTCGTCGGTCACCATTGCGCCGGTGATCGCGGCCGACACCGCCGATACCAAGACCTCGACCGAATCGGTCGCGGCCTATATCGACGACGCGACCATCACCACCAAGGTGAAGGCTGCGCTGGCTTCCGACAAGCAGGTGTCGGCGCTGGACGTGAAGGTTACGACCGAAAACGGCGTGGTGCTGCTGTCCGGTAACGTCGATACGCCCGATGCCGGTGTGCGCGCCATCGAAATCGCTGCTGGCGTCGAAGGCGTGAAGGACGTGAAGAGCGCGCTGACCGTCAAGGCCGGCTGACCGTAGTGGACCGGGCCTGCCGCGCGCGGGTCTGATCCATCCTCGTCTGAGCAAGGCGGCCACGGGCCGCCTTGCTGATGCCCGGAGCGAGCATGCGCCGCCACGATCCCCATCAGTTCGAGCACCCTCCCGTTGCCCCCCGCCATGCGGCCTGGGGGCGCTTCATTGTCAGTGCCACGCCGAAGCCGCCGTGCGTTGCCCGGCTGTTCCAGGGCCGCGGCTGGCAGACCGCGGTCCACCTGCAGTTCGGCGAAGTGGGTGGATCGCCGGTGATCGGGCGTACCCCGTTCATGTTCGTGCTGCATTTCCATACCGAGGATGGCCCCTGGCAACTCGACGGGCTGGATCTGCCGGCGCCCGTGCGCTGGCCGGCTGGCTGGTCGGGCCACCTGGCTGGCAGCAGCTGGGCGCTGGCTGCGCGACAACCGGATGTGCTCCCCAGCCTGCTGCCGCTGCTGGCAGCGCCGGGCCTGCCGGGTTGCTACAGCCAGCTCACCGTGTACGCGGCACGGCCGTATGGCCTCGTCGACGCGGCGGGCCGCAGTCATCCGGTCTGGTTGCGGCTTGCCGCCTGCCAGACTGCGCATTGGACCGAGGCCGCCGGCATGCAGGCGTGGCACTTTGGCCGGCGGATCGCGCTTGGACACACGCCGCGCTGGCGTTTGCAGGCTGCGGCCGGTGCGGCCCAGCCTGAGCCGCAGGCGCAATGGCAGGATCTGGGCGTGATCGAGCTCGACGACCTGCCCGCGCATGCCGGCCCGCCCGCCTTGCTCGATGCCGCGAGCACCGTGCCGGGCATCGTTGCGCTGTCGCCGGCAGCGGCATTGCCGGGCCGGCAGGTGCTGGCCGGGATGGATGCGCCGGGTCAGCAACGCTTGTTACGCAACATGGCCGCCGGCTTGCGCCGCGTCGCCGAGCGCGAGGTGGTGCTGGCCGTGCTCGAACAGGCGATGGCGCTGGACGCGGGGTTTGGTACCGCCTTGGCGGCCGAGCTCGATTTCGCGCCAGCGCGTCAGCGGCGGGCAGTGCCGGCCTGAATCACCACCAGGCGTGAAAGTGGTGGACCGGGCCGATGCCGTGGCCGACGTCGAGCCGGTCCGCCGCACCGAGCGCTGCCTGCAGGTAGTCGCGCGCTGCGGCCACCGTGGCGGGCCAATCGGCGTGGCGCGGCCGCAGTGCGGCAAGCGCAGCCGATAGCGTGCAGCCGGTGCCGTGGGTGTGGCGGGTGGCGACCCGCACCTTGGCGTAGCGTGTTTCGCCGGCTGGCGTCACCAGCCAGTCGGGGCTTTCCTCGCCGCCCAGGTGCCCCCCTTTCATCAGCACTGCCTGTGCGCCAGCGGCCAGCAAGGCATGGCCCTGTTCGCGCATCTCGGCCTCATTGCTGGCGATGTCGCAGCCGAGCAGGGCGGCGGCTTCGGGCAGGTTGGGCGTGATCAGCGAGGCCAGCGGCAACAGCCGCTCGCGGATCGCAGAGACGGCTTCCGGTGCCAGCAGCGGATGGCCGCCCTTGGCGATCATCACGGTATCCAGCACCACGTGGGTCGGGCGATGGCGGACGAGGCCGTCGGCCACGGCGTGCACGATCTCTGCATTGGCCAGCATGCCGAGCTTGACCGCATCGACGCGGATGTCGGCAAACACCGCATCGAGCTGCGCTGCGACGAAATCCGGTGGCACCGGGTGCACGGCAGTCACGCCCTGGGTGTTCTGCGCGGTCAGCGCGGTCAGCACGCTCATGCCGTAGGCGCGGAGCGCGGAAAAGGTCTTCAGGTCCGCCTGGATGCCGGCGCCGCCGCCCGAATCCGAACCGGCAATGGTGAGGGCGTGGGCGATCATGCGCGGGCTCCTTCGATTTCCTGCAGCAGCGTGGTGGTGGCTGCGGCGATGTCGGCTTGGCCGCAGATGGCTGAAACGACAGCCACGCCGTCGGCACCAGCCGCAATGATGGGTGCCGCGCCGCCTTGCTTGATGCCACCAATGGCAACCACCGGCAGCGGTCTGGCTGCCATCAGCTCGGCGAAATGCGGCAGCCCAATCACCGGCGAGGCGTCGAGCTTGGTGCCGGTGGGGTAGACCGGGCCGACGCCGAGATAATCGGCCAGTGCGGTCGGTGCGTCGGCGAGCTGGGCGGCATTGGATGCCGACAGCCCGACGATCTTGTTCGGCCCGACGAGGCGCCGTACCGCGGCGATGGGCAAATCGGCCTGGCCGACATGGACGCCGGCGGCATCGACGGCCAGCGCGACATCGACGTGATCGTTGATGATCAGCGGCACGCCCAGCGGGTCGAGCACGGCCTTGAGCACGGTGGCGGTTTCCAGCCACAGCCGCTTCTTCCACTTGGGCGCGCGCAGTTGCACCACGGTGGCGCCGCACTCGGCGGCAATGCGGGCGGTGTGGATCATGCCCTCCGGCCCACCACACAGGTCCGGATCGAGCACCAGGTACAGCGACAGGTCCAGCCTCATGGTTGCCACTCCCGCAGCTGTTTGGGGCTGATCTGATAGAGCGCATCGAGGAAGGCCATCTTGAACGAACCCGGGCCGTCGCACGCCGATTCGGCACGTTCGCCGCAGATACCGGCCACCGCGCAGGCGGCGGCCACCGCGTTCAGCCGCTCGGGTGCGTGCGCGGTGAAGGCGGCGACGAGCGCGGAAAGCGCGCAGCCGGTGCCGACCACACGCGTCATGATGGGGTGGCCCCATGGCGTGGCCCAGCTCTGCTCGCCATCGGTGATGTAGTCGGTTTCGCCGGTGACGGCGACGATGGCGCCGGTATCGCGCGCCAGTTGCTCGGCGGCGGCCAGCGCAGTCTGTGAGCCGGTGGTGCTGTCCACGCCGCGGCCCGAGGCGCCAAAGCCCGCCAGCGCCAGGATTTCGGAGGCATTGCCGCGGATGGCCGTGGGCCGCAGCGTGATCAGCTCACGGCAGGCGTCGGTGCGGTAGTCGAGCACGCCGACGGCGACCGGGTCCAGCGTCCAGGGCACGCCGGCGGCGTTGGCGGCAGTCACTGCATCGCGCATCGCGGCGAGCCGTTCGGGGTAGAGCGTGCCGACGTTGACCAGCACGGCGCCGGACAGCGCGGCGAAGGCGGCCGCCTCCTCGCGTGCGACGATCATCGCGGGCGCGGCGCCAACGGCCAGCAGCACGTTGGCGGTGATTTCCTGCACCACCTCGTTGGTAAGCACATGGGTGAGCGGGTGTTCGGTACGCAGCCGCTCCAGTTCGTCGGCGACGATGGCGAGCGGCAGTGTTTGCGGCGTGGTCATGAAGGGCTCCTTGGCACAGGCAAGCCCTCTGGACTTCCCTACGCCGGCATGATCCGGATCAGGTGATGCGGGTGTATCTCAGCCCGCGCCTGGATGAATGGCGGGGCACCCCGAGTCAGGCTGCGATTGTCCGCCCGCACGCGGAAGCGGACAAGCGGTTGGATCAAACTCGCATCAAAACGCCTGCATCGTGTGCAACCCTGATTCAGCCCGCCGTCATGCCGGACTAAACTCGGCGAAACGGGGGCGGCAATATGGGCGATATCTGGCGCGGTCTGATCGAATGGTTCATTCCCGATGGCGTGCGGGCCGAGGCGCTGGCGTACAGCCGTGCCCGCAACGTGGTGGGCGCGGCGCTGCTGGCGGCATTGCTGGTGCCGGTGTTCTCGGTCAACTACTTCAAGCTGGGCCACGCTGCGATGGGCTGGGGCATCCTGGCGGCGGGTGGCGCCATGCTGCTGTCGGCGCTGCTGTTGCGGCTGACCGGCGTGCTGGCGCTGGCGCGCGAATGCCTGATCGCCAGCTTCTACGGCATGGTGGTGTGGATGTGCCTCGTCAACGGCGGCATCGAGTCGTCGTCGGCGCCGTGGTTTTTGCTGCTGCCGGTGGCGGCCACCTTCATCGGCGGCAAGCGCGACGGCGTGTGCTGGAGCGTGCTGAGCCTCGTCGCCATCGTGCTGTTTGCCATGGCCCATGCGCAGGGCTGGGTGCTGCCACGCAGCCCGCTCGGGCCGGAGCACCATGTCGGCCTTGTCACCCGCTCGCTGATCGGGTTGACGCTGGTGATGTTCGCGCTGGGCTGGATGTTCGAAAGTGGCAAGCAGGCGAGCCTCGCGCGGACCGAGCGGGCGCGCGGTGAGGCCGAACAACATCGTGTGGCGATGCAGGCGCTGCTGGCGCAGATCACCGCGGCGGTCGGCACGGCATCGGCGCAGTCGGCACAGATTGCCGGTAGTGCCCGTGCGGTGAACGCCACCATCCACCACCAGGCCTCGCAGGTCGAGCGCATGGCTGACGTGGTGCAAGGTGTGGCAGGCATGAGCCGGGGCAACGCCAGCCTTACCGGCGAGGCCGCGGCAACGGCGGGCGAGGCCGGGCGGCTGGCCGATGATGGGGGCGCAGCCATGCGTGGCACGCGCGATCACCTCGACGACGCGACGCGGGTGGTCGCGCATTCGGCCGAGCGCATCGAGGCACTGGGCCAGCGTAACGACGAGATCGGCCACATCGTGCAGGTGATCCGCGATATTGCCGGGCAGACCAACCTGTTGGCGCTCAATGCCGCGATCGAGGCGGCGCGTGCCGGCGAGGCCGGCCGCGGCTTCGCGGTGGTGGCGGACGAGGTGCGCAAGCTGGCCGAGCGTACCGGCGGTGCTACCCGCGAGATCGAGGGCAAGATCGGCAGCATCGTTGCCGGCACGCGCGATGCGGTCGAGGCGATGCGTAGTGGTGCGGGGTGGCTGCAGCAGAGCAAGGAGAGCGTGGCCGAAGCCGATGCCAGGCTAGCTGCCATCATCACCGCAGCCAGCACGCTGACGGCGCGTACCGGCGAGGTGGCGCACAACGAGGCGGAACAGGCCCGGCATTGCGCCGGCTTGGCGAATGACATCGAGCGGCTGCGGCAGGATCTGGCCGCCGCCCGCGATGCCAGCGACCAGATTGCCCAGGCGGTGGCGACGCTGGATGGATCGATGCAGCAGCTCGATCGGGTGACTCGCCAACATTGAGTGAGTAGACAGCAGAAAGCCGCCCGAGGGCGGCTTTCTGCTTTACCTGCGACGTGGTCAGGCCGCCATGTCCAGCATCAGGCCGTTGAGCCGCTTGACGAAGCCGGCCGGGTCATCCAGCTGGGCACCTTCGGCGAGCAGCGCCTGGTCGAACAGGATCTGCGTCCAGTCGCCAAAACGCACGCCGCCAGTCTCTGCCTTGAGCTTCTTCACCAGCAGGTGATCCGGGTTGATCTCCAGGATGGGCTTGGTGCCTTGCACGTCCTGGCCGACCGATTTGAGCAGTCGTTCCAGGTTGCCACTCATGTCGAAGTTCTCGACCACGAGGCAGGCGGGACTGTCGGTGAGGCGGCTGGTGACGCGCACGTCCTTCACCTTGTCGCCGAGCGCGGTCTTGATCGATTCGACCACGTCCTTCAGTTCCTCGGCGGCTGCTTCCTGCTGCCGCTTCTCCGCCTCGTCGTCGAAGGCCGACAGGTCGAGCTCGCCCTTGGCGACCGACTGCAGCTTCTTCTCCTTGAACTCGGTCAGGCCCGAGATCGTCCACTCGTCCACGCGGTCGGACAGCAGCAGCACCTCGATGCCCTTCTTCTTGAACACTTCCAGGTGCGGACTGTTGCGCGCGGCGGCGTGGGTCTCGGCGGTGATGTAGTAGATCTTGTCCTGGCCTTCCTTCATCCGGCCGATGTAGTCGGCCAGGCTCACGTCCTGCGCGTCGTCCTCGTTGTGGGTGGAGGCGAAGCGCAGCAGGCCAGCGATGCGTTCCTTGTTGGCGGCATCCTCGCCGACGCCTTCCTTCAGCACCTTGCCGAATTCCTTCCAGAATACGGCGTAGTCGTCCTTGCGGTTTTCGCCGAGGTCTTCCAAGAGGCCCAGCACCTTCTTCACGCAGCCGGACTTGATGGTGTCCACATCCTTCGATTGCTGCAGGATCTCGCGCGAGACGTTGAGCGGCAGGTCGTTGGAATCGATCACGCCGCGCACGAAGCGCAGGTACTGCGGCATCAGCTTGTCGTGGTCTTCCAGGATGAACACGCGCTTCACGTAGAGCTTCACGCCGTGGCGGCGATCACGGTCGTACAGATCGAACGGCGCGCGCTTGGGGATGTAGAGCAGCTCGGTGTATTCCTGGCGGCCTTCGATGCGGGCGTGGCTCCACGCCAGCGGCTCGTCGAAATCGTGGGCGACGTGCTTGTAGAATTCCTTGTACTGCTCGTCACTGATGTCGCCCTTGTTGCGGGTCCACAGCGCATTGGCCTGATTCACCGCTTCGAGTTCGTCGCTGGCAATTTCCTTGCCTTCGTCGTCGTACTCGGGCCGCTTCTTCATCAGGATGGGCAGGCTGATGTGGTCCGAATACTTGGTGATGATGGAGCGCAGTCGCCAGTCGTTGAGGAACTCGTCCTCGCCTTCCTTCAGGTGCAGCACGATCTCGGTGCCGCGGCTGGCCTTCTCGACGCTTTCAATGGTGAATTCGCCGTCGCCGGTGGATTCCCAGCGCACGGCGTCGGTTTCGCCAGCGCGGCGAGTGGTCAGCGTGACCTTGTCGGCAATGATGAAGGCCGAGTAGAAGCCGACACCGAACTGGCCGATCAGGTGCGAATCCTTGGCAGAATCACCGGTGAGCTGGCTGAAGAATTCCTTGGTGCCGGAGCGGGCGATGGTGCCGATATTGGCGATCACCTCGTCGCGACGCATGCCGATGCCGTTGTCGACGATGGTGATGGTGCGCGCGTCCTTGTCGAACGACAGCAGGATCTTCAGTTCACCGTCGCCTTCGTACAGCGTGCCGTTGTTGATCGCCTCGAAGCGCAGCTTGTCGCAGGCGTCCGACGCGTTCGAAACCAGTTCGCGCAGGAAGATTTCCTTGTTGGAATACAGCGCGTGGATCATCAGGTGGAGCAGCTGCTTCACCTCGGTCTGGAAGCCCAGGGTTTCCTTGCTCATTGCTCAACAACCTCCAAAACGTGGGGCAGGGGAAGATCGAGCTCGAATAGTGGGGTTGGCGGCAGGGTTTTCAAGTCGCCCCACGCAAAAACGGCGCCCGTAGGCGCCGTTTTTGTTGCAGATCAGCTTGCTCAGAAGCGGGTCTTGAGGCCGGCCATCAGGCGGCCAGTGTTCTCGCCCGGTGCGCCCACATACTCGAACACATTGTTGGTCGGGCCGTAGCTGGCGTTGTCTTCGTTCCAGACATAGCGGCCTTCCACGTAGGCGGTCGATTGCTTGGACAGGCTGTAGTTGTAGCGTGCGGCCATCGATTGGGCGCCGGAATCGCTCACGTCGGCCTTGTCGCCGAGCTGGGCGTAGGTCAGGTAAGCGCCGTGCTTGCCGGCGGTATAGCTGCCCTGGGCAAACCACAGGTCCTGGTCGACCTTGCTCGCACCGGTGGGCGTGTATTCCATCGCCTTGTAGCCGCCGTTTACACCGAAGCCGTTCTGGAATTGATAGCCGGTGGCGACGTACCAGTTTTCACTGTCGAACTCGTTGACGTTGCCGACGGTGATGTCGTCGCTGCCATCGGCGTTCTTGCGATTCTGGTAGGCGCCGTCGACGAAGAAACCGCCTTGGGCGTAGCGTGCGGCCAGATCGTAGCCGTAGTGATCGCTGGTGCCGCTGTCGAGGTCATACAGGCCGGAGAAGCTGAAGCCGCTGAAGTTCGGGCTGTCGTAACGGATGGCGCTGCCCGGACGGTAGTTCTGGCCCAGGCCGTATTCGGAAAGCAGGAACTTGGCGCCGGTGTCACCGTAGCGGTTGTCGAGCGCTTCGAACAGCGGCGACTTCATCTTGCCCAGGCGTACCGTGCCGGCTTCGCTTTCGTAACCGATCCACGCTTCACGACCACCGAAACTGGCCGCGCCGTCGGCATTGTCGCCGCCGTCGCTCAGCAGGTTTTCATTGCTGATGCCTTGTTCGAGGCGCCATTTCACCTTGCCGCCGGCATCGAGCTGGTCGCTGCCACCAATGCCGATGGTGGCGTTGTAGTTCACATGGGACTCGGTCTGGTCGCCCATGTCGTTGACGTTCACGCCACCGTCGAACGAACCATCGATATAGACATCGGCATGGGCGAGGCCGGCGCCGAGCAGCAGGGCGACGGCGATTGGGGTGAGCTTGAGCTTCTTCATGGTCTGGTCTCCTTTGTAGAGCTGGGATGGACAGGCATCTGCCGGCCATTGCTGCGCAGTGTACGGAGGCTGCCTTCCCCTCGGAGTGGACAAGTTACCGAGCGATATCGTGACTTTTTCCGGGAACTTCGTCGATCGTCGCCGTTCATGCGTATGGGATGGCAGCGCGGAAAGCTGCTATAGTGCTGCGAGATATTGCGATGCAGCATTGGAGAGGCGGATGCGCAAGCGGGTGGTGTTCAACCAGAAGGGCGGGGTCGGCAAATCGACCATCGTGGTCAACCTCGCGGCAGCTGCGGCGGCTGCGGGCCAGCGCGTGCTGGTGGTTGACCTCGATCCGCAGGGCAATGCCAGTCACTACCTGCTCGGTGATGCGGCAAAGACGATCAGCCCGGCGCTCGATGCCTTCTTCGATCAGGTACTCAACTTCAGTCTCTATGCCAAGCCGACTGCGGCGTTCGTGCACGCCACGCCGTTCGAGGGGCTGAGCCTGATCGCCTCGCACCCGGCCATTGCCGAGCAGCAGGCCAAGCTCGAGGCGCGCTACAAGATCTACAAGCTCAAGGAGTCGCTGGCCGAGCTTGCCGATGCGTTCGACGAGGTCTGGATCGATACGCCGCCCGCGCTCAACTTCTTTACGCTCTCCGCGCTGATCGCTGCAGACAGCTGCCTGATTCCATTCGACTGCGATGCGTTCTCGCGCGAAGCCTTGCTGGGCCTGCTGGCCCGGGTTGACGAAATCAGGGCCGATCACAATGCCGCGCTCACGGTCGAAGGCATCGTCGTCAACCAGTTCCAGCCACGCGCCAGCCTGCCGCGCCAGCTGGTCGACGAACTGGTGGCGCAGCAGCTGCCGGTGTTGCCGGTTTACCTGTCGAGCTCGGTCAAGGTGCGTGAATCGCACGAGCGGGCCACCCCGCTGGCCTGGCTTGATGCCCGCCACAAGCTCGCGCAGGAATTCGCGGCGCTTTACGCCGCGTTGCCGCAAGCGGTTTGAGTTCGCGCAACGGCACATCATCAAACGCTTTTGCTCGATTCCGGCTAACGCTATAGTGCGTTTAGCAAATGGCGAGGAGAGGTCATGTCGGGGGAGCAAACCAAGGGGCGCGTGCTGGTCGTCGACGACGAGCCGTTCAACCTGGAAATCCTGAGTGAGCATCTCCTCGACGCCGGCTATCTCGTGGAAACCGCTGAAGACGGCGAAATTGCCTGGGATGTACTCGCGCGCGACCAGCATTTCGACGCCATCCTGCTCGACCGCATGATGCCGCGCATGGACGGCATGGCCTTGCTGGCGCGGGTGAAGCAGCAGCCCGAGCTCGCTGAAGTCCCGGTCATCATGCAGACCGCGGTCGGTGCCGCCGAGAATGTGCGCGAAGGCTTGGCTGCAGGCGCCTACTACTACCTGATCAAGCCGTTCCAGCGCGACATGCTGCTGGCCATCATCGCCGCCGCGGTCGGTTCGCGTCGCGAGCGCCAGCAGCTGGAGTCGCAACTGGCGGAGCAGGCCAGCTGCTACCAGCTGCTGCGGCGTGGCGAATTCCATTTCCGCACCCTGCAGGAGGCGCGGCAGCTCACGCTGTTGCTGTCGCAGGCCTGCCCGGAGCCGCAACGTGTGGCGCTGGGATTGTCCGAGCTGCTGGTGAACGCCGTCGAGCACGGCAACCTGGGGATCAGCTACGGCGAGAAGACCCGCCTGCTGCAGCAGGGGCGCTGGCAGGATGAAGTCGAGTCGCGGCTGGCGCATGACGAATTCACCGAGCGCAAGGTGACCGTGCTGTTCAGTCGTGATGAGGCGCTCGCCACCTTCGTCATCACCGACGAGGGCGATGGCTTCGACTGGAAGCCGTTCCTCGAATTCTCGCCGGAGCGCGCTTTCGATCCGCACGGTCGCGGCATCTCGATGGCGCGTATGTTGTCGTTCGATTCGGTCGAATACCAGGGCTGTGGCAACCAGGTGGTGGCCAAGGTCAGGCTGTGCGACTGATCCGGCGCGTCACGGCATGAAAAAAGCCACCGTCACGGTGGCTTTTTTGTTGATGGCCGTTCCCGGTCACGGGCGGATGATTTCGGCCAGCGCCTTCACCAGTGCCTCGCACTCGGCATCGGTGCCGATCGAGATGCGCAGGAACTGGTCGATGCGCGGCAGCTTGAAGTGGCGCACCAATACCGCGCGCGCGCGCAGGCCAGCGGCCAGCGTGGCGGCATCGTGGCCAGGATGGCGGGCGAACACGAAGTTGGCCGCGCTCGGCAGAACTTCGAAGCCCAGTTCCTGCAGATCCTCGATCAGCCACTCGCGGCTGGCGATCACCTTGGCGCGGGTTTCCTGGAAGTAGGCTTCGTCCTCGAACGAGGCGATCGCCCCTGCCTGCGCCAAACGGTCGAGCGGGTAGGAGTTGAAGCTGTTCTTCACCCGCTCCAGCCCCTCGATCAGTGCGGCATCGCCGATGGCATAACCAACACGCAGGCCGGCCAGCGAGCGGGATTTCGATAGCGTGCACACGACCAGCAGGTTGGGGTGGCGCTCGACCAGCGCCACGGCGCTTTCGCCGCCGAAATCGATATAGGCTTCATCGACCACGACCGGCACGTCGGGCAGCCGGGCAAGCAGGGTGTGGATCGCCTCCAGGGCCAGTAGTCGCCCGGTCGGCGCATTCGGGTTGGGGAAGATGATGGCGCCGGCACCGCCATAGGCGGCAAGATCGATCTCGAAGCTGTCGGTCAGCGCCGGCGTCACCGCTGCAATGCCGTAGAGGTCGCAATACACCGGGTAGAAGCTGTAGCTGATGTCCGGGAAGTAGAGCGGCTTCTCCTGCTTGAGCAACGCGCAGAAAGCGTGCGCCAGGACTTCGTCCGAGCCGTTGCCGACGAAAACCTGTTCGTGCTTCACGCCGTGATAGCGGGCGACGGTGGCCTTGAGCGCGTCCGCATTGGGATCGGGGTAGAGCCGCAGCGCATCGCTGTTGGCGTCGCGAATGGCGGTCAGCACCTTGGGCGAGGGGCCGTAGGGGTTTTCGTTGGTATTGAGCTTGATCAGGTTGTTGATCTTCGGCTGCTCGCCCGGCACATAGGGGGTCAGCGTGTGAACGACGGGGCTCCAGTAGCGGCTCATGGGGTCTCGGCTCGGGTGATCGGGTTCCTGCATTCTACGGTGAATCGCGCCCGGCGCGGCGGCTGGCATGGCCACGAACGACATCGGCGATGCGGAGGCCACCCATCGGTGCCGGATGGTGGCGGTCATGCAATACGAACATTTGTGATTTAAAAAGGAAGGCCCAGCATCCGATCCCGGAATGATCAAGGAAGCCTCATGAAGCCTCCCTTATTCGGTGCCGCGCCCTATGACTGGTTGCGGGAGCTGACCGTTGCCGAGCTTGAACAGCTTGACCGCGGCTTGGCCGAGCTGCTGCGCCAGCGTCCCGGCGCCTTTTCGCTCTACCGCGCGCACAGCATGCGCAACGCCATCCACTGCACCCTCTACGACAAGCTTGGCGGTGGCCGCCGCGCGGCTTGAGCGGATGCGCTAGCGGGCGTAGAGCACGAACACGGTGGGGCGCTTGTTGATTTCGGGCCTTGCTCGTTGCTTCCATTCGTTCACGGTGTGAGTGACCACGCCTTGCTGGGCGGTGGTCAGCCCGCAGGCGATGGTCAGCGCCGTGCCGGGTCGACAGTTCGCCAGCAGCGCCGTGAGCAGCGCATCGTTGCGGTACGGCGTTTCGATGAAGAGTTCTGCCTGGCCGTACTTGACCGAATCCTGCTCCAACCGGCGAATCGCTTCGCTGCGCGCTGGTTCCTGTGCCGGCAGGTAGCCATTGAAGCGGAACTTCTGACCATTGGCGCCCGAGGCCATCAGCGCCAGCAGGATGCTCGATGGCCCAACCAACGGCGCCACGGTGATTCCATGCTGATGCGCCAGTCGGACCAGGTTGGCACCGGGGTCGGCCACGCCAGGGCAGCCGGCTTCGCTCATCAGGCCAATATCGTGACCCTGCAACAGTGGGGCCAGCAGTTCAGCAAGTTCGCTGTCCTTGCTGTGCTCGTTCAGTTCGCGCATCCAAAGACTGCGTAGTTCGTGCGGCGTGCCGAACTGCTTCAGGTGCGCGCGTGCGGTCTTGGCATTCTCGACCACGAAATGAGTCAGCTGCTGCGCAATGCCGACAACATCCGGCGGCAGGACATCATTGAGCGTATCGCCGCCGAGCGGGGTCGGGATCAGGTAGAGCGTTCCGGTCATCACAGCAAGGCCACTCCTTCGGCGCGCAGCATCTCGCACAGCGCCAGCAGCGGTAGGCCGATGATGGCGGATGGGTCGCGATTGGCGATGGCGGTGATCATCACGCTGCCCAGGCCCTCGACCTTGGCACTGCCCGCGCAGTCGTACGGCTGCTCGCGGCGCAGATAGGCCTCGATCTCGGCATCGCTGTAGTCGCGCATCGTCACCGTGGTGATATCGATGTGACGGCGTGTCTGGCCGGTGCTGCTGTTGTGCAGGGCAACGGCGGTGTGGAACACGATGTCGCGCCCGCGCATTGCTGTGAGCTGTGCCGCCGCTTGCTCATGGCTGCCCGGCTTGCCGAGTTGTGTGCCGTCGAGCAGTGCTACCTGGTCCGAACCGATCAACAGTGCGCCGGGAAAGCGCGGCGCCAGTGCTTCGGCTTTGGCGATTGCCAAGCGCAGGCTGGTGGCGCTGGCGGTTTCGCCGGGCTGGGGCGTCTCGTCGACGCCGGGTGCGGCGCAGTCGAAGGCCAGGCCGAGCCGGGCCAGCAAATCCTTGCGGTAGCGCGAGGTGGAGGCGAGCACCAGCTGCGGCGAAGTCGTTTGTTTTTCCATGGTTTTTTGCCTGGGCAACAGGCGATCAAAAGCTTTGACAGCGCAAGGTGGGCGATTGTATCATGCGCGGTTTATTGCTTCGTCCGCTCAGAGTATGGCCGTCATCCATAGCGCCGAATTCGCCAAGGAGAAACAGTCGCTCGAGGGGTCGATCGAGGCGGCGGCGCTGTCGCGCCTTGCAGATCAACTGGCCGATCAGGCTGGTGCCGTGAATTGGCGGTTGGTCGGCGGGGTGGATCGGTATCAGCGACCGTACCTGGTGTTGTCGCTCACCGGCGAGTTCAACCTCACGTGTCAGCGTTGCCTGAAGCCGATGGCTTGGCAGCTGGAGCGCGAGGCGGTACTGACCCAGTTTGCCGACGAGGAAAGTCTCGATGATGCGGAAGGCGTCGACGAAGACCTCGAAGGCATGCTGATCGAGCCCGAGCTTGATGTCGACGTGCTGATCGAGGACGAAGTGCTGTTGTCGTTGCCGCTGGCGCCGCGTCATGCCGCGTGCGGTGGCGATAGCGAGGCCGCGTTGGTAGCGGCCAAACCGAATCCGTTTGCTGTCCTGGCAGGTTTGAAAACCAGGAAAGCGGAATAACTGAACTGAAACTGGTTTTCAAGGAGCTTTACCATGGCCGTTCAACAGAACAAAAAGTCCCCGTCCAAGCGTGGCATGCACCGCGCCCACGACTTCCTGACCGCCCCGGCGCTGGCCGTCGAGCCGACCACCGGCGAAGCGCACCTGCGTCACCACATCAGCCCGAACGGCTTCTACCGTGGCCGTCGCGTGCTCAAGGCCAAGGGCGAGTAATAATCGCTGCATAACCAATCGGTTATGAAAACGGCGCACTCAGGAGACCCCTGTTTGCGCCGTTCGCCATTCTGGACAACCCCACCAGGCATTCCATGGATATCACCGTAGCGGTCGACGCGATGGGTGGCGATCACGGCACCCACGTGACCGTGCCCGCCGTGCTGCGTTTTCTCGACGACCATCCCGACGTCAATGTCGTGCTCGTCGGCCTGCCCGACGCGATCGAGGCCGAACTCAAGGCCAGCCGCAAGCAATGCGGCCCGCGCCTGCGCATCCATGCCGCGACCGAAGTAGTCGCGATGGACGAAGCGCCGCAATCCGCGCTGAAGAACAAGAAGGATTCGTCGATGCGCGTGGCGATCAACCTCGTGAAGTCCGGCGAGGCCAGCGCTTGCGTGTCCGCCGGCAATACCGGGGCCCTGATGGCCACGGCGCGCTTCGTGCTCAAGACGATTCGCGGCATCGAGCGTCCGGCCATTGCGCGCATGATGCCGTCGCGTACCGGCAGCGAGACCTGTGTGCTGGATCTGGGCGCCAACGTTGACTGCACGCCCGAGCATCTGCTGCAGTTCGCCGTGATGGGCGCCGCGCTGGTGTCGGCGGTGAAACACAAGCCGCGTCCCACCGTGGGCCTCTTGAATGTCGGCGAGGAAGACATCAAGGGCAACGAGCTCGCCAAGCAGGCCGCAGAGTTGCTGCGCGCGTCCAAGCTGAACTTCCAGGGCAATGTCGAGGGCAACGATCTCTTCAGCGGCGTGGTGGATGTCATCGCCACCGATGGCTTCACCGGCAATGTGGCGCTGAAGTCGTCCGAAGGTTTGGCCAAGATGTTGGCCGATTTCCTCAAGCAGGAATTCGTGCGCTCGTGGTGGACCAAGGCGCTGGCGGGCCTGGCCTGGCCGGTGCTCGGCCGCTTCAAGAAGCGGGTCGATCCGCGCCGCTTCAACGGCGCATCGTTGCTCGGGTTGAACGGGATTGTGGTAAAAAGCCACGGCAGCGCCGACCGGCTGGCGTTCTACTGGGCGCTCAAGCAGGCGGTCGACGAGGCGCGTGCCGGTGTGGCGCAGCGCACCGCCGAGCTGGTGCAGCAGCAGCTCGCCGTCCACGAAGCCCCGCAGTCCGCGCACTAACCCATTCCGAGGCCCGCATCATGTACGCCCGCATCGTCGGTACCGGCTCCTACCTGCCCGAACAGATCGTCACCAACAACGATCTTGCCCAACGGATCGACACCAGCGACGAGTGGATCGCCAGCCGTACCGGCATCCGCCAGCGCCATATTGCGCAGCCCGAGCAGCTCACCTCCGATCTTGCGCTGATCGCCATCGAGCGCGCGCTCGAATCGGCCGGCGTGGCGCGCGAGGAGGTTGATCTGCTGATTGTCGCCACCACCACCCCCGACAATATTTTCCCATCGACCGCCTGCCTGCTGCAGGAACGCCTCGGCGTACACGGCTTCCCGGCGTTCGATGTGCAGGCAGTGTGTGCTGGCTTCGTATACGCGCTGGCGACCGCCAACGCCATGATCAAGAGTGGCGTGGCCAAGTGCGCTGTCGTGGTCGGTGCCGAGAAGCTGTCGAACCTGATCAACTGGGAAGACCGTGCAACCTGCGTGCTGTTTGGCGATGGCGCCGGCGCCGTGGTACTCAAGGCCTCCGACGAGCCAGGCATCCTGCATGCGCAGCTGCATGCCGACGGCCGCTACAACGGCATCCTCAAGGCCGAGGGCAGGGTGAAGCAGGGCGCTGTCGACGGCAATCCGTGGATCTATATGGAAGGCAACGCCGTCTTCAAGTTCGCGGTGCGCGCGCTGGCCGATGTGGCCGAGCAGACGCTGGCCGCCGCGGGGCTGGAGAAATCCGACATCGACTGGCTGGTGCCGCACCAGGCCAATCTGCGCATCATCGAATCGACTGCCAAGCATCTGCAGCTGCCGATGGAGCAGGTTATCGTCACCGTCGACAAGCACGGTAACACGTCCGCCGCTTCGATCCCGCTGGCGCTCGACGAGGGCGTGAAGAGCGGCCGCATCCAGCCTGGGCAGACGCTGCTGCTGGAAGGCATAGGTGGCGGCTTCGCCTGGGGTTCGGTGTTGCTGAAGTATTGATGGAAACGGCGCCCAGGCGCCGTTTTTGATTTCAAACGATTGTTTCAAGGAGCGACCATGTCTCTCGCATTCGTGTTTCCGGGCCAGGGCTCGCAATCGCTGGGCATGATGAAAGGCTTTGCGGGCGATGCCTCGGTGCGGCAGACCTTCGAGGAAGCCAGCGATGCACTCGGCCAGGATCTATGGGCAATGTGCGACGAAGGCGCTGATACGGCCGTCATCAATGCCACGGTGAATACCCAGCCGCTGATGCTGACCGCTGGCATCGCCGTGTTCCGTGCCTGGCGGGCCAACGGTGGTGTGCAGCCTGCGTTGGCAGCTGGCCATTCGCTGGGGGAATACACGGCGCTGGCCGCTGCCGGCAGCATTGCCTTCACCGACGCGGTGAAGCTGGTGCGCCTGCGCGCCGAGGCGATGCAAAGTGCCGTGCCGGAAGGTGTCGGGGCCATGGCGGCGATCCTGGGTCTGCCGGATGAGGTGATCGTTGCGGCCTGTGCCCAGGCGGCCGAAGGCGAGGTGGTCGAGGCCGTGAACTTCAATTCCGCCGGCCAGGTGGTGATTGCCGGCAACAAGGCCGCGGTCGAACGGGCGATGGCGTTGTGCAAGGAGCAGGGTGCCAAGCGCGCACTGCCGCTGCCGGTGTCGGTACCCTCGCATTGCGCATTGATGAAGCCGGCCGCCGAGCAGCTCGCCGCTGCGCTGGCGGGGATTGCTGTCGCCGCACCCGAATTCCCGGTGATCCACAATGCCGATGTTGCTGCCTACACCGACGCGGCGCAGATCCGCGACGCGCTGACGCGCCAGCTGTATCAACCAGTACGCTGGGTCGAGACGGTGCAGCAGATGGCCGCCGACGGCGCCAGCGTGATCGCCGAATGTGGTCCGGGCAAGGTGCTGGTCGGCCTCAACAAGCGCATCGCAGACGGCGCGCAGCATATTCCGCTCACCGACCTTGCCGCGTTCGACGCGCTGAAGTCGGTGCTGTGATTCCGAAACCGTCCGAACAAGGAACCAAGATGAGTCTTGCAGGAAAAGTGGCACTGGTGACCGGCGCCTCGCGCGGCATCGGCCAGGCCATCGCGCTGGAGCTGGCGGCCCAGGGCGCGATCGTGATCGGCACTGCCACCAGCGATGCCGGCGCTGAAGCGATTGATGCGTATCTGAAGGAGGCGGGCGCGCAGGGCGCTGGCCTCAAGCTCAACGTGACCGATGAGGGCGCGTGTGAGGCCATCGTGACCGACATCGAGAAGCAGCATGGCGCCATTGCCGTGTTGGTGAACAATGCCGGCATCACCCGCGACAATCTGTTGATGCGGATGAAGGATGAGGAATGGGACGCCATCATGGAGACCAACCTCAAGCCGGTGTACAAGCTCTCCAAGGCAGTATTGCGCGGCATGATGAAGGCCCGCTGGGGCCGCATCATCAATATCGCCTCGGTGGTCGGCGCCACCGGTAACCCGGGGCAGACCAATTATTCGGCGGCCAAGGCGGCATTGTTTGGCTTTACCAAGTCGCTGGCGCGTGAGATCGGCTCGCGCGGTGTCACCGTCAACGCGGTCGCGCCGGGCTTCATCGATACCGACATGACCCGAGGCCTGCCCGACGAGCAAAAGGCCGCGCTGGTGCAGAGCATTGCACTGGGCCGGCTGGGCGAGGCGAAGGAAATCGCCGATGCGGTGGGTTTCCTCGCGTCGGACAAGGCCAGCTACATCACCGGGCAGACGCTGCACGTGAACGGCGGCATGTACATGAATTGACGGGTATCCGCGCCATGGTGGTGCGGTCCTGACTCTGCGCGTTGTGCAGGATCAGACGGACGGTTGGGCTCGCTTGGCGGCTCCCGTTTTTTTGGTACAATGCCGACGCTTTTTATCTGAATTCCTCAAAAAGGCTTGGGTTAAATCCATGGAAAACATCGAACAGCGCGTGAAGAAAATCGTTGCCGAGCAACTTGGCGTGCCGGAAACCGACGTCAAGACCGAATCGTCGTTCGTGAACGACCTCGGCGCGGACTCGCTCGACACCGTTGAACTCGTGATGGCCCTCGAAGAAGAGTTCGAGTGCGAAATCCCGGACGAAGAAGCCGAAAAGATCACCACGGTTCAGCAAGCGATCGACTACGTCACCGCTCACCTGGGCAAGTAATCCTTCCGCGATTCCCGCGTCGGCCGCCCCTGGTGGCCGCGCCTGGAGCGGCGTGCAGCATCGATCCCGCATGATGGACCGCCAGCCGGTCCAGCATGTTGTTTCGGGCCTGCAGGCCGCTCTTGTTCCATCTGGCTTACCCCTCGGAGATTCCCATGTCCAAACGCAGAGTCGTCGTCACCGGTCTGGGCCACATATCCCCGGTCGGCAATGACGTCGCGACCGGCTGGGCCAACCTGCTCAACGGCCAATCCGGCATTGCCACCATCACGCGCTTCGATGCAAGCGATATGGCCTGCCAGATCGCTGGTGAAGTCAAGGGCTTCGACATCACCCAGTACATCAGCGCCAAGGAAGCGCGCCGTATGGATCTGTTCATCCATTACGGCATCGCGGCCGCGTTGCAGGCCATTGCCGATTCCGGCCTTGATGATGTGCCTGGCCTCGACAAGACCCGCGTGGGTGTGAACATCGGCTCGGGCATCGGCGGCCTGCCGCTGATCGAGGAGACTGGTGTCGACCTGATCAATGGCGGCCCACGCAAGATCGGCCCCTTTTTCATTCCCGGCTCGCTGATCAACTTGATCGCTGGGCATGTGACCATCCTCAAGGGTTATCAGGGTCCGAGCTACGGCATCGTCTCCGCGTGCACCACCGGCGCGCATTCGATTGGCGACGCCGCACGGATGATCCAGTACGGTGATGCGGACATCATGGTGGCTGGTGGCGCCGAGGGCGCGATCTCGCGCCTTGGTATCGGTGGTTTTGCTGCGATGAAGGCACTGTCGACCCGGAACGACGATCCGGCGACTGCCAGCCGTCCGTGGGACAAGGGCCGCGACGGCTTCGTGATGGGCGAAGGCGCTGGCGTGCTGGTGCTGGAAGAGTACGAACACGCAGTCAAGCGTGGCGCCAAGATCTACTGCGAGTTCGCCGGTTTCGGCATGAGTTCGGATGCGCACCACATCACCGCGCCAAATGCCGAGGGGCCTGCTCGTGGCGTGACCAACGCGTTGCGCGACGCGGGCATCAACGTCGACCAGGTGCAGTACGTCAACGCGCACGGCACCTCGACCCCGCTGGGTGATGCCAACGAGACCAATGCGCTGAAGCTCGCTTTTGGCGACCACGCAGCCAAGCTGGCGGTGAACTCGACCAAGTCGATGACCGGCCACTTGCTGGGCGGTGCCGGTGGCGTCGAGGCCGTCTACTCGATCCTTGCCGTGCACAACCAGGTGGCGCCGCCGACGATCAACCTCGTCGAGCAGGATATCGAGGGCGGTTGCGATCTTGACTACGTGGCCAATGCCGCGCGCGAGATGAAGATCGACGTGGCGATCTCCAACTCCTTCGGTTTTGGTGGCACCAATGGCACGCTGGTGTTCAAACGCGTCTGATGCAGCGTGCTCGTGAACAACAAAAAACCCGCAGCACGCTGCGGGTTTTTTGTTGTTCTATCAACGCTGTGTTGCGCGTCCTCAAGCGTTTGCAGAGGGACGGACGTTGGATTCGCCCTGATTCCCTTCGGCGAGGGTGGTGCGGGTGGACGATTCGCCCTGGTTGCCCTCAGCCAGGGTCGTACGAGTGGACGATTCGCCTTGGTTGCCCTCAGCCAGTGTCGTGCGGGTAGACGACTCACCCTGATTGCCCTCGGCAAGGGTAGTGCGGGTGGACGATTCGCCTTGATTGCCTTCAGCCAGCTTGTAAGAGACGGCAGTCGTGCCTTGTGCGCCTTCGGAATAGTTTTGGGCGGGATTGGCTTGG